>NZ_JAMOIE010000058.1 GCF_024448935.1 Stutzerimonas stutzeri
TGTAGCAAGAGGGCTGCAGACTAGCAGCGCAACGGTGCGCACGCGAGCCACCGACCGTCGGCCTGTGAAAGTGTTCCGGCCGCACTGCACATTTCAGATGACCGGAGCGTCTGTTCGCAGACCTAAGTGGTGCTCGTCTCTATTCAGGCGCCAGGGACGAAGTGCCGTTGTGCCGTCCCGCGGGCGATGAGGCGTGACAGGTAATCGAGCTTTTGCGGATCGCGATCGACGAAGCGAAAGGTCAATTGCAGCCATTCACTGTCCGGTTTGGGCTCCAGCGCCGCGACCGCGTGCAGATAGCCATTGAGGCGTGCCACCTCCCCGCCTTCGCCCTGCTCCAGATCGAGCACTGCGCTCTGCAGCACTTGCGGTAGCGTCTCGCCGCGTTTGACCACCAGTAGCCCCTCTTTAAGACTGAGGGCCTTGATGACGCAAGCAAGCGTCCCGCTCGCCAGCCGCAGCTGGCCTTGGCCGCGGCCGCCGCTGGCCGCCGTCGGCTTGACTGCGCCCGGCTGAACCAGCGGCGCGGCAAGCCCGGGTGCCGGCGAAGCCACCGGCGCAGAGGCCGGCTTGACAACTTCGGCCTTACCGCCCGTCAGCGCAGCCAGGGAATCGTTGGCCATTCCGGTATTGGTCGGCCGTGCCGGTGCGCTGGCGGCCAACGCGTCGAGCTTGCCGGCCCGTCCGAGCGCCTTGCGCACCTTGGTAGTCAACTGTTCGTTGGAGAATGGCTTGCCGATGAAATCGGACACACCTGACTGGATCGCCTGGACCACGTTCTTCTTGTCGCCACGGCTGGTGACCATGATGAACGGGGTGGTCTTGAGCTTTTCCTGGGCACGGCACCAGGTGAGCAGTTCAAGGCCGGACATTTCCGGCATTTCCCAATCACAAAGAATGAGGTCGAACGAATCCCGATCGAGCATTTGCTGGGCCTTGCGCCCGGTTACAGCGTCCTCGATATGAATCCCCGGGAAATGGCTGCGCAACCCCTTCTTGATCAGATCCCGAATGAAGGGCGCATCATCGACCACCAACACACTGACCTTGCTCATCACTCGCTCCTGCTTGAATGGCCGCCAGCATAGCGGTAGCCATGAACCCATCGCCAAGCTAAAAACCGCAGGTGCCGGCACCCTGTTCCGATGGGCTCGTTCACTCGGCACCAGCGTCGTGTCTGTTTTTTTCGCCTGCCGAGCCTCAACGGCTGCGCCAAGCTCGCGCACTGCGCCGAATGGCACAGCCAAACCTGACCGATCTAGCCGGAATGGTCAGTTGCGCCTCGCCGAACCCCCTGCTAGGTTTAGCGCTACACAATAACTAGAAAAATCATATGTCAGGCCGAATGAACACAGCCTCGGTGCCCACCGACTATCCGCGCCAGCCCGGCACGGCAGATCCCTTCTTTCGGCGCAATCCCGATTGCTGCCGAAGCCCTGACTTCCCGCGATCGATACACCTTTTGGCTCGCTCCCGAAACCGTTACCGCAGCGCCTGTCAGCGCATGCTCGTTGTGATGGTCGGTAGCCCTGTCTGCCGCTTCCCGTTACCCACCGAACCGTCCAGTTGTGGCAGCCGCTTGGGCTGTCTTCCAAGCGGTCAACCCCTGCAAGGAGATAGGCGATGAAGCTTCTGGCAATTGCAACGGCAGCACTGAGCGCAGCGGCCGCGATCCCCGCGACGGCTGCGGAAATATCCGATGGCAAGGTGAAAATCGGCATTCTCAACGACCAGTCCGGCGTCTATGCCGACTTCGGTGGTAAATGGTCCTACGAGGCGGCCAAGATGGCGGCTGAAGATTTCGGCGGGAAAATTCGGGGCATGCCGATCGAAATCATCACGGCCGACCATCAGAACAAGCCGGATATCGCTTCCAATATCGCACGTCAGTGGTACGACCGCGAGCAGGTCGACTCCATTATGGAACTGACCACATCATCCGTGGCGCTGGCGGTGCAAGGCATCTCCAAGGACAAGAAAAAGATCGATCTGGTCACTGGCGCCGCTACCGCCGAACTCACCGGCAAGCAGTGTTCACCCTACGGCTTCCACTGGGCTTATGACACCCACGCGCTGGCGGTTGGCACGGGCGGTGCGCTGGTATCCCAGGGCGGCAACAGCTGGTACTTCCTCACCGCCGACTATGCCTTCGGGTACTCGCTGGAGGAGCAGACCAGCGAATTCGTCAAAGCCAAGGGGGGAGAAATCAAGGGCGCCGTACGGCACCCGTTGGCGACCAACGATTACTCCTCTTTCCTCTTGCAAGCGCAATCCTCCGGCGCCGAAGTCATCGGCCTGGCCAACGCCGGGATGGATACCGCCAATGCCATCAAGCAGGCCGCCGAGTTCGGCATCGTCGCCAGTGGTCAACGTCTGGCGGCGCTGCTCTTCACCCTCTCGGAAGTGCACGGCCTCGGCCTTGAAGCCGCACAGGGGCTGACCCTCACCGAAAGCTTCTACTGGGACCGTGACGATCAATCCCGTGAATTTGGCAAACGCTTCTTCGAGCGCACCGGGCGGATGCCGAACATGATCCACGCGGGCACCTACTCGGGCGTATTGCAGTATCTCAAGGCGATCGACAAGGTCGGCACCGACGAAACCGAAGCGGTGGCCAAGGCCATGCATGAGATGCCGGTGAACGATCTCTTCGCCCGCAATGGCAAGGTCGGCGCCAACGGCCGCCTGATCAGCGACGTCTACCTGATGGAAGTGAAGAAGCCCGAGGAAAGCAAGGAGCCCTGGGATTACTACAAGGTCCTCGCCACGGTGCCGGGCGATGAAGCCTACATCAAGCCCGCCGAGAGCGGCTGCGACCTGGCCAAGCAATAAGCATGATGGCCCACAGCGATTCAGCTGAAGATCGTGCGGGGTCGACGGCGGGCGGGCAATCGCCCGTCGTGCTCTCGGCGCGCGGGCTGCGCCGGGATTTCAAGGGTTTCGTTGCGGTGAACGATGTCGACCTGGACGTGCATCACGCCCGGGTCCATGCGTTGATCGGGCCCAACGGCGCCGGCAAGACCACGGTATTCAACCTGCTAACCAAGTTCCTGCAACCATCCAGCGGCACCATCACGCTGCTCGGAGAAGACATCACCCGTACCGATCCGGCCAAGGTGGCACGCATGGGACTGGTGCGCTCATTCCAGATTTCAGCCGTTTTCCCGCACCTGACAGTGCTGGAAAACGTGCGTGTGGCCCTGCAGCGTCCGGGCGGCCTGGCAACGCAGTTCTGGCTGCCGCTGCGCTCGCTGAACCGTCTTAACGAGCGGGCCATTCAGATGATCGAGTCGATTGGCCTGCAGGACGTCTGTCATAGCCCGGCGGCGGATTTGTCCTACGGGCGCAAGCGAGTCCTGGAGATTGCTACCACCCTCGCCCTGGAGCCAAAGGTCTTGCTGCTGGACGAGCCGATGGCGGGCATGGGCCATGAGGACGTGCACATCGTGTCCGAGATCATCCGCGAGGCGGCCCGCGATCGCGCGGTCCTGATGGTCGAACACAACCTGAAAGTCGTCGCCGACCTTTGTGATCAGGTGACAGTGCTCCAACGAGGGGAAATCCTGACCTCGGGCGATTACCGCAGCGTGAGCCAGGACGCACGCGTCCGCGAGGCGTATATGGGGACCGAAGATGAGTGAAGCGACGCCGCTGTTAAGGGTTCGCGAGCTCAACGCCTGGTACGGCGAGAGCCACGCGCTGCATGGAATCGACCTGGACGTCCATCAAGGCGAGACCGTGACACTGCTCGGCCGCAACGGCGTGGGCAAGACCACGGCGCTGCGCTCGATCATGGGCATCATCCGCAAACGGACCGGAACCATCCAGTTCGATGGTCACGACATGATGCACGTACCTCTGCATCGAGCTGCCCACACGGGAATGGGGTTCGTGCCGGAGGAGCGCGGTATCTTCGCCACCCTGACGGTGGACGAGAACCTCAACCTGCCGCCGATCATCGCCAAGGGCGGCATGTCCACCCATGAGATCTATGAGCTGTTCCCAAACCTCAAGGAACGCCGCAACAGCGCCGGAACCAAACTGTCCGGCGGTGAGCAGCAGATGCTGGCGATCGCACGAATACTGCGTACCGGGGCGAAACTGTTGCTGCTGGACGAGCCCACCGAGGGCCTGGCGCCAGTGATCGTCCAGCGCATCGGCGATGTACTGCTGACACTCAAGCAGCGCGGCATGACCATCCTTCTGGTGGAGCAGAACTTCCGCTTCGCCAGCAAGGTCGCCGACCGCTTTTACCTGGTCGATCACGGACGGATCGTTGACAGCTTCCATGTCAGCGAACTGCCGGATCGCATGACGATACTCAACGAAACTCTGGGGGTCTGATGACAGAGATCTTCGGCGTACCTGTCCAGGCGTTTCTCGGGCAACTGCTGATCGGCCTGATCAACGGCTCCTTCTACGCCATGCTCAGCTTGGGTCTGGCGATCATTTTCGGTCTGATCAAGGTGATCAATTTCGCCCATGGCGCGCAGTACATGATGGGCGCTTTTGCCGGCTATCTGCTGCTGACGATCCTGGGCATCGGCTACTGGCCGGCGTTGATTCTGGCACCGTTGATCGTTGGTCTCGTCGGGGCGGGGATCGAGCGGCTGGCGCTGTCACGGCTGTATAACCTCGATCACCTGTACGGTCTGCTCTTTACCTTCGGCCTGGCCCTCGCGCTGGAAGGCGCGTTCCGCTACTACTACGGCTCATCCGGCCAGCCCTACGCAGTGCCGAGCCTGCTGTCAGGCGGCTACAACCTGGGCTTCATGTTCCTGCCCAAGTACCGCGCCTGGGTGGTGCTGGCGTCCCTGCTGATCTGCCTGGGCACCTGGCTGCTGATCGAAAAGACCAAACTCGGTGCCTATCTGCGGGCCGTCACCGAAAACCCCACGCTGGTACGCACCTTCGGCATCAACGTGCCGCTGCTGCTGACGTTCACTTACGGCCTCGGTTCCGGTCTGGCAGGACTGGCCGGAATCCTTGCCGCACCGATCTACCAGGTCAGTCCGCTGATGGGCTCGAACCTCATCATCGTCGTGTTCGCCGTGGTAGTGGTAGGCGGCATGGGCTCCATCCTGGGAGCGGTCATCACCGGCTACATGCTGGGGATTCTCGAGGGCCTGACCAAGGTGTTCTACCCCGAGGCATCCAACATCGTGATCTTCGTGGTCATGGCGATTGTGCTGCTCGTGCGGCCTGCGGGCTTGATGGGAAGGGATGGCTGACATGCAGCAAACGACCGCACGATCCGCAGCAAAGCGAAAGCGCTGGAATGCCGAGACGATCCTGATCCTCATCGGGGTCGTCGGGCTGGTCCTGGCGCCGCTGCATTTTTACCCCGTGTTCCTGATGAAGGTAATGTGTTTCGCACTGTTCGCCTGCGCCTTCAACCTGCTCCTGGGGTACACCGGCATCCTCTCCTTCGGCCACGCCGCGTTCTTCGGCGGCGCCGCCTATTTCACCGCCCATGCGGTCAAGGAATGGGGTCTGACGCCGGAGTTGGGCATTCTGGTGGGGGTGGTGGGGGCCGCATTCCTGGGGCTGGTGATCGGCTTTCTGGCGATCCGCAGGCAAGGCATCTACTCGACGATGATCACGCTGGCGCTGTCGCAGATGTTTTTCTTCTTTTGTTTGCAGGCGCCTTTCACCCATGGCGAAGACGGCATTCAGGGCGTTCCGCGCGGGCACCTGTTCGGATTAATCGATCTGAAAGAGCCGCTGAACATGTATTTCTTCGTGCTCACGGTGTTCCTGCTCGGCGTGCTGGCAATCTGGCGAATCATCAATTCGCCGTACGGCATGATCCTCAAGTCGATTCGCGAGAACGAAAACAGGGCAATCTCCCTCGGCTATTCGGTGTCCCGTTACAAGCTTGGCGCTTTCGTCATGTCGGCTGCGCTGGCGGGGTTGGCCGGCGGGCTCAAAGCGCTGGTGTTTCAGTTCGCCACCCTCACCGATGTCAGTTGGCAGATGTCCGGGGAGGTGGTGCTGATGACGCTGCTTGGCGGAATCGGGACGCTGGTAGGTCCTGTATTTGGTGCGGCGTTGGTGACCACGCTGGGCAACTACCTCGCAACCTCGTCGCTGCCGGTCACACTGGTGACCGGGATCATCTTCATGGTCTGCGTATTGATCTTTCGTCGCGGCATCATCGGCGAGCTCTACGCCTCGCGGCTGGGTCGCAAGATCGAACGCTCGCGGGACGAGTAGTCAGCGGCCTTCCAGATACCCATGCAACTCGACGAACTGCTGGGTCAGCTTGTGCCGCGGGTCGAGGTGGATCAGCGGAATGCACACCTCATGCGACTCGCGCATCCGTACCGAACTCATCAGATGCACGGGCAGCACCGGCAAACCCTCACTCAGCAGCTCGTCGATCATCTGCTGCGGCAGCGCCGCCCGCGGCTGGAACTGATTGACCACGATGCCCTCGACCTGCAGCCCTACGTCGTGGTCTTCCTGCAACTCCTCGATTTCTGCTAGCAGGCTGTACAGCGCCTGGCGGGAAAAGCTGTCGCAGTCGAAGGGAATCAGGCAGCGGTCGGCAGCGATCAGCGCCGAAACGGTGTAGAAGTTCAGCGAGGGCGGTGTGTCGAGGTAGATGCGGTCGTACTCCTCGGCAAGGCCGTCGAGCAATTTGCGCAGCTTGTTGATCTTGTGCTTGGCTTCGAGCTTGGGCTGCAGGTCGGCCAGCTCGGCGGTGGCGCTGATCAGGTGCAGGTTGTCGAAGGCCGTTTCGAGGATCGGCGGACGCGCCTTCTTGCCCGCGGCACCGCCGGCGAGGATCTGCTTGAAGAAGTCGGCGATGCCCGTGGGAATGTCATCGCCGGTCAGTCCGGTCAGGTAATGCGTGGAGTTGGCCTGGGCGTCCAGGTCCACCAGCAGCGTGCGGTAGCCCTGCGATGCGCTGACCGCGGCCAGATTGCAGGCGATGCTCGACTTGCCGACACCGCCCTTCTGATTGAACACGACCCTGCGCATGACTTGCCTCCCAAAATGCCCCTGAGCGGTCGAGTCTATACGGCAAATGTGACGCTCAGGTTATCCGCAACGGCAAACCCGACCAAAGTCAGACGGCGACGGGTGCCTTGATATGCGGATGGGCGTCGTAACCCACCAGTTCGAAGTCCTCGAAGCGGAAGGCGAACAGGTCCTTCACGTCGGGATTGAGCTTCATCGTCGGCAGCGGTAGCGGTTCGCGGGTCAGCTGCAGGTCGGCCTGTTCCAGGTGGTTTGCATAGAGGTGGCAATCGCCACCGCTCCAGATGAACTCGCCCGGCTGCAGGTCGCAGACCTGGGCCACCATCAGCGTCAGCAGCGCATAGCTGGCGATGTTGAAGGGCACGCCGAGGAAGATGTCGGCTGAACGCTGGTACAGCTGGCAGCTGAGCTTGCCGTTCGCGACATAGAACTGGAACAGCGCGTGGCAAGGCGGCAGGGCCATCTCGTCGACCAGCGCAGGGTTCCAGGCTGAAACGATCAGGCGGCGCGAATCCGGGTTCTGCTTGATCATCTCCACCAGTTTGCTGATCTGGTCGACCGATCCGCCGTTGGGCGCCGGCCAGCTGCGCCATTGGTAACCGTAGACCGGGCCGAGCTCGCCGTTCTCGTCGGCCCACTCGTCCCAGATGCGTACGCCGTTTTCCCGCAAGTACTTGATGTTGGTGTCACCCTGCAGAAACCACAGCAGCTCGTGAATGATCGATTTCAGGTGGCATTTCTTGGTGGTCACCAGCGGAAAACCGTCGCTCAGGTCGAAGCGCATCTGATGGCCAAACACGCTGTAAGTGCCGGTGCCAGTGCGATCGCTCTTGAAGGTTCCATGCTCGCGCACATGGCGCATCAGGTCGAGATATTGTTTCATCGATGAGCTCGAAGCAGGCGCCGAAGCGCGGTGAAAAGGCTGCGCGCATAGTAAAAGCCCGGGGCCCGCTTGTCGCCTTCGCGGCGACAGGCAGGCCTTCGAATCAGGCCGGAGCCCGACCGGCGTCGCGTCGGTAACCCCAGGCGATCATTCCTGCGCCCAGCAGCACCATCGGCACGCAAAGGACCTGGCCCATGGTCAGCCAGCCGAACGCCAGGTAGCCGAGCTGCGCATCGGGTACGCGCACGAATTCGACGATGAAACGGAAGATGCCATAGCAGACGGCAAACAAGCCGGAGACTGCCATGGTCGGCCGCGGCTTGCTCGAGTAGACCCAGAGAATGACGAATAACGCCACGCCTTCCAGGGCGAACTGATAGAGCTGCGAGGGATGCCGCGCCAGCTGCTGCGGATCGGTGGGAAAGACCATGGCCCAGGGCACATCGGTCGCCTTGCCCCACAGCTCGGCGTTGATGAAGTTGCCGATGCGCCCGGCGCCCAGCCCGATCGGCACGAAGGGCGCGATGAAGTCCATCAGCTCGAAGAATTTCTTGCCGTTGCGCCGGGCGAAAATCCAGGTGCACAGCAGCACGCCAAGCAAGCCCCCGTGAAACGACATGCCCCCCTTCCAGACCTGGAAGATGAGGGTCGGATCGCTGATATAGGACGCCAGATCGTAGAACAGCACATAACCCAGCCGCCCCCCGACGATCACGCCCATCGCCACCCAGAACACCAGGTCAGAAAGCTTGTCCTTGTCCCAGCTCGGATCGAAACGGTGCAGGCGGCGGGAGGCCAGCAGCCAGGCACCACCGATGCCGACCAGATACATCAGGCCGTACCAGTGGATTTGCAGCGGGCCTAGCGAAACGGCCACAGGGTCTATCTGCGGGTAAGGCAGCATCCGGGTTTCCTCAGATCAAGAAATTGATACCAACGCTAAACAGCAACAGCGCGAACAGGCGCCGCAGCATCAGTGCCGACAGCCGATGGGCCAGTTGCGCCCCGATCCGGGCGAAAAACATACTGGTGATCGCGATACCCAGCACCGCCGGCAAGTAAACGAACCCCAGGCTCCATTCCGGCAGATGCGCATCCTGCCAGCCAACCAACGCGAAACTCAACGCGCCGACGATAGCGATCGGCAGACCACAGGCCGCCGACGTCGCGACCGCCTGCTGAAGGGGTACGCTGCGCCAGCTGAGAAAGGGTACCGTCAGGGAACCACCACCGATCCCGAAGATCGCCGATACCCAGCCCACCACCACACCCGCCAGCGTGAGCCCGGGCTTGCCGGGCACGCCGCGGCTGGCCTTGGGCTGAAGCGAAAATGCCATCTGAATCGCCATGGCAATGGCGAACACGCCGATGATCTTCTGCAATACAGGCCCTTGGATCGCCGCCGCGGTGACGCTGCCCAAGACCGCCCCGAGCAGAATGCCGAGGGTCATCCACAGCACCACGGGCCAGAGCACTGCGCCTTTGAGATGATGAGCTCTAATCGAGTTCAGTGAGGTGAAAACGATCGTCGCCAGCGACGTGCCGACCGCCATGTGGGTCAACACCAGCGGATCGAAACCCTGCAGCGTGAAGCTGAAGACCAGTACCGGAACAATGACCATTCCTCCGCCGACACCGAACAGTCCGGCCAGCACACCGGCAAACCCTCCGAGCAGCAGGTAAATCGCGAACTCCATCGGGCCACCCTGACCAAAACAAAGCGGCATGTTAGCGGAAAAACTGCCCGGCAGCTGAAAGCGGGTTGCCGAGCCGGGCGGCTTGGCTTCAAGCTCTCACCTCTCGCACCCAGCTGAGCCTAACCATGTGCCTGATCGTATTCGCCTGGCGCCCGAGCCACGCAGTGCCACTCATCGTCGCGGCCAACCGTGACGAATTCCATGCGCGTCCCAGCCTGCCGCTGGGTCACTGGGACGACACGCCAGAAATCGTAGCTGGGCGCGACCTCCTGGCAGGTGGCACCTGGATGGGAGTCAGTGCAGCGGGACGCTTCGCCGCACTGACCAACATCCGCGCACCGGGTACCCCGGCCGGCGCGCGCTCACGTGGCGAACTGCCCGAGCGCTATCTGCGCAGTGCTCTGTCACCCCAGGCCTACCTGAGCGAATTGACTGGCCACCTCGAGCATTACTCGGGTTTCAACCTGCTGGTCGGGGATGCACGGGAGTTGTGGTACCTGAATTCACAGTCCGCCACACAGGAACGGTTGCCGGCCGGTGTCTACGGCTTGTCCAACGCAGCGCTGAATACGCCCTGGCCGAAGCTCGTTCGCGCCCGCGCCGCCTTGCAGGCCTGTATCGACGCACCGGACGTGGACACCCTGTTGCGGGTGTTGAGCGACCCCCAACCCGCCGCAGACGCCGACCTGCCAAGCACCGGCGTGCCCTATGAATGGGAGAAGAAGCTGTCCAGCGTATTCATATCAAGCGCCGACTACGGCACCCGCGCCAGCACGGTACTGATCCGCCGTGCGGACGGCTCCGCACATATCACCGAGCGCCGCTTCGGACCGGCTGGGGTGTTGGGTCAACGCCGCTTCGACCTGCCTTCATCCAGCCAGGTAAGCCGCTCGGATCCGGGCTAGAGCGCCGCCGACGGGTTGAGCATGCGGTCCAACCCCAGGTTGCGCAGGGTCAATTGCACGGTGGCATGGATCACCTGAGGACTGTCCATGACCATCACCTTGGCCAGCAACTCGCGGGCAGTTGCCGAACTGATCTGGCGCAGCATCCATTTCACCTTCGGCAGGTTGGTGGCGTTCATCGACAGGCTGTCGAACCCCATCGCCAGCAGCAGGATGGCCGCACCGGGGTCACCGGCCATCTCACCGCAGATGCTCACCGGCTTGCCTTCGCCGTGGGCTTCACGGACGACGCGCTGCAACGCTTCGAGCACAGCGGGATGCAGATAATCGTAAAGATCCGCCACCCGAGGATTGTTGCGATCGACCGCCAGCAGGTACTGGGTCAGGTCGTTGGAGCCCACCGAGATGAAGTCCACCTGACGCGCCAGTTCGCGGGTCAGGTAGACTGCCGCCGGCACTTCGATCATCACCCCCACCGGAGGCATTTCGACATCGGTGCCTTCGTCGCGCACTTCGCCCCAGGCGCGATGGATCAGGTGCAGCGCTTCTTCCAGCTCGCGCGTGCCGGAAATCATCGGCAGGAGGATGCGCAGGTTGTTCAGCCCGGCGCTGGCCTTGAGCATGGCGCGGGTCTGCAGCAGAAATATCTCGGGATGGTCCAGGGTGACGCGGATGCCCCGCCAGCCAAGGAAAGGATTCTCTTCCTTGATGGGAAAATACGGCAGGCTCTTGTCGCCGCCGATATCCAGACTGCGCATGGTCACGGGCAGCGGATGGAAGGCCTGCAGCTGTTCGCGATAGATCGCCATCTGCTCCTTCTCGCTGGGAAAGCGCTCCTTGATCATGAAGGGCACTTCGGTGCGATACAGACCGACGCCCTCGGCGCCGCGCTCCTGAGCACGCACCACATCGGCGAGCAGGCCGGTGTTCACCCACAGCGGGATGCGCAATCCATCGGTGGTCTCGCACGGCAGCTCGCGCAGCACGTCGAGCCCTTCGGACAGCTGCCGCTCCTGCTCGGCCAGGATCAGATACTGTTCGCGCAGCACCTTGGCAGGATTGGTGATGATCTCGCCCCGGGTGCCGTCGATGATCAGCTCGATACCGTCGACCTTCGAGTACGGCAGGTCGACCGCGCCCATCACGGTCGGGATGCCCATGGCCCGCGCCAGGATCGCCACATGCGAGTTGCTCGAACCGAGCACCGACACCATGCCCATCAGCTTGCCTTCAGGCACTTCGCCGAGCATCGCCGGGGACAGCTCTTCACTGACGAGGATGGTGTTGTCCGGGTAGGTCAGCGTCTGCTGCCGGGCCTGCTGCAGATAGCCGAGCAGACGCCGGCCGATGTCCTTGACGTCCGAGGCGCGCTCGCGCAGGTAGGCATCGTCCATCATCTCGAAGCGACCCACATGATCGGCAACGACCTGGCGTAACGCGCCTTGCGCCCACTGGCCCGTCCGAATGACTTTGGACACCTCGCCACCGAGGGCAGAGTCGTCGAGCATCATCAGGTAGACGTCGAACAGTGCGCGCTCTTCCTTGCGCATCTGCGTAGCAAGCTTGTCGGACAAGGCACGCATGTCGGCACGTACAGCCGCGAGCGCAGCTTCGAACAGCGCGAGCTCGGCTGGAATGTTATCGATGGCCTTGTCGGGCACCACGTCCAGATCAGCAGGCGGCAGCACAACGACTGCCGTGCCCACCGCCGCCCCGGGCGCACCCGGAATACCGATGAAACGGGTTTCCTGAATGCCTTTGCCCTGCCGGCCGAGGCCACGGATCGAGCCGGTTGCCTCGGCGTGGGCGATGACCCCCGCGAGCTGTGCGCTCATGGTCACGAGAAAGGCTTCTTCGCCCTCGTCGAACAGCCGCCGCTCTTTCTGCTGAATGACCAGTACGCCCATCACCCGCCGATGGTGAATGATCGGCGCACCGAGAAAAGAGGCGTAGCGCTCTTCACCGGTCTCGGCAAAGTAGCGATAGCGCGGATGCTCGGAGGCATGCTCCAGGTTGAGCGGCTCCTCTCGGGTGCCGACCAGACCGACCAGACCCTCGTTGGGCGCCATGCTGACCTTGCCGATGGCTTCCTTGTTCAGGCCTTCGGTGGCCATGAGCACGAAACGACCGGATTCCGGATCGAGCAGGTAGACCGAGCAGACCTGGCTGCCCATGGCCTCCCGGACTCTCAGCACGATAATGCCCAGGGCCGCCGTGAGATCCCTGGCGGCGTTGACTTCCTGGACGATCTTGCGCAGCGTGCCGAGCATGCTCAGGGGCTTTCTCCCGTCAATCCTGCGCCAGAAGGCGCGGGGCGAGTTCTTTTAAGGCGCGACGGTAAACCTCGCGCTTGAAGGTGACCACCTGGCCCAGCGGGTACCAGTAACTGACCCAGCGCCATCCGTCGAATTCCGGCTTGCCAGTCAGATCCATGCGCACCCGGTCTTCGGCGCCGGTGAGGCGCAGCAGAAACCACTTCTGTTTCTGACCGATGCACAGCGGCTGGCTGTGAGTACGCACCAGGCGCTGCGGCAAGCGATAGCGCAACCAGCCGCGGGTGCAGGCAAGGATCTGCACATCCTGCTGTTCCAAGCCGACTTCTTCGTTGAGTTCGCGGTAGAGGGCCTCTTCCGGCGTCTCGCGTGGATTGATTCCGCCTTGCGGAAATTGCCAGGCATCCTGGTTAATCCGCCGAGCCCACAGCACCTGCCCGACATCATTGGTCAGGATGATGCCGACATTGGGGCGAAAACCATCGGAGTCGATCACGGCAACAACCTCGCAAACGCATGTCGCGGCATTGTTCCACAAAAACGTGAAAAGCAGAAAGCGCGCATGGGAGCCATTGATCAATCGGAAGCGGCGCGCCATCGAAGTGCTTGCATCTGCCATCTAGCGAGCGATCCGGCTATGCTTCGCCTCCCTTCATCGCCTGAGGAAAGCAGCGTGCGCCTGGCTCTATTCGATCTCGACAACACCCTCCTGGCCGGCGACAGCGACCACGCTTGGGGTGAATTTCTCTGCCAACGCGGGCTGGTCGACGCCGAGGCCTATCGCGCCCGCAACGATGCCTTTTATCAGGACTACCTGGCCGGCGCGCTGGATGTGCATGAATATCAGAACTTCTGCCAGGAGCTGCTTGGGCGCAGCGAGATGGCGCAGCTTCAGCAATGGCACGCCGAGTTCATGCGCGACCACATCGAACCCATCGTGCTGGCAAAAGGCGAGGCATTGGTCCGCCAGCATCATGAAGCCGGCGACCGGGTGGTCATCATCACCGCAACCAACCGCTTCATCACCGGGCCCATCGCCAAACGCCTGGGCGTCGATACCCTGCTGGCCACCGAATGCGAGATGCAGGAGGGACGCTACACCGGTCGCTTGACCGATGTGCCGTGCTTTCAGGAAGGCAAGGTGACACGAATCGAACGCTGGCTGGTGGAAAATGACCAGAGCCTGGATGACAGCTATTTTTACAGCGATTCACGCAACGACCTGCCATTGCTCGAGCGGGTCAGCCATCCGGTCGCCGTCGACCCCGACCCCACCCTTCGCGATATCGCCCAACAGCGCGGCTGGAGCATCATCAGCCTGCGCTGAGCGGTGGCCGCAGACTAGACCGGCTTGGCGCCCATCAGCCCCATGATGGCGATCAGAATCAGCAAGATCAGCCCAGCGTAAACCAGCGCAAAGCGTGGCAGCCGCGCGGGCGCCGGGGTATCGCCCAACGCTTGCCAGGCGCGCAACCGGCCACCGAGCAACAAGGTGAGCGGTACGAGGATCAGAAACAGCACCGAACTGGCGAGCAGCCACAGCTGGCCGAGCGGAAAGCCTGCCAGATGAGCCAACCACCAGCCTGTCACCGGCAGCAGCAATCCCAGCACGGCGAGCAAGGGCAGTGACATCAGCCGGGTCCGCTGCAGTTTTTTCTGCAACACGGCAGGATCTGCCCGTCGCCAGGCCTTCCACAGCATGACGATATGGGCGATGAGCCCGAGCGTGAGCAGAATCGCCAGGGCAGCATGGGCAATGTTCAGCAGCGGGTAATGTTCCATTGATCCTCGCGGTACGGCTGGTCAGCCGAGAAAGAGTTGGTAGGCCGGATTGTCCGTTTCGTCCCAGTATCGATAGCCGATCTTGTCCAGCGCGGCCGGCAACAGGTGACGGTCCTCGGCGGGTACTTGCAAGCCGGCCACCACTCGGCCGTCAGCGGCACCATGGTTGCGGTAGTGGAACATCGATATGTTCCAGCGCCCGCCGAGGTTGCTGAGAAAGTTGAACAGCGCGCCCGGACGTTCCGGGAATTCGAAGCGATAGACCAACTCATCGCTCACGCCGGACGCATGTCCGCCGACCATGTGGCGGGTGTGCAGCTTGGCCAGCTCATTGTCGGTGAGGTCGAGTACCGGAAAGCCCTTGGCCCGCAGCCCTTCCACCAGCGCCGCACGCGGATCGTTTTCCGGATGGGTCTGCACGCCGACGAAGATGTGCGCTTCGCGGTCCTGGTGGTAGCGGTAGTTGAACTCGGTAATCTGGCGCTTGCCGATGGCCTCGCAAAAGGCCTTGAAGCTGCCCGGCTCCTCGGGGATGGTCACGGCGATGATCGCTTCGCGCTTCTCGCCCAGCTCGGCCCGCTCGGCCACGTGGCGCAGCCGGTCGAAATTGACGTTGGCCCCCGAATCGATGCCCACCAGTACCTGCTTCTCGACCCCGTCACGCTCCACGTAGCGCTTGATCCCGGCCACCGCCAGGGCACCGGCCGGCTCGGTGATCGAGCGGGTGTCGTCGTAGATGTCCTTGATGGCCGCACAGATCTCGTCGGTACTGACCGTGATCACTTCGTCGACATGGTGCCGGCAGATATCGAAGGTGTACTGACCGATCTGCGCCACCGCCACCCCGTCGGCGAACAAGCCCACTTGCGGCAGCACCACGCGCTCGCCGGCGGCCATTGCCTGCTGCAGGCAGTTGGAATCGTCCGGCTCCACACCGATGACCTTGATCTCGGGGCGCAGGTATTTGATGTACGCGGCCACGCCCGCGATCAGCCCGCCGCCGCCCACTGGCACGAAGATCGCGTCCAGCTGGCCCTGGTGCTGGCGAAGAATTTCCATCGCCACGGTGCCCTGCCCGGCAATGACGTGCGGATCGTCGTAGGGGTGGATATAGACGTAACCCTTTTCCTCGACCAGCCGCAGCGAGTACGCCAGCGCCTCGGGAAAAGCATCCCCGTGTAGCACCACCTTGCCGCCGCGCGCACGCACGCCCTGAACCTTCAGCTCCGGCGTGGTGCGCGGCATGACGATGGTCGCCTTGATACCCAGCTCGCGGGCCGCCAAGGCCAGGCCCTGGGCATGGTTGCCGGCCGAAGCCGTGACGACGCCGCGCGCCAGCTCCTCGGCGGAAAGCTGAGCCAGCTTGTTATAGGCGCCACGGATCTTGAACGAGAACACCGGCTGCAGATCCTCGCGCTTGAGCAGAATCTGGTTACCCAGCCGCTCGGAAAGCTGGCGGGCAGGCTGCAACGGGGTTTCCACCGCAACGTCATAGACGCGCGAGGTGAGGATCTTCTTGACGTACTGTTCGAGCATCGTGAGCTATCTTGGCGGGCCATGCAGGGCAGACGAGTCTACTCTGCGAAAAACCCTGCGACCACCGTCAATCGGCGCGCAAAACAGCCGTACAGCCTTAGCCGGCAAGACCCTCTGCTGAGCCCCCGCTATACTCTCGTCCCTCGACTCACTCACCGCCCGGACCTTTACGCCATGACCCAGGACCAACTCAAGCAGGCTGTCGCCCAGGCCGCTGTCGACCTCATCGCGCCGCAGCTCACCGACCGCAGCATCGTCGGCGTTGGCACCGGTTCCACCGCCAACTTCTTCATCGACCTGCTGGCCAAGCACAAAGGCTTCTTCGACGGCGCGGTAGCCAGTTCCGACGCCACCGCCGAGCGCCTGAAAGGCCATGGCATTCCGGTTTACGACCTGAATTCGGTATCGGACCTGGAGTTCTACATCGACGGCGCCGACGAGACCAACAGCCATCTGGAACTGATCAAGGGCGGCGGCGCAGCCCTGACCCGGGAAAAGATCGTTGCCGCAGTGGCCCGCACCTTCATCTGCATCGCCGACGACAGCAAGCTGGTCGAACGCCTCGGCGAGTTTCCCCTGCCGGTCGAAGTGATACCGATGGCCCGCAGCCACGTGGGGCGGGAATTGGTCAAGCTGGGTGGCGACCCCGTGTACCGTGACGGTGTGGTGACCGACAACGGCAACATTATTCTCGACGTGCACAACCTCATGATCGGCTTCGCCCCGGATGTGGAAGCGCAGATCAACAACATCGTCGGCGTGGTCACCAACGGGCTGTTCGCTGCACGCCCGGCCGACATTCTGTTGCTGGGCACCAAAGACGGCGTGCAAACGCTCAAGCGGAGGGAAGCAGCTGGAAGCTAAAAGCTTGAAGCTTCAAGCTTGGTCCGCCGTCGGCGTCCAGCGCGTCGGCCTGCTTTTCAGAGCACGCGACTCTCGAAGCGCGACAGTCCGACCAGTTCCAGCACCAGCTCGTCGCCCTGATGGAGGGGGCCGACACCCACCGGCGTGCCGGTCAGCACCACGTCGCCCGGCTGCAGGCTGAAATGCCCGGCGATGTGCTGCAGCAGCGGCAGGATGGCGTTGAGCATCTGATTGCTGTTGCCATCCTGACGCACCTCACCGTTGATGGTCAGGCGCACGCCGATGTCGGTCAGATCCTCCACCGCATCGCCCGGCACGAAGGGTGCCAGCACGCAGGCACCGTCAAAGCTCTTGGCGATTTCCCATGGATGACCCTTTTCCTTCAGCTTGGCCTGCACGTCGCGCAGGGTCAGGTCGAGCGCCGGGGCGAACCCGGAGATCGCGTCGCGAACCTCTTCTTCGTTCGGCTTGCGCGACAACGGCTTGCCGATCAGCACGGCGATTTCCGCCTCGTAGTGCACGGCACCGCGGTCAGAGGGAATGCTGAAGCCACCGTCCAGCGGCACGGTGCAGCTGCCGGCCTTGATAAACAGTAGAGGCTCGCTCGGCACCGGGTTGTTCAGTTCCTTGGCGTGCTCGGCGTAGTTACGGCCGATGCAGACGACTTTGCCCAGCGGATAATGGATCGTGGTGCCGTCGGTGTACTGGTGCTGGTAGTTCATAGGATTGCTCCGTAGCTGCAAGCTGCAAGCCTCAAGCTGCAAGTGAGCGCGCGTCCAGATTTTTCTTGCGGCTTGCGGCTTGCGGCTTTAATTAAAGATCTTGCCGGGATTCATGATGCCATTGGGGTCGAACGCAGCCTTGATCGCCTTCATGTAGGCGATTTCCGCCTCCGAGCGGCTGTAGGTCAGGTAGTCGCATTTAGTCATGCCGACGCCATGCTCGGCAGAGATCGAACCGTTGTACTTCTCGACCGTCTCGAACACCCACTTGTTGACCGCGGCGCACTTGTCGAAGAATTCGTCCTTGGACAAGGCCTCCGGCTTGAGGATGTTCAGGTGCAGGTTGCCGTCGCCGATGTGGCCGTACCAGAGCACCTCGAAGTCCGGGTAGTTCTGACTGACGATGGCGTCGATGGCGGCGAGGAAGGCCGGCACCCTCGACACGGTGACCGAGATGTCGTTCTTGTAGGGCGTCCAGTGGCTGATGGTCTCCGAAATGTACTCGCGCAGCTTCCACAGGTTCTGCAACTGCTGCTCGCTCTGGCTCATCACGCCGTCGATCACCCAGCCCTGCTCGACGCAATGCTCGAAGGTCGCCAGAGCCTGCTCGGCACGTTCTTCGGTGGTGGCCTCGAACTCCAGCAGCGCATAGAACGGCGTGCGGGTCTCGAATGGCGCCGGCACGTCGCCGCGGGCGAGGATCTTGTCCAGGCACTTGTCGGAGAAGAACTCGAAGGCGGTCAGGTCCAGCTTGTCCTGGAAGGCGTGCAGCACCGGCATGATCGACTCGAAGTCCGGCGTGCCGAGGACCATGGCGGTGAGATTGGTCGGCTGGCGCTCCAGGCGCATGGTCGCTTCCACCACGAACCCAAGCGTACCCTCGGCGCCGATGAACAGCTGGCGCAGGTCGTAGCCGGTGGCGTTCTTGATCAGGTCCTTGTTCAGTTCCAGCAGGTCGCCCTTGCCGGTGACGACCTTGAGCCCGGCGACCCAGTTGCGGGTCATGCCGTAGCGGATCACCTTGATGCCGCCGGCGTTGGTGCCGATGTTGCCGCCGATCTGGCTGGAACCGGCGGAGGCGAAGTCCACCGGGTAGTACAGGCCCTGGTCCTCGGCGAACTGCTGCAGGACGGCGGTGACCACGCCCGGCTGGCAAGCCACGGTGCGGTCCATCTCGTTGAAGTCGAGGATCTGGTTCATGTAGCCGAAGGAAACGACGACCTCGCCATGTGCCGCCACCGCGGCGGCAGACAAGCCGGTGCGACCACCGGAAGGCACCAGCGCAACCTTGCGTTCATTAGCCCAACGAACAATGGCCTGTACTTGCTCGATGTCCTTGGGAAACACGATCGCCGAAGGTGCCGGAGCAAAATGTCTGGTCCAATCCTTGCCATAGGTGTTCAGCGAATCGGCATCGGTCAGCACCTTGCCAGGCTCGACCAGGGTCTTCAGCTCGTCGATCAGGGCGGGGTCGGTCATCATGGGATCTCTCATTCGATTCATGCTCGCCCTGAGCGCGCTTCAGCTCAGGACATGGGTGTTTCGAGGGGTGCGTATGCTAGCATACGCACCCTTTTGAAACGTGCCTCGGCAGACTCCCGACACCGCTGATACCGGGTCGGCCAGCCTTCGCTGGACACTTTGTCCTACCCTTCGGCCTCAAGGTTTAAATGCAGATGAGCCAGACCTCTCTCGACAAGAGCAAGATCAAGTTCCTTCTTCTCGAAGGCGTGCACCAGAACGCTGTCGACACCCTCAAGGCCGCCGGCTACTCCAACATCGAGTACCTCAAGACCGCGCTGACCGAGCCGGAGCTGAAAGAGAAGATCGCTGACGTCCATTTCATCGGGATTCGTTCGCGTACTCAGCTTACCGAGGACGTGTTCGAAGCAGCAAAAAAACTGATCGCCGTCGGCTGCTTCTGCATCGGCACCAATCAGGTCGATCTCAATGCCGCTCGCGGGCGCGGCATTGCGGTGTTCAATGCGCCCTACTCCAACACCCGTTCGGTGGCCGAGCTGGTGCTGGCCGAAGCCATCCTGCTGCTGCGCGGCATTCCGGAGAAGAACGCGTCCTGCCATCGCGGCGGCTGGATCAAGTCGGCAGCCAACTCCTTCGAAATCCGCGGCAAGAAGCTGGGCATCATCGGCTACGGCTCCATCGGCACGCAGCTGTCAGTGCTCGCCGAGAGCCTCGGCATGCAGGTGTTCTTCTATGACGTGGTCACCAAGCTGCCGCTGGGCAACGCCACTCAGATCGGTTCGCTGTACGAACTGCTGGGCATGTGCGACATCGTCTCCCTGCACGTCCCCGAGCTGCCATCCACGCAGTGGATGATCGGTGAGAAGGAAATCCACGCCATGAAGAAAGGCGCGATCCTGATCAACGCCGCCCGCGGCACCGTGGTCGAGCTGGATCACCTGGCCGCCGCGATCAGGAACGAGCACCTCATCGGCGCCGCCATCGACGTGTTCCCGGCCGAGCCCAAATCCAACGACGAAGAGTTCGAAAGCCCGCTGCGTGGCCTGGATCGCGTGATCCTGACCCCGCACATCGGCGGTTCGACCGCCGAAGCACAGGCCAACATCGGCCTGGAAGTGGCGGAAAAGCTGGTCAAGTACAGCGACAACGGCACCTCGGTGTCCTCGGTCAACTTCCCGGAAGTGGCCCTGCCATCGCACCCCGGCAAGCACCGCCTGCTGCACATCCACCAGAACATTCCGGGTGTCATGAGCGAGATCAACAAGGTCTTCGCAGACAACGGCATCAACATCTGCGGCCAGTTCCTGCAGACCAACGAGAAGGTCGGCTACGTCGTCATCGACGTGGACAAGGAGTACTCCGACCTGGCGCTGGAGAAGCTGCAACACGTCAACGGCACCATCCGCAGCCGCGTGCTGTTCTGAGCACTGTATTGCCAATACCGAAGGGGAGGCTTGGGCCTCCCGTTTTCGTTTTGCCATATGGGCTGCCACGGTTTTGCACCGATTGATCAACTGGCTGGGGCTGAATCGTCGCTTTCGCCCGAACGTGTGTCCGGCCGATCCGGCGATGAGGGGCGTTCGTCAGGCGTAACGGGCGGCACTGCAGGCGGCGCTTCCAGCGTCGGAGGCCTTGGCTGGCCTTGGCTGTCTGCTCCATTTTCGATTACATCCTGCCGCGGCTCACGCGTGTCCAGTGGATGTTCGCGGGCTTTCTCCGGGTGCGTCGGACCGGTGCCGGCGGCAACCGCCAGCGACGCAGTCATCAACGTTGAAACGAATAACGAAACGCGTATAGCCATGAGCGTCTCCCGATTAGAAACCATGGGGTACCGGGCGCGATCAACTGCAACAGCGGGACGCCAACGGTCGAGCAGGGGACGGGGTCACTCCCGTGGGGTGATGTTACGACCCCTATCCGAACCATTACAGCCCGGCATTCGCTTTCTCTGCGATCCCCTACCCGCGCCGCCAACAGCTCGCCTTGCGGCTCACCTGCCACGAGGCAACAATACAATACGGGTTTACCAGGTTCCCTATCTGTCACACGACTGGTTTGGGACCTGCCTATTCGCCGGTGGTACCGAGACAACGTATCCCCGTATCGACAGGGATAACCGACCATACACCTTGTGGTTATTGCCAACAGCAGCTTTGGCAAGCTGATCATTAACGAGGCTTATCAGCCGTTCACTTGCGTTGCTCCATGCCAGCCAGCCTAGCGCCTCAACCCGGTACCGCTCCGAGCATCCACGGCTCGCCTCGCGGCAGAACCGCACCCTGACGGGGGCTACATTGTCGGGAAGGCTCCACACCCCACCGTTACCAGTGGCGCATGTTTCCCTAGGCTATCCGTTGGTCGTACAACGAGTCCGCTACCATTCCGTACCGGGAATGGCTGGACAATGACAGACAGAGCTTTCGCTCATGTCTCCATATAGATGTGAACACGTACTGTCCTGATGAACAGCTTGCTCTAGGTGATTTCCTCTCGTTTTTTAGGCGAGAGGAACCCCAGCGGGGATTCATCCCCGCGTGGGTTGATGTATAGGAAAGCTCTCCAGACCAGGTTTCCCTGTCCCGCGGTCGTGCTACCGGGAGCTAAACGACCTTGGCAGGCTGCCGCCGCCGCTGCGGCGATTCCTCAAAGGCAATGGACTCCTGGGCGAAGGTTTTATCCGGGGCTGGTTGCCCAGACCAGATGGTCCCAACGGAACCCCTCAAGATGACCAACAACTTGAGGTTATGGAGACACGCTACGCGTGTCGCGCCAATTACTTGATCTTGGCTTCCTTGTACATCACATGCTTACGCACGACAGGATCGTACTTCTTGATTTCGATCTTGTCGGGAGTGGTGCGCTTGTTCTTGTCGGTGGTGTAGAAGTGGCCGGTACCGGCGCTGGACACCAAACGGATCAGGTCACGCATGATAGTTCTCCTTAAACCTTTTCGCCGCGAGCGCGGAGTTCAGCCAGAACGGCGTCGATGCCACGCTTGTCGATAACACGCATGCCTTTGGCAGTCAGGCGCAGACGTACAAAGCGGTTCTCGGACTCGACCCAGAAGCGATGATGCTGCAGGTTCGGCAGAAAACGACGACGGGTTTTGTTGTTCGCGTGGGAAATGTTGTTCCCAGTTACCGGACCCTTACCGGTAACTTGACAGACTCTCGACATGCCTCAGCCCTCTAAACCACATGCCCAACCCGGCATGGGTTGGCCGCTTGAATTCAAATGTCTTTTTGGCGCTCAGCGCCACGTTTCGTCGGGGTCTTACCGGCTACGCGGCAAGCGTAGAAACCGGGCCCCTAGAAAAGAGCGCTGCTTTATATCAGAATCCCCCCCAGGTCACAAGCGCGGTGCAACTTTTCGGCATCGGCGCCTATTGCCTCGATCCCCTCCTGGGCCGCGCCTGGCGCGGTCTGCCGGAATACCCCGTTCGTCGCCTTCGTCTTCTCCCTATAGCCCGAACCGCCCGCTGCAACGAACCGGCCTAACGGGCGCATCGGCTCGGGTCATATCGATGCAGACCCAACCGCACATGACGCTACAGCACTCATCAGATCCACCTTGAGATCAGTAGCGCCAGCGAACCACGGTTTTACTCTGCGGAATGCAAAACCGATATTTTCGGCTATTATGCGCGAACTGGCACAAGCAACCTGGCCATGGCCCGGCCCTCGCGGCAAGCCCGAGCATTCGGTAAAGGCCGCCCTGCCGAGTAAAGGGGGCGATCTGCTATCGTGCGGCCCCGCCGCCCACCACTAGACAGACCAACACCACATGAGCGACATCGAAGACACCGATACTCCCAAGGACCGCAAGTTCGTCGAAGCGCTATCGCGCGGGCTGGATGTGCTGCGAGCCTTCACCCATGGTTCGGTGGTGATGGGCAACCAGGACATTGCGCGTATCACCGGATTGCCCAAACCGACGGTGTCGCGCATGACCTACACCCTGACCAAGCTCGGTTACCTCAGCTACTCGCCGCAATTGGAAAAGTACCAGCTCGATTCGGGCGTGCTGGCGCTGGGTTATGCCTACGTGTCCAACCTGCGCGTGCGCCAGCTGGCCAAGCCATACATGGATGAGTTTTCCCGCCGTACCCACACATCAGTGGGGCTGACCTGCCGTGACCGGCTGTCGATGATCTACATCGAGAACTGCCGTCCGGCCGAGGTTTCGACGCTGCGGATGGACGCGGGTGTACGCCTGCCCCTGGCCACCACTGCCGCAGGCCGCGCCTTCCTCGCCGCGACCCCGGCCAAGGAGCGAGAGCACCTGATGGCCGCGCTGGCAACCAAGTACGGAGACGACTGGGCAACCATGAAGCACTCGCTGGACGGCTCCTTTGCCGAATTCCGCCAGCACGGCTTCTGCTTGTCGCTCGGCGACTGGGACCGCAACGTGATGGCCGCTGGCGTACCACTTCATCTGGCCGACGGCAGCATCATGGCGCTGACCTGCGGCGCGCCCTCGTTTCAGCTCAGCGAAGAAACCCTACGTGGCTCGCTGGCACACCAGCTGGAAATGCTCGCCCGCGATATCGAGAGCCTGGGGGTCTGATCATTGGCTAAGCGACACCCAGTCAAGCGGGGAGCTGCCGATCTATTGGACCCTATCCTGCTCAAGCTGCTGCTGACCCATGAGCAGGCGGTGGCAAAAGAACTGCACTCGGTTCAAGGGCACATTCGCACAAGCTTTCGCAGGAGCCAGCTTGCTGGCGAAACGGGACTCCCAAGAGGCACGGAGGATTCGCGAGCAAGCTCGCTCCCACAGGGCTCGTGGTGTGTCGGAGCTGGTTTTTTATATCGAAGACGTGCCGCTCACGCCCACCACATCCGCTCAGCACGATCCACGAGAGGGGATCAGCCGTCGCCGCTGCCGGCGGCCAGGTAATCGCTGCGGCTCAGCCCGTGGCGCTGCATCTTTTCGTTGAGGGTGCGGCGGGGTAGCTGCAGTTGCGCCATGACTTCGCTGATGTTGCCTTTGTGTTGTTGCAGGGCGCTATGCAGGCACTGGGCTTCGAAGGCTTCCATCTGGTCGGCCAGGGACGTGCCGGCGACGGCAGTTGGAGCCGTGGTTGGTGAAGGTGGCGTCAGGCCCAGGGCGTGGCGCTCGGCGGCGTTGATCAGTTCGCGCACGTTGCCGGGCCAGTCGTGGGTGAGCAGCTGCGCCAGTTCGGCCGGGCTGGCCGGGACCGGATCGCGGCCGTGGCGTTGTGCGGCCTGGGTGGCAAAGTGATCGAACAACAGCGGAATGTCCTCGCGGCGATCACGCAGCGGCGGAATGTGCAGTTCGGCGACGTTCAGGCGGTACAGCAGATCCTCACGAAAGCGCCCACCGCGTACCTCTTCCAGCAGGTCCGGCTTGGACGCACTGATCACCCGCAGGTCGACCTCGATGCTGCGGTTCGAGCCCAGCCGCTCCAGCGTTTTTTCCTGCAGGACACGCAGCAGCTTGACCTGCTGGGCCAGCGGCATGCTCTCGATCTCGTCGAGAAACAGAGTGCCGCCGTGGGCGTGCTCGATGCGCCCGATGCGTTTGCCCTGGGCACCGGTGAACGCGCCGCTCTCGTGGCCGAATAGCTCGCTTTCGAAGATGGTTTCCGGAATCGCCGCGCAGTTGAGCGCGACGAAGGGGTTGCGCGCCCGCGGACTGAAATCGTGCAGGCAGCGCGCAACCTGCTCCTTGCCGCTACCGGTGTCGCCGCAAATCAGCACGTTGACGTCCGTGCCCGCCAGTTCGAGCACCTGACGGCGAAGGTTCTCCATCGTCCGCGAGACGCCCAGCAGCATCGATTCGATGCGGCCTTTGCGGGTGAACTGTTCCCGCAACTGACGGTTCTCGCAGACCAGTCGGCGCTTGTCCTGGGCGCGACGGACACTGTCGAGCAGGCGCTCCGGGGTGAAGGGCTTCTCGATGAAGTCGTAGGCGCCCTGGCGCAGCGCCTGGACCGCCATCGGCACATCGCCGTGGCCGGTCACCATGATCACCGGCAGCTCCGGGTCCAGGGCCACCAGCTTCTCCAGCAGGCCAAGGCCGTCCAGGTCCGGCATGCGCACATCGCTGATCAGCACGCCGGGAAAGCCCCGGTCGACGATGGCCAGCGCTTCCTGGGCGCGTGCGCAGGTACGCACACTGAAGCCGGACAGCTCCAGCCACTGCTGCACCGCCTGACGAATCGCCGCCTCGTCATCGACGAAGATCACCTGACCGCTCATGTTTCACTCCTCCTGCGAGTGGCCAGTCTACTCGTCGCCGTGTGATTCGGCCGCAGGCAGATGCAGCTCGAACACCGCGCCCTGCGCATCGTTGTGCACGCTGAGGCTGCCGCCAAGGTCACGCACGATGCCGTAGGAGACGGCCAGGCCGAGGCCGAGCCCGTGGCCGACCGGTTTGGTGGTGAAGAACGGCTCGAAGACCTGATCCAGATGCTCATCAGCGATGCCGCCACCGCTGTCGGCAACGCTCAGCGTCCAGCCGTCGCCCTGCGGCTGGCAGAGGATGCGCAGCGTTTTGGACTCGGTATTCCACAGGGCGTCCAGCGCGTTGGTCAACAGGTTGATCAGCACCTGCTCCAGGCGAATCGCATCGCCATTGACCCAGGCCTGCGGCGGCACCTGACAGATCACCTCGACGCCTTCGCTGCGAATGCGCGGGCCGAGCAATTGCAGCGCCTGGCCCAGTACCTCGGCCAGGCTCAACCGTTGGCGCAGCCCGGCGGGGCTCTTGCGCGCGAAGGTCTTCAGGTGGCTGGTCAGCGCGGCCATGCGTTCGAGCAGGCCTTCGACCTGGCCGATGCCTTCGCGCACGGCGTCGGTGCGGCCGCTGTCCAGCAGCAACCGCTGGCTGGCCAGCTGCATCCGCAGGGCCGTCAGTGGCTGGTTGATTTCGTGGGCGAGGGCGGCTGACATCTGCCCCAGCGCGGCCATGCGCGCGGCATGCACCAGTTCGTCCTGCGCCGTGTTCAGCTCGCGGGTACGTTCCTCTACCAGGCGCTCCAGCTCGTTGCGGCTGCGTCGCTCCACGCGCAGGGTCTTGCGCCGCTGGGCCAGGTACAAGAGCAGGAACGCCAGCGTCATCCAGACGCCCGCCGCGGCCAGGCGATAGCTGCGAGCGTTGGCGGCCACCCGTTGCGGCTCCTGCAGCAGGTGCAGGGTCCAGTCTTCCTCCGGCAGCGCCAGGCGTTGCCAGAGGTAGTCGCGGCGACCATCGGGCCCGTCAACCAGGCGCCGCTCGCTGTCGTCGGCGATGCGCTGCAGGCGTTGGCTGGCCAGTGGCTGCAGGTTCTGTTCGGCATAGCGGCGGACCGCGACGAGGCGGTCGCGCACCGCGTCGCTGAGCGGGCGCAGGTAGCGGAAGCGCCAGGCCGGACGGTTGGTCAGGATGACGATGTCCAGCGAGTCGGAGATCAGCAGGATGCCGGACTGCCCGACCCATTCCCGTTGCATGTCTTCGAGTTCGAGCTTGACCACCAGCACGCCGATTACCTCGCCGCTGGCATTCTTGACCGAGCTGGAGAGGAAATAGCCGGGGATGCCGGTAGTCACGCCGACGGCGAAGTAGCGGCCCGAGTCGTTGGTCACCGCATCGATGAAATAGGGCCGGAAGGCGTAGTTGTTGCCGACGAAGCTGCTCCAGTCACGCCAGTTGCTGGCCGCCAGGGTTTCGCCATGGCGGTCGAGCAGGTACAGCACCGAGGAGCCCGCGGCCTGATTCTGCTCCTCCAACCGATGATTGAGCTGCTCACGCAGGGCCTGGTCGCTGGGGTTGTTCAACAGCGCCTGAATGTCGCTGTCGAGCGCCAGCAGCGCGGGCACCGAGCGGAAGCGTTGCACCTGGGTATGGATCGCTTGGGCATATAACTCGAGCTGGCCCTGGGACTCCTGACTGCGCTCGGCCCAGGCACGCTGCTCGGCCAGCCGCCCGGCCCAGTACATGCTCAGCAGCAGGCCGACGAGAATCAGCGCCACGATCAGAGTTACACGTAGGCGGTTGGGCAGGGCAGGCATGACGGCGCTCGCGATGGGACGCGCCGATGGTAAGCGAAAGCGCACCGTGCGGGCAGCCA
The DNA here is from genome assembly GCF_024448935.1 of Stutzerimonas stutzeri. Lineage (GTDB taxonomy): Bacteria > Pseudomonadota > Gammaproteobacteria > Pseudomonadales > Pseudomonadaceae > Stutzerimonas > Stutzerimonas stutzeri_AO. The sequence goes on from NZ_JAMOIE010000058.1 coordinate 27,206, forward strand.
TGCGTACGGTTACAAAATGACGAATGAACATCAGTGGTGTGCTGCGAAAGTTTGTATCAACTCCAGCATGAATCGCTTGCAAAGAACGGCCAGCTCGCCCCATCAGTCGGGGTCCGCTTTGCTTAGAAAGTCGTTGTCAGCCGACTCCGTTTGGCAATGTACGCAGCGCAGCGGTCGCATCATCGGCCGCGAAGACCCCGCCGCCTGGGGCTTCAGCAACCTGGATGCGCTCTGGACCTAGATTGGCGGTCGTAAAAAAGCTGCGTTGCGACTAGAATGTCGCCCCCCGAATGCGACTCGCCAGCCGAGTCGCTCAGAAAAGAGCTCGTAATGCCCATGACCTGGCTGCCTAGTCCGCCATAGCGCTTCGCCCCCTCGCGTCACTTTGCGACTGTCTGTCATGGGGCGGTCGTACGCTGCTGTCCGTGCGTTTCGCTCAGCGACAGCTGAATCACTCAAACTGAAAAACTAGCCTTGTATCCCTGCCGGCCGCACATGGTCTGCATGGTGGTGCTTTTGCTCTGGATAGTCCGATGCTGCAAACGATCAAACAAAACTGGTTCTCCAACATCCGCGGCGACCTGCTCGCGGGTATCGTCGTCGCCCTGGCGCTGATCCCCGAAGCCATCGCGTTCTCCATCATCGCCGGGGTCGATCCGCGGGTCGGCCTCTACGCCTCCTTCTGTATCGCCGTGGTGATCGCCTTCGTGGGCGGCCGGCCGGGCATGATTTCCGCCGCCACCGGGGCGATGGCGCTGCTGATGGTGACACTGGTACGCGACCACGGCCTTGAATACCTGCTGGCAGCAACGCTGCTCTGCGGTGTGCTGCAGATCGGTGCCGGCTATCTGCGCCTCGGCTCGCTGATGCGCTTCGTCTCGCGTTCGGTGGTCACCGGCTTCGTCAACGCGCTGGCGATTCTGATCTTCATGGCCCAGCTGCCGGAGCTGACCAACGTCACCTGGCACGTATACGCCATGACCGCGGGCGGCCTGGGCATCATCTACCTGTTCCCCTACGTGCCGAAGATCGGCAAGCTGATCCCCTCGCCGCTGGTGTGCATCATCGTGTTGACCGCCATTGCCATGTACCTCGGTATGGACATTCGCACCGTGGGCGACATGGGCGACCTGCCTGACACGCTGCCGGTCTTCCTCTGGCCGGAAGTGCCGCTGACCTTCGAGACCCTGGCAATCATCTTCCCGTATTCCGCCGCGTTGGCCGTGGTCGGCCTGCTGGAGTCGATGATGACCGCGACCATCGTCGACGAGCTGACTGACACACCCAGCGACAAGAACCGTGAGTGCAAGGGCCAGGGCGTTGCCAACATCGCCTCCGGTCTGCTCGGCGGCATGGCCGGCTGCGCGATGATCGGTCAGTCGATCATCAACGTAAAATCCGGTGGTCGTACCCGTCTTTCGGCTTTTGCCGCCGGCGTATTCCTGCTGCTGATGGTGGTGTTCCTCGGCGAATGGCTGTCCCAGATCCCCATGGCCGCGCTGGTGGCGGTGATGATCATGGTGTCCATCGGCACCTTCAGCTGGGACTCGCTGCGTAATCTGAAGAAGCACCCGCTGTCGACCAACATCGTCATGGTCGTCACCGTGGTGGTGGTGGTCTTCACCCACAACCTGGCCTACGGTGTTCTGGCGGGCGTGCTGCTGGCGGCGATGTTCTTCGCCAATAAGGTCGGCCACTACCTGCACATCGGCTCGGAGCTGGACGCCACCGGCAATCAGCGCACCTACAAGGTCATCGGGCAGGTATTCTTCAGCTCGTCGGACAAATTCACCGGTGCGTTCGATTTCAAGGAAGCGCTCGGCAAGGTCACCATCGACCTGTCCCGCGCGCATTTCTGGGACATCACCGCCGTGGCGGCGCTGGACAAGGTGGTCATCAAGTTCCGCCGCGAAGGCACCGAGGTCGAAGTGCTGGGCTTGAACGAAGCCAGCGCCACCATCGTCGACCGCTTCGGTGTGCATGACAAACCCGACGCCATCGATGAGCTGATGAGCCACTGACCAGGAGCACAACAATGAACAACGTATTGGCTTGCATCGACGGTTCCCCACAAGCTGCGGCCGTCTGCGATTGCGCCGCCTGGGCCAGCCTGCAACTGGATGCACCACTGACTTTGCTGCATGTACTGGACCAGCAGCAATACCCGGCAACCGGCAACCTCAGCGGCATCATCGGCCTCGGTAGCCGTGAGTACCTGCTCGAAGAACTCGCCGCGCTGGACGAAAAGCGCAGCAAGTTGGCGCTCGAGGAAGGCCGGATGATGCTCGACGCAGCCAAGCAGCGCGTCGTGACTGCCGGCGTGATGCAACCGGACGTCCGCCAGCGCCATGGCGACCTGGTGGAAAGCCTGCGCGAGCTGGAGTCCGACACGCGCCTGCTGGTGATCGGCAAGCAGGGCGAGGACAGCGGCACCGACCTGCAGCTCATCGGCAGCCAGCTGGAAAGCGTGATTCGTACCTTGCACCGGCCGATCCTGGTCACCCCCGCGAGTTTCTCTGTGCCGACCAGCGTCATGCTCGCCTTCGATGGCAGCGCCACCACCCGCAGGGGCGTGGAAATGCTGGCCTCCAGTCCGCTGTTCAAAGGCATACCGATCCATCTGGTGATGGTCGGCGAGGATACCGGCGACAGCCGCGCACTGTTGGGCTCCGCACGCGATGCGCTGACGGCGGCAGGCTTCGAGGTGCACATCGCGATTCGTGCCGGCGAGGTAGAACCCGCCTTGCATGCCCACCAGATCGAACATGGCATCGGGCTGCTGGTGATGGGCGCTTACGGGCACTCACGGATTCGCCAGTTCCTCGTCGGCAGTACGACCACCCGCATGATTCGCTCGGCCACCACGCCACTGCTGCTGTTGCGCTGATTGGCGTTAGGCCGCCAGTAAAGCAGGCGTCTTGCCGTCAGGGCAGGCCCCGTTTCGCCAGTTTGACCCGTGTGTTGCCGGAACAGGTAAAGGCCGCCGGGCCTGGCTGTCGGATGAGGCGTGCCGGTCCATCAACCGCCTAGCGCACGATAAAAAGAAGCCCACCGTTGCTCGGTGGGCTTTTTCAATGCCAGGGCGCAGCGAGGGCATTCGTTAACGGTAGATGTCTGCCCGCGACCAAGGCAATTCATGTCCGCCATCAGGCAAGGGTTTACTTGCCAGGATCTGATGCAGGTTGATCCAGTTGCGGCGAAAGCCATAGGCACAGCCGGCCAGATACACCCGCCAGATGCGCAAGGCGCGGTCTGGAACCATCCGCCGCGCCTCTTGCAAGCGCGATTCCAACCGCTCGCTCCAGAACTGCAGGGTACGTGCGTAATGCAGGCGCAGGCTCTCCACATCGACGATTTCCAGCCCGGATTCGCTGATGCAGGCACCGATGCTCGTCAAATGCGGCAGCTCGCCGTGGGGGAACACATATTGGTCGATGAACTCGCCCGCGCCATGGGCAACCGGCCGGCCATCGGTGTGCCGTGAGGTGATGCCGTGGTTGAGGACCAAGCCGCCCGGGCGAACCACCTCAGCCAGCTGCTGGCAATACAGCGGCAAATTGGCGTGCCCGACATGCTCGAACATGCCGACACTGACCACCTTGTCGAACTGTCCGTCCTGGGGTAAGTCTCGATAGTCCATCAGCTCAAGCTGGACGCGATCTTCCAGCCCCTCGGCCGCGACCCGCTCGCGTCCGAGCTTCAGCTGTTCGGCGCTGAGCGTTATGCCGAGCACCTGCGCCCCGTACTCACGCGCGGCAAACCGCGCCAGACCACCCCAGCCACAACCGACATCCAGCAGCCGATCGCCGGGCTGCAGACGCAACTTGCGGCACAGGTGCCTGAGCTTGGCCTGCTGCGCCTGATCAAGGTCTTCGCTGCCCGTCTCGAAATAGCCGCAGGAGTAGACCATGTCGCGGTCCAGCCAGAGCTGGTAGAACTCGTTGGACAGGTCGTAATGATAGGAAATCGCAGCGGCGTCGGTGGCCTTGTCATGGGCTTCACGCACCGGCAGCTGCGAATGTTCATCGCCCAGTGCCCGGCTGATCTCGTCGCCGATGCGGATCACCTCTTCCAGCGGGCCGTGGAGATCGACCTTGCCTTCGACGTAAGCGCCGCCAAGCAAGGCCAGGCTGGGGTGGGCCAGCTGCGGAATCAGATTGGGGTCCTTGATCTCCAATGTCACGCTGGGTGCGGGCCCGATATCGATCTCGTTGCCGTCCCAGAGTCGCAGACGCAACGGCAACTCCAACTCTCGCAAGGTAGGAAGCAATGTGGCCAACATACTCGTTCTCCTAGATTTGGCGTTGCATAAAAGCCTAGACCAGCTTTTTTCCGCTTGCGCTCCGTCTATCCCGAATTTTTCACCAGTTTGGTATTCTTCCCTGCCCGGGTCAGGCGCCGGTGGCGCTGCATTACTTGGAGCAGCGGGACGACACCCAGCGGCAGGCCTTTACTACACGGCACAAGGCATGCAGGCAAAGGGACTCGCACAAAAAGGGATAGGTGAGAATGGCACTAACCTAGCCTCTTGGGATGACCGCATCTCTTGATTTCCGCGCGAGCAGACTGGCGTGTTCGAGTCAGTAATGGATAGGGTTTAGGCCTTCGTTTGCGGGCCCGAGGTTCTGCCCGCCCAGCACGGTTTCCAACGCGCTGTTGAGCAATCAGGAGCAACAGACTATTCAGGTGTTCACCCCGCCTCAGGTCATCAAAGCAAATTGCCTCCAGGCCAGCCATAGCTGGAGGCTGTGCTTGAAACTCAGCTCACGTGGCAGGCAATCAGCCAATGAGGCCGATTGCGCCATGATCAACCGGATCAGGTTATGCGCCAGTAGGTAAACCCAGAGTTCCTTGATGGCCATCGAGGGTGTTTTGCAGCTCAGCATCTCAAGCCCCATCGTGGTCTTGAGGTTGCGCAGATCCAGCTCGACATGCCAACGGTTTTTGAACAGGCTTTTTTCAGCTCTGCTTTGGACGTGCGGTTGGCGCAGCACAGTGTCGTTACCAGTATCTTGCCCCCGGCTTTCAATTCTCGAATTCCTAGCAGCCTGTCGGGCTTTCCCATGGTTTTCTGCGATCATGGCGGTCTGCCCTTAGCGAAACCCAGCATGAGCCGTTTCCGCCCAGTCGATCGCCACATCAGCTACCTGTTGCCGCCCTCCATCGAAGACTGGCTGCCGGAAAATCACCTGGCTCGCTTTATCGTCGAAGTCGTCGACGGGTTTGATCTTAGCGCGCTGGAGCAGGCGTACGCCGGGCGCGGCAGTAGCGCCTATCACCCGTCGGTGCTGCTGGCCCTGCTGATCTATGGCTACGCCACCGGCGTGTTCTCCAGCCGCAAGATCGAGCGCGCCAT
>NZ_JAMOIE010000059.1 GCF_024448935.1 Stutzerimonas stutzeri
AGCTTTCAATGCCCCTGACCCGCATTGTTGGACGCGATACATAAAGTCGGCTGAAAGCTCAGCGATAGGTGGGTTATCTCTCTGGTATATAGCGTAATCATATGCGAGCGGCCTTCATGCCGCTCGACAGTTGAACGCTCCTTGTGTTATCCCGGGCAGTTAGTTCCAGCTACATGATATTCAAGAATATTTAAGTTGCCCTTGGAGTCCTCGTAAGTCATCTGTGCTGGTATCACCTCATTGCAAGTTATGTCAGTTCGTGTGGTTTGGATGACTTTGGCAATGTCTAGCTCCATTCCATAACGATAGTGCACTACTTTTGGTGGATTCTTTCCGGTGGAGATGGCGTATTCCTGCATCGCCTTTTCGTTTGCGCGAATCATTTCTCCATAAGTGCTATCCGAACTACCTCCAGCCATGGTCAGCGAAGTTACCGTCATCAATGATAATGCGGCCATGATTCTGCCAGTGTTCATGTTCAACTCCTGATTAAAATGTCGCTGGCACTATAAGCTTGGCGGGATTTCAGGTGGATGACTTCAGGATTACATTGTTGTAATTGATTGGTTTGTCCGGCTAATGTTTTTTAAAAAGTTAATATTTAAGAACGCAAGTCTCGTTGCGCCAGATCTCCGTGTTGGATTTTCGGCATATCAGTATTGCTTTGAAAAAGCTGACATCGATGTAATGTCCAGGTCATCTGCATGACAGGCCTGATCTGCAATAAAGCCAGGCAATAAAAAACGCTTCTTAATTCGAGGCTCGGATCACTAACGAGCCCATGCTTTTCCTTGTGCCGACTCCGCGTGCTACGGAGCTAGATCTGATGAATATTTTGAGAAAAGGAAGTGGCTCATTGGTGCACCTTTCGCTCTGCGCGATGAGAGAGAGCCTGGTGGACCTAGCCGAAGCTGGGAAAGGTTTTGGCTTTCGGCGCTGCGATCAAAGGGGCCGGCATAGCAGAAAGGGGAAGCTATGAACTGGATCGTTCAACCGTTGCCTGGCAGCCAACGAGTGCTGCTGGCTGCTGTCACCCTGGGCCTTGTTCTGAGCGGCAGTGTTCAAGCCGCACCAGAGTCAGCCGAATTTGGCGCCACCTTGCCTCCGCTGCTCGACCTGCTCGAACGCCAGAGCCCTGAGCTGCGGGCTGCAGGGTATGAGAGACAGGCCGCCTGGGAGCGGCCCGACGTGGCCGGCTCGCTTCCTGATCCGATGCTCACGTTCGAAGAAATGGGTATCGCCCGTGACGACCCGAGCCTCTCGCCGAGCGGCGTCGGCAGCACACGCTACGCGTTCCGTCAGACCTTTCCGCTGGGCGGCAAGCGAGGGCTTGCCCGCGAGATCGCCGAGGCGGGCGCAGAGCAGGCGGTGGCGCGCGAGCGCCTGAGCCGGGTCGAGCTCAGGAGTCTGGTCAAACTGGCCTTCAACGAATACCAGTACGCCCATGCCGCCACCCAGGTGACCGAGGAGTTGCGCAGCCTGGTGGATGAGCTTGAGAGCATCGCCCAGGCGCGCTACCGGGTCGGGCTTGCACCGCAGCAAGACGTGATCAAGGCGCAGACCGAGCACAGCAGCCTGCAGAGCGAGTTGCTAACGCTGGAGCGTGACCGGCGCAGTACTGCGGCGCGGCTCAACGGTATTCTGGCGCGCCCGGCGAACGCGCCGCTGGCGACGCCTGCCGGCTGGTCCGCGCTGCCTGCAGCGGTGCCTACCCTGGCGGAGCTGCAGGCGCGAATCCTTGGCGGCAACCCTCAAGTGGCCGAGCTCAATGCACGGATTCAGGAAGCCCGACGCGCCGAGGAGCTCGCGAGCCGGAACTGGATTCCGGATGTCACCGTCGGCACCGCCGTCGTGCAGATGGGTAACCGCGCCGAAGAATTCGAATTGATGCTGGAGATGAACATTCCCCTGTGGGGCAAGCGCCGCAGCGCCGAACAGCGCGAGGCCGTCTCCATGCGCTACGCCGCAGAAGCCCGGCGTGAAGCGGTCAACAGCCGCCTCGCCGGTAGCGTCGGTGAAGCCTGGTCGGCGTTGGAAACCGCCTTTCGACAGCACGCGCTGACCGCAAGAACACTCTTGCCGCAGGCAGAACTCACCTATCAGTCAGCGCTTGCCAGCTATCAGACCGGCAACGTCGATTTCGCCACCTTGCTCGATGCCCAGCGACAGATCCGCCAACTGCGGCTGTCGCTCCTTTCGTACGAACTGGAGCAGCGCGTACGGGTAGTGGAACTGGAGCGTCTTGTCGGAGCAGAACTATGAAACGCAGCATGATTCTGGGCGCCGGCACGTTCGCCCTCGCCACCGCAATCGCCGGGTTTGCCGGCGGTTACCTGATGGCGCAAAAGCCAATTTCCTCAGAGACCGTCGATAGCAGCGCGCCACAGGAGCGCAAGGTCCTCTACTACCGTAATCCCATGGGCCTGGCCGACACCTCGCCGGTGCCGAAGAAGGACCCGATGGGGATGGACTACATCCCGGTGTATGCCGACGAGGCGCCCACTGTCGCGCAGGGCGAGCGCAAGGTTCTCTACTACCGCAATCCCATGGGGCTGCCGGACACCTCGCCAGTGCCGAAGAAGGACTCTATGGGCATGGACTACATCGCCGTCTACGAGGGTGAGGAATCCGGAAGCACCGTCACCATCAGCCCCGAGAAGATCCAGCTACTGGGCGTGTTGACCTCGCCGGTCGAGCGCCGAGTGCTCACGCGCACGGTGCGTGCCGTCGGTACGGTGCAGGTGGACGAGCGCGGCCAGTACACCCTGGCGCCGAAGTTCGACGGATGGATTGAGAAGCTCCACGTAAACACCACCGGTGAGCCGGTCCGCAAGGGTCAGCCGCTGATAGACGTGTATAGCCCCGAGTTGGTCTCGGCGCAGCAGGAGTTCTTGATCGCCAATGCTGGACGACAGCGCCTAGCGGCTGGCAGTGCGAATGCCAGGCAGGGGGTCGCCTCACTCTCAGAATCTGCCATGCAGCGGCTACGCAACTGGGATATTGGCGAAGCACAGCTTGAGCGCTTGCGCCGTACCGGCAAAACCAGCCGTACCTTGACGATCACCGCTCCGGTGGATGGGGTCGTACTGGACAAACCGGCGTTGGAAGGCATGCGCTTCCAGGCCGGGGACGCTCTCTACCGAATTGCGGACCTCGATACCGTCTGGCTTATCGCTGAGGTATTCGAGCAGGACCTGGCGTTGGTAAAACCGGGGCAAGCGGTACAGCTCACGGTCAGCGCCTATCCAGGCCGCCATTTCACTGGCGAGGTGACCTTCATCTACCCCGATCTCTCGCCGCAGACCCGCACTGTAAAGGTTCGTATCGAGCTGTCCAATCCCGACGGCCTGCTCAAGCCGGCCATGTTTGGCACTGCCCAGCTGGCTGCTGGGGAGCGCACACCCGTGCTCGCGGTTCCCGACTCGGCGGTGATCGACAGCGGCACTCGGCAGGTCGCACTGGTCGCCCTGGGTGAGGGTCGCTTTGAGCCGCGCGAACTGCTCACCGGCAGACTGGCAGACGGCTTTCTTGAAGTGCTTGAAGGGCTGGGCGAGGGAGAGTCCGTGGTCACGCGGGCCAACTTCCTGATCGATGCCGAGAGCAACCTCAAGGCAGCGCTGAGCGGCATGAGCCCGAAGTCGGCGGCAGCCGATGCCCATGATCATGGGAGCCACGAAAGTCCTGGCCATGCCGCCACCCCGACCGATGACGACGCACACAGCGGCCATGCTGGCCACACTGAAAGCAGCGACGACAATCATGGGGGCAGTCACGGGAGCAGCGAGACTCATGCTTCGCCGGATGATGTGCATGACCACGAAAGCCACACTAAGCCAGGAGCACATTCCGGTCATGTCATGCCGGATGACCACGACAACTCCCATGGGGGGCATTGAATATGCTCTCCAGAATCATTGAATGGTCGGTTCGCAACGTCTTCCTGGTGTTGCTCGCCACGCTGATCATTATCGGCGCCGGCGTCTACGCCGTGGTGAAAACCCCGTTGGACGCGCTGCCGGACCTGTCCGACGTGCAGGTGATCGTCTACACCGAGTTTCCGGGGCAAGCGCCGCAGGTGGTAGAGGACCAGGTTACCTACCCGCTCACCACGGCACTGCTTTCGGTACCCAATTCCAAGGTGGTACGGGGCTTCTCGTTCTTTGGCGCCTCCTTCGTTTATGTGATTTTTGAGGACGGCACCGATATCTACTGGGCACGCTCGCGGGTGCTTGAGTACTTGAACTTCGCCTCCAAGAGCCTTCCAGCTGGAGTGACACCGGCGCTGGGGCCGGACGCCACCGGCGTTGGCTGGGTCTACCAATACGCGCTGACCAGTGCGCGGCATACCCTTGCGGAGCTGCGCACGCTGCAGGACTGGTTTGTGCGCTATCAACTCACCAAGGCCGAGGGTGTGTCCGAAATCGCCAGCATCGGCGGATTCGTCCAGCAGTACCAAGTCACCGTCGATCCGCAGAAGCTGCAGGCCTACGACATCCCGTTGAGCCGCATTTCCGACGTCATTCGGACCAGCAATGCCGACGTGGGCGGTCGCATCGTGGAAATGAGCGAGACCGAGTACATGGTGCGCGGTCGCGGCTATTTGCGTGGTGCAGCGGACATCGAGAAACTGGTGCTCAAGGCCGCGGGCGGGGTGCCGGTTCTGCTGCGCGATGTGGCGCGCGTCGAGCTCGGCCCTGATGAGCGTCGCGGCGTGGTCGAGCTCAACGGGGAGGGCGAGGTGGTCGGCGGCATCGCCGTCGCCCGCTACGGCGAAAATGCCATGAACGTGATCGACAACCTGAAGGCCAAGATAGAGGAGATTCGTCCCGGCCTGCCGGAAGGTGTCGAGATCGAGCCGGTATACGACCGTTCGGATCTTATCCAGCGCGCCGTGGACAATCTCAAGGTCACGCTGCTGGAAGAGTCGATCATCGTCGCGCTGGTGTGCATTGTGTTTCTTCTGCATGTACGCAGTGCGCTGGTGGCCATCCTCATGCTGCCGGTGGGCATCCTGATCGCCTTCATCGTCATGCGCTGGCTGGGGCTCAATTCCAACATCATGAGCCTGGGCGGCATCGCCATCGCTATCGGCGCAATGGTGGACGCGGCCATCGTGATGATTGAGAACGCGCACAAGCACCTGGAGCGAGCGTCGCCGGACAAGCCGAGGGCAGAGGTCATCATTGAAGCCTGCCGCGAGGTGGGGCCGGCGCTGTTCTTCTCGCTGCTGATCATTACCGTTTCCTTCCTACCGGTGTTCACGCTGGAGTCCCAGGAAGGACGGATGTTCTCGCCGCTCGCCTTCACCAAGACCTTCGCCATGGCGGGTGCGGCGTTACTCTCGGTGACGCTGGTGCCGGTGCTGATGCTGTTGTTCGTGCGCGGGCGGATCATCCCCGAGCACAAGAACCCGGTGAACCGTTTCCTGATCTGGATTTATCGCCCGATCATCCATATCGTGCTGCGATGGAAGGTGACAACCATCGTGGTGGCGCTCGTGGTTTTGGGCGTGAGCATCCTGCCGGCGCGCCAGCTTGGCAGCGAATTCATGCCGCGCCTCAACGAAGGCACGCTGCTGTACATGCCGGCCTCGCTCCCGGGCATGTCCATCACCAAGGCTGCGGAACTCATGCAGGTGCAGGACCGGATCATCAAGAGCTTTCCCGAGGTAGCCTCGGTATTCGGCAAGGCGGGCCGCGCGGCCACGGCCACCGACCCGGCCCCGATCGAAATGTTCGAGACGGTGGTCAACCTCAAGCCGGAAGAGCACTGGCGGCCGGGAATGACGATGGATAAGCTCATCGCCGAGATGGATGAAGCGCTCCGGTTTCCGGGTGTGGCCAACAGCTGGACCATGCCCATTCAGGGGCGCCTGGACATGCTATCTACCGGCATACGAACGCCCATTGGCATCAAGGTGTTTGGCATGGACCTCGCCGGGATCGAGCGGCTGGCCACCCAGATCGAGACGGTTGTGCAGGCGGTGCCCGGGACAACCAGCGCGTTTGCCGAGCGCATCACGGGTGGCTTCTATCTTGATATTGCCCCCGACTACGATGCCCTGGCCCGCTACGGCCTGACGGTGGGTGAGGTGCAGATGGTCATAGCCACTGCGTTGGGCGGCGAGCTTGTGACCACGACCGTGGAAGGGCGCGAGCGATTCGGCGTCAGCGTTCGCTACCCACGGGAGCTGCGCTCCGACCCGCAGCGTATTGCCACCGAGGTGCTGGTGCCAACGCCGGGCGGCGCACAAATTCCGCTCGGGCAGCTCACCGATATCAGCGTTTCCAAGGGCGCGCCCAGCATTCGTACCGAAAACGCGCTGCTCTCAGCATATATCTATGTCGATATTCGCGGCCGCGACATCGGCAGCTATGTGCGAGAGGCACAGCAGGCGGTCAATGATCAGGTGACCTTTCCACCCGGTTACTACGTGACCTGGAGCGGCCAGTTCGAATACATGGAGCGGGCGGCGGAGAGGCTAAAAATCGTCGTGCCGCTGACCCTGGTGTTGATCTTCCTGCTGCTGTACCTGAATTTCCGCCGGCTTACCGAGACGCTGATCGTCATGCTCTCGGTGCCGTTCTCGCTGGTGGGTGGTATCTGGCTCATGTGGGCGCTGGGCTACAACTTCTCGGTGGCCGTGGTGGTGGGCTTCATCGCCCTGGCTGGCGTGGCTGCCGAGACCGGTGTGATCATGCTCATCTACCTTGACCATGCGCTCGCCGAGCGCCGAGCCGAACGGGAAGCAGCCGGCGAGCAGTTAACGGTGGCTGATCTCTACCAGGCAGTCATAACTGGTGCAGTCGAGCGAGTACGGCCGAAGATGATGACGGTAGTGGCCATCATGGCCGGCCTGCTGCCGATCATGTGGGGCACCGGTACCGGCTCGGAGGTGATGCGACGCATTGCCGCGCCGATGGTGGGTGGGATGATTTCTTCCACCGTACTGACGCTTGTGGTCATTCCGGCGATCTACATGCTGGTCAAGCAGCGCAGTCTGCGGTGATCGCTCGGTAGCGTGTTCATTCGCAGCTTACCCGGAGGTTTGGAGGCGCCACCCAGGCCTCCGGGAGCAAATAAGCAGACAACAAAAGCCCGAGTAGCTGCTGAGTCCAGAGATGGTTGTATGTTGCAACGAGCGAGGCTTCGGCACTTTCGTAGTCCACACTAGCGACATTCTCTTGCTCAAGTCGGGTCAGCTGCGATCAACGCCAAGTTGTAAGAACGGGTTGTTGAGCGGCACTTCCTCGAACAGATGCCTCGGATCTGCCAGCAGGTAACCATGCAGTCGTCGTGACTTGCGTGGTCCTGTCACCTCGCAGGTCCAGATGTTCAGACCATTGACCTGCTTGCGGTGCAGTTGCAGCTTTTCGAAGCGCTTTTGCACCCACTGCCAATCTGCAACCTGATCCTGCTTGGCGAGCGTGGCCGTGTTCGGGTGCTCTTGTGCGTAGCGCTGAAACACACCGGGGCTAACCAGAAATGCCGTGTCGGCCACGGTGTGCACCAGGGCCCTGGCGTCATTGATGATGAGTTTGCGGCTCTGTACACGCTGCCGCAGCCAAGCCAGGAAATGTTCGCCGGAAGGTGACTCCGGTGAGTTTCCACCGTTTTCGATGGGCGGAAGTACAGCGGCAGGGGGCAGCATTGAATCGTTCGCCTGGGAAGGTGCGGCCGGGTCATTGATGCCCGTTGCTGGGGGTGGTTCAACCTCCGGCCTCTGTGGGTGCGGTTCGGTATCTGAGGTGCCGAGCAATGCCAGCAGGGCGTCGACGCTATCGGCAGCGGGTGCAGCAGAGGCCGCACGTGCGGCGGTCGCCACGGGTGAGGTTTCACCGCTATCGATGAATGATTCTGTGGTCGCATCGTTGCGCTCTACCTCAATCACGACAGTGCCAGTGAACGGCTCCGGCCGACCATCTCCCTCCCAGATCAGAGCCGGCGCCAATCGCAGCAGTGTGAACGTGTGCGACCAGCCTGCGTCGCTCGTGACCGTTGCTCGCCAGATTGCCTTGCCGTCAGTGGTGGGCTGGAGCATGCCGTGATCCTGCAGCACGTTGAACACGGCAGTGTTGTTCGCAGGGATACCTTCGATGCCCTGTGCCAGCAAGTGCGCGCGCAACTTGTCCGAAACAGTCTTGCTGACCAACCACAGAGAATCCTGCGTCAGCCAGCCGTCCGACGCCTGGGGTTGGTTGAGTTTCAGCTCCTCCTTCAGCAGGTAGCGCAGGCCATTGAGCAGCTTGCGCTGCAGCGCTTGCTTCGGGGCCGCCATAGCCCGTGCAGGATCGCCGCCCAGGGCCTGGGCAACCGAAGCACGGTCGGCCTGAATGACCAGCTCACCGAGGACGCCGGCGTGTTCGTACTGGCCGGCCAGAACGTACAGCAGTGCGGACCAGAGTGGCGGGAAGGTGCTGAGCCAGTCGAGAATCTCGCCATCGAGCACCTGGCGATACAGCAAGCCCGTGGCCGCGTTGTGTAAGCGGTATTCGCGATCCTGCCGGTAGCGGAATCGGTAGGGGCGTGCCAGCGGGCCGTGCCAGGGGTGCCAAATGCTGCCGTCGGCATGTTCGACGTGCAGATCGACAGCGATCTTGCCGATGTCATGCAGCAGCGCGGCGTAGGCTATGGCGGCGGTCCAGGCTTCTGCCTGCACGACCTGGTCCTCGGGTGTGGTGCCACTGGGTAGCAGGTACGACTGCCGCAGTTTGAGCGCATACGCGACGATTTCCAGGCCGTGGTCCAGCATCCCCCCTTGATACGCATGGTGATGCGCTTCCGACGCAGGAAACTGCTGGACCAGCTCGGCATAGCGTTGCAGCGGAGCCAAGTAGAGTGAAGCGAAATGCTTGCGCGAGAGCGAGGTGCGTTGCCAGATGTGCTCCAGCAGTTTCTGCCGGCGCGCTGTGGACAGCAGGGCGGCGACCGACTCCGGTCGCATCAGCCCTTTTTCCATGTCTCCGGTGGAGGAAAGCGAGGCCGTTACTGGTGGGCGTTTTCGTTGGAATAGCGAGAGCATCGATGGCACCTGGAGTTGAGGCAGGCGAGGGCCTTTTCCCTTTCCGGGTAAGCCCGTTTCCCTTGAGTCCCATTCCCTTGCGCCCTTGCTGGAATCCTTTGATATAGCAGGCGCGAACGGCCATCCGCGAGCGTCTATGCGGTGTGGGTGATTGCTCTTTGAGGGCGCCCCTAGAAGGAGCACGTTTGGCCGTGCGCTTTGCTCAGTTCAGGCAGGGCCTTTCCTCGTGACTTCTAGTCTCTTGCCCTTTTCCAGACTTTTGGTGCGGGCAGTTGCTCCTTTGCTGGCACCAGACAATGCGGTGATGATCCAAACCGGATTGTTTAGAGAAGGCAGGCTGTTCCCCCTCTACCGTGGTGACCCACACAGGCCAGCCGGATGGACACCATGCCGAACCTATACCATAATGATCATATCAATCATATTGACCGATATGGTCCGAGGTGGATGATGATTACCGAAGTCAGCGCCGTGAGCTTCCGGCAGAACCTGGGCGAGATGCTCAACCAGGTGCAATACCGCAACGACAGCATCGTCATCAAGAAGGACGGCAAACCGGTTGCGGCCCTTGTAGACGCCGAGCTGTTCGCCCGCATTCGACGCATGCAGGAGCGCTTCGATGCCTTGAGCAGCAGGATCGGCGAGGCCTACGCCAGCGTACCGGTCGAAGACGGTCTGGCCGAGATCGAGGCTGCGGTTGCGGCTGAGCGGAAGCGGGGCTGATGGCAGGGCTGCGCGTCGTGCTCGATACCAATGTGCTGGTGTCGGGCCTGGCGTATCCGGGCAGCGTGCCGGGGCGCATTGTGGCGGCCTGGCGTCAAGGCGGTCTGGATGTCGCGCTATCGCACTACATTCTGGACGAGCTGGCCCGAGTGTTGCCGCGCTTGCCCAGGATCGGCATGACCCCCGAGGAGATCCGCGATCTGGTCGACAGCCTTATGTTCCTGGTCGATATTGTCGAGCCTGAGGGCGAACATGCGGCCGACCTGCGCGATCCGGCTGACCAACCCGTATTGCTCACACTGGTGGCGGCGCACGCCGATTATCTGATTACCGGCGATAAGGACTTGCTAGCGCTGGCAAATCGGTATCCCATCGTAACGCCTGCAGAGTTTTGGTCGCGCCACGGTGTCTGATGGATGACGTGCAGAAATGCCCGTTACGCTTGAATAACCACGTGAGCTTCGATCAAAGGCACGGCAGACCCGATGTTGAGAAGACATAACGGGACGACCATGAGGTAACCAACATGAAAACTTTTGCGCAGACTTCATTCGCAGAGCGCTTTGGCCAAGTATTCGGCCGGATGTGGTGTGGATGCCTGCATCTAGAGCGGAAGATGAGTGGTTGGCTCGTAGAGCACGGTTTACCTGCTGGTGGAGCTACTGCTTTGCTCTGGATTGCCAAGCTGATAGTGGTTGGTGTGCTGCTATACGCCGTATTCTGGATGGTACTTGTGCTTCTTGTGGCAGTGGTTGCGGCATGGATGGCCCGCGACTCCGATGATGGAGCGTCAGAAGAGTGGGCGGTCGGTGAGCAAGCTGAACACAAGATCAATCCTGGCTACCATCCGGCTCTTTACAACGACGCTCCCGATTCGCGTTATGCAGACCCGCAGCTTGATGACTAACGCCATCGTTAGGTGTCGGGTTCACTGCCTACCTGAGTTTGCCTGAGAGCATTCCCGGCGCTTTTCCTCCTGCTTGACTTGCCGGTCGTGTGCCATCCGAGAGCCCTTGGAGCAGTCCGCCGGTGCGTACACCGACCCAAGATAAGGCAGCAACCCAAAACGCGGGCAGCGTGATAAACATCGTGGCCATCACGAAGTTGACGACCATATCGCCGAAGGTGTTGTTCAAGCCGATCAGCGGATCGAAGTTCGCATGCGGCCGGTTCCACCCCCAGCCCCAGCCATAGAGCGCGTCGAGGATCGTCGAGTCGATCCAGCGTGCGAGCTGGAACCAGAAATCGACAAAAAACAATGCGAACTGCACGATGCTGATGGTGACTACGGTTTTGAGGTCGTAGGTGCCTATAACCAGTACCAGCGGGATGCAGATCACCAGCGCCATCTTTAGCAGTGCCAGAACCATCGGCAGCGCCTGCCGCATCGCATCCATTGCGGGGAAAAATCCGATGGAGCCGATGGTCAACCCGGCGTCGCTGACGGCACGGGTGGCGACATTGGGAATGGTCATTTCGATCTGGCCGCCGTAGTCGCTGTAGACCGCACCCTGGTTGAGCTTCTGCTGCCGCGGCGACGCGATGGCTCGAATCACCGAATCGTCGACCTGATCCTGTGACAGGAAACCGGCCCAGCCGCCGATTCGCGTTAGCAAGCTGGGGTCGACCTGGCCGAGCAAGCGTGCACGCAGTCCGTTCGTGCTGTCGGACCACCATTGATTGCAGGTTGGATAACCCGCACCGCTGGGCACCTCCGTCAGCCCTTCATCTCGGCTGCTGTCATAGGCCCAGCCCTCGCGTGGTGTCATTGCCCGATAGATGTCGTAATAACCCGCAGTGTTGAGGAAGAAGCGCGAGCCGATCCAGGTCACGTCATGCATCTGTTCCTCGTTCAGCGCCGGGCGATTCATGAAGAGTTTGGCGCGTGCTGGCCCATAGCAGTCATGGGTGAAATCGCTCACTTCTTGGGCAAGTACTGGATCATCAATGCGAGTGGCGTCGACCTCCATGCGTATCTGCCGCAGATCGGTGCCGCAGGGGATCGCCGCCACCGCAGCGCCGGTGAGCGCCCGCGAGACGGTGTGCATGAAGGCCCACCACACCGGCACTTTGGCTGATTGGTTGTTGAGGGTACTGAAGGACTGTGACCAGCCTGTCTCAGCAGGGGCTGGGACACTCACCTGGCATTGAGCTGAGCGGGTGCGATCGAACTGGAGCGTGTTGAAATCCACGTCGATAAACGGCATGCCCGCGAACAGGATAACCACGATGGACACATAGATGCGGTTCTCGATACGCACGGCCGACAACGCGCCTTTGTTTCCTTCGTCGGCACCTTCCGCGCGGGCCTTGAGCCATTCCTGAATGATGATGGCCAAAAAGGGTATGGCGAATACGCCGCTGGCGACGAGAACTGCCCAAATGCCGTTGTGGACGATCCAGGAGACAAGCGTCAAGTAATACTCAAGGTAATCGGTGGTGTAGAGGGTCATTGCAGCCTCCGGTTATCCGCCTTGTACGAACTGGCTGATCTCCAGTGCCGCTACTGCGATGACGGCAGCGATTTCGGCCGTCCGCAGGCGCCGGTGAGTGCCGGCTTCCGCCTCGCGTGCCAGTACACGGCGCCGCATCCAGCACCAGCCCCAAGTAGTGCCGGCATAGAGCAGTAGCCGCCAGGCCAGGAAATGGCCGCTATGATCATCCAGCCATTGCTGCCAACCCTCGATGCCGCCGGCTAAGTGGATGCCGACGACATTGGCAGTGATTGTCGCGACCAGTAGCAGAAGGACCCACAGCAGCGTCAAACCTGCGCGACGTAGCCAGTGGCGCCGCCACGCCATGCTCATGGAGTGCTCCCGCTGCTTGGTGGGCGCTGCAACTGATCGAGCCGGTCGCGGGCCGGATCACCTTGATAGATGCCTCGCGAGCCCGCAGAGCGTGCGCTGTGACGCTGGATGATGGCAGTGGGCGAATTGCTCGCCAGCTCGCGGCGCAGCTCCAGCTCGGTTTTCAGGTTATGGATTTCGCGGTCGAGTAGGTCGCTTTCGTGTGAAACTGCTTTTTGCGCCAGTTCGTTGGCTGCAACGTTCGGTTCTTTGCGTCCAGTCAGCAGGGTACGTTGCAGCAGCAGTGCTTTTTCGAGCACGCTGGACAAGGCGATTTCCGAAGCGAGGCGTCGCGCCAGGATGTCTTGGTCGGGTTCATCGCGCAGTGCTTCGACCACGCCGCGCGTAATCGGCAGCGAGGCGCTGCCGGCCGTTTGTAAATTGTCGAAGCTCAGGGGCTGGCTGCCGGCGATCAGCCCCTGTAGTACTTCGAGCCTCTCCTCGTATTCCTCCTGGATCAGCGGGGTCAGGCCGACGCCGGGCGTCGCCATGGTCTTGGTGCATGCTTCGCATGTGCGCTGCTCTTGCTCGCCCAACACCCGTACGGCCCAGGCTGAGGCTGCGGCGGGCGAGTTCCAGGTCTGGCAGGTCAGGTTGCCACCGCAACTGCTCGGATCGATCGAGCTGGTGTCGTCGACATCGCGCCCGTTAACCAGGTTGTAACCGGCGCGGGTGACATCACTGACGACGCGAATCGGGCGCTGCCCTGTGCCTCCCGCATTCTCGCCACCGACCCAGGTCACCCCTTCATTGCCGCGGCTCGCTTCGGTCTGCTCAATGGCAGATACAGCGTCGGTGCTGGATACGGCTTGCTTAAGTACCATCCCATCGGCGAGCTGGCTCCATCCGATCTGGCCGCCAGCCATGTCGCCCATTTTCTCCGCCATTGCGCGACAGGTCAGTTTGGAGCGGTCGAAGTCCAGCCGAGCCTGCAACACGCCGTTGGTGAGCAGGTTATAGAGCCCTGGGTCTGCCCTCTGGATGATCAGTGCTGGCAACGACGCTACGGCGGCCGTAGCGTTCTGAATAACTGACGACATGATGGTCTGGAACCCGTTGGTCACGCCGTTCAGCTGGTTCTGGATCGTGGTCGAGATAGACATGTCGCCGCAGATCAGATTGCTGTTCCAGCCGACGCCGACGCCAATGGAGCGCATATTGGGCGCGGGTGTCATCGACACGGCCTGGCCGCCGCCGATCGAATACAGCACATCGTCACCGATCACGGAGCCCTGGTGTTGCACACCATGCTGGTTGACGCTGGTCTGAGCGAATGTGTTTGTGCTCGCCATCATCAAAAAGGCGGTTAGAAGGAGAGGGCCCGGCATTACAGCAGGAAAGGACGTGCAACGGGTCATCATGGCCTGCCTCAATTGAAATCGACGCTGCCAAGAAAGACCTGACCTTCGCGTTCGCAGCAGCTATAGGGTCGCCACAGCGCCCAGGCGTAATCACCCTGCTGCGCCTGCACGCGGTTTTCGGAGTGAGGGAAGACCGCGCATGTGGGAGAGAGGGTCGGTGTCAGTTCCTGCCATTTGCCTGTCGTGGCGTCGCTCTCAACCAGTTCACCGGCTGGCCAGTAGCCGTCTTCGGCATCGGCGAGCAGAGGTTGGTAGACGTGGATCTGGCCGCGGCGTGTGACGACATCCCCGGCACGTTGGGCTACTACCGCACCGGCCATATAGTCATCGCTTTGGTGCAGGAAGCCGCCGCGTGGATAGACGTTGCCCCAGAGATTGCGGTCAGTGCGGGTGCCGATCTCGCGTTCGCCCGGAGTCAGCGCTTCCGGGTACACCATTTCGGGGATGTTGTAGCGCCACGCGATGGTGTCGAGAGTACTCAAAAGGTAAGGCATGAAGGCGGTGCCGGCACCTTTGCAGATATAGCCGAAGCCGGAGGCGAACTGGCTCAGCACATAGCCGCCGGGGTGGCCGATCACGTCAGCGTTCTTGAACTTCGCCAGGTTGTTTTCGTGGTTCTCGTTGGTCGTACCGTCGCCGCCGGCTTGTGCCATGGCGTTGGGTTGGCTTATCGATTGCACATCCACCCATGGATTCTCGCCAGTGTTCGAGTAGCTGGACACAACCGCGTCGGGCACGTAATGCCTGACCTTCACCGAGGTCTCCACGGAGCAGCTGAAATACGTGCAGAGCAGCCAGAAACAGATCCCGGCAACGCGATATTCCAGACAGTCCGGTGAGAGCGTCGAGGAAGCGATGGTCGAGGTGTCGAGCGCGAAAGACGGGACTCCCATCGTCAGCAGAATGGCGGCGATGCCGGCGCGCAGGCGGCGAGAACACATCATGGCTGCGTTCTCTGATGTGCTTCGATGAGCGCAACCGCCTTGGCGACGTCCGGCTCGCCATAAACCACATAGCGTTGATCAACCACTACAGCGGGGATCGTGGTAATGCCCAGGCTCCAGGCATCCACCACGTCTTGGTAAGCCGCACCAAGGCGTGCCAGGAGAGCGTTACCGCCGTCCTTCAGCCGCTGTTGCACGACTGCTGTACTGCGAGTGGGGTCGGCAGGCAGATGGGCACCCAGCTCGCCCTTGATTCGGGCCGGCTGATCCAGCTCGATAACCCGAACGCCGCTGGTAGCTAGTACCGGGTGCTGGCTATCGGTAACGACGAGAATGTCCTTGGCCTGCGCCTGCGTGCTTAGCAGCGCAGCGCATAATCCGGCGACGAGCGACCGCCACGATGAATGAGAAAGGAGAGTCGGTCGAGCCAGCATGTTGAACCACCGCAGAGTTGGCAATGGCGGTAGTCCACTTCAAAACGGTGTGGGTAACGACAAACAAACGGGAACCAGTGATCTCCGTTTTTACAGGGAAATGGCGCTGTGTGTTACGGGTACGCCGGCCCGCGCTGCGCACTTCTAGCCGATGGCTTAGGTGGCGCATGGCTGTTGCAGCCGGTGGGACAGACCACTCAGCCAGTTGGGGACCAAGGGGCTGTCATCAGGAGTCCAGGGAGTAGCTTTGTTCCGCCTTAGGGTTCGATGGCAACCTAAGACTCGCGCCCAAAGCGGCAGCAACCAGCAGCGCCATCAGCAAAATCATCGTAGTTGCGCCTTGGCCGCTCAGCACAAGCGCAGCCACAAACGGGCCGGCAGCCTGCGCCAGGAGCATAGGCCGCGCTAATGCTCCCATCCTGGTGCCAAACCCCTCCGCCCCGAATAGCGTTAATGGTAGCGTCCCTCTTGCAATGGTCATGATTCCATTGCCGGCACCGTAGAGGGCGGCGGCGACGAATGCTAGCCAAGGTATGCCAGGTGTGAACAGGAGTACGCCGGCAAGGCTCAGAAGAATGCCGATGCGCGCTGACCAAGTGGGGTGGAGATGCCGGGCGATGGAAAACTCCAGCAACCTTGCCACGACCTGCGCGGGGCCGATCACCATACCAATCGCGAGTACTGTGACGGTCGGGAGCCCCAGCTGTTCGAGTGCGGACAACAGGTGTACGGAAAAACTTGCCATGACGAATGCCATAACTGCCAGCAGCCCCGCGACCAGCATGAAGAGTCGACGGCTGGAGCGATCAGGTAATGGCGGGGGCCGTTCTTCGCCTGCAGAGCCCCCTCCAGCATCGCGCACGTGCGTTCTGGGGACAGCCAGCCAGTGGATCGACAGTCCAATCAACAGATGGGAGGCTACAAGCACCAGGCAGGCCTCACGCCAACCTAGCCAAGATTCAAGCGCGGCTATTGCGGGCCATCCCAGAGTGCTGGCGAATCCTCCGATCAAGGTCAGTCCGGTAATTGCTTCGCGCGCATGCTCTCTGAACAGCGTTCCGAGTGTTGCAAACGCGGCATCGTACAAGCCTGCCGCCATCCCCACTCCCAGCAGCGTCCAAGCCAAGTAGTAAAGCCATAGGGCATGTGCAAAGGACATGATCAGCAGCCCAACGCCCAACATCAATGAGCTGAAGGCGAGTACGGGACGTCCTCCATGGCGATCAATCAATCTGCCGGCCAGAGGCGAGCAAACGCCAGCAACCAGCATCCCCCAGGAGAGGCCTCCTACAACTGACGAGAGTGCCCATCCGGTGTCGCGTGCAATGGGCCCCGCCAATACCGCAGGCAGATAGAACGTCGAGCCCCACGCCAGAATCTGCGTGATGCCCAAGGCGATCACTAAGCGCAGGCGTCCAGTGGTGAGCGGCAGATGGGGTTCGATCTGGGTCACGGTCGCTCACTGCTATAGTTGTTAGTAGCAACAAGCTAGTCGATGCCCCCTATCCAGGTCAATTGAGCAACCATGGCTTGACGAACAATTCGCTGAGCAATAATGTTGCAGGTAACAACTAATCGGAACCGACATGCCAAAGATGCGTAATGACGACCTGAGCCAAGATGCGGAAGCCCTCTATGAGGCGCTAAACCAGCTGGTGCGGGTCTACCAGTTCCGTGATCGCGATCGTATTTGCTGCTACGACGTGTCGGTTACGCAGTGCTATGCCATCGAGACGCTGGTCAAGCAGGGGCCACTCCGCC
Organism: Stutzerimonas stutzeri; assembly: GCF_024448935.1. Lineage (GTDB taxonomy): Bacteria > Pseudomonadota > Gammaproteobacteria > Pseudomonadales > Pseudomonadaceae > Stutzerimonas > Stutzerimonas stutzeri_AO. The sequence continues at coordinate 17,092 of NZ_JAMOIE010000059.1, forward strand.
TGCAGGGCTTGGCCGAGGAGATGTTTTTGGACAAGAGTACCGCCAGCCGTGTGGTTGATACCTTGGAACGCAAGGGTTACGTCTCGCGCGTCGAGGATTCGGAGGACCGTCGCGCCGTACGCGTCCAGGCCACCGAAGCGGGCACCAAGCTGTATGAACAGATTCGAGCGGACCTCATCGCTGAAGAGCAAGCGATGATCAGTGGCATGACGCCCGAGGTACGACAGGGGGCGCTCGTGTTGCTGCGTCAGCTTACCCGAGCAGCTGAAATTCGCTGCGGGCTGGCCACTGATTGCTGCCCGCCCCGATCGAAATAGGCGTGTAGAAGTATTCCTTTTTTTGCCCTGATTGTTGTTACTACCAACCGAGTTGTAAGCAAGACCAACCAGCCTAACGCCGGAGAATTGATATGAAACTGTCTGAACTGCCCGTCATTGTAATCGGCGCCGGCCCGGTGGGTCTGGCCGCTGCAGCGCACCTTCTGGCTCGAGGCGTGAAACCACTGATCTTCGAGGCGGGCGACCAGGCGGGAGCGAGTATCAGCCGCTGGGGGCACGTCAGGATGTTCTCGCCTTGGGAATACAACGTGGACAGGGAGGCTGCGAAGCTCCTGGCCGCAACTGGTTGGGTAGCTCCGGGAGCCGGGAGCTACCCAACTGGCCGCGAGCTTCTGAAGCAATACGTCCTTCCACTTGCCGCTGTACCAGTAGTCAGTGATTGCCTGCATCTGAAGACACGCGTGCTTGCGGTCTCCAAGGATGGCGCTGACACGCTGAAAAACAAGGGGCGTGCAGAGGCTGCGTTTCTGGTGCGCGTGGCGGGTCCCGAAGGTGAAAAGGACGTGCTTGCTCGGGCGGTGATCGATGCCTCTGGCACCTACGAGACACCTAACTGGATGGGAGCGTCAGGCATTCCGGCACTGGGTGAGTTGGAGGCAAAAGCGCATATCGTCTACGGCATACCCGATGCTTACGGTAATGAACATGATCGATACCGCAATCGCAGGGTATTGGTTGTGGGTGGAGGCCACTCAGCCTTTAACGCCCTGCAGGATCTGGTTCAGCTCGCTGCCGACGCACCTGCTACCAAGGTGTACTGGGCCATTCGAGGGCACTCGCTGGAGCGAATCCTGGGAGGTGGGGCCAACGATAAGCTCGCGGAGCGAGGCAATCTGGGCATGCGGATCAAAGCGCTACTTGACCAGGGGAAGATCACCTTATTCAAAGGCGTTTCGATCAGCCATGTCGACTCCACTGAAGCAGGGCTCATCGTCCACAGCAACGGTGAAACGCTGCCGGCAGTGGATGAGATCATCGTTGCCACAGGCTTCCGCCCCAATCTTCAATTGCTAGGAGAGCTGCGCTTGGCGATCGACCCGGCGACCCAGAGCCCCGTTCAACTGGCCCCCCTTATCGATCCCAATGAGCACAGCTGCGGTACCGTTCGGCCCCATGGCATTGACGAACTGTCCCACCCCGACGAGGGCGTTTTTATTGTCGGCATGAAAAGCTACGGACGCGCGCCCACGTTCCTGATGCTTACGGGCTACGAGCAAGTGCGCTCGGTGGTAGCGGGTCTTGCCGGCGACTGGGAAGCTGCGCGTCGTGTTGAGCTTGAGCTGCCAGAAACCGGAGTCTGTAGCCTCCGGCCTGAACAGCCGAAAGGGGTGCCGAGCTGCGGTGCCCCTACGCCTGCTGCGCAACCCCCATGCTGTGACACTCAGGCGCCCCTTGCTGCACCTCAGGCTTCTGAATCACGTTGCTGTAACCCTACGAGTCGCGCATAAGAACTCGTTGCCGAGGCTTGCTCCGTTGACCTGCCATTAATCAGGCCGGCGGAGCGAAGCAGGCACATAAGATCGACAAGCCTTGGTGCTCTTTGACTTTTTATCGGTTGTCATCGGAGAACCAACATGCAGGCCGTACAAATTTATGACCCCGCGCTGTGCTGTAGCACCGGCGTATGTGGAGTAGAGGTGGATCAGGCGCTTGTCACCTTCGCAGGTGATGTGGAATGGGCCATACGGAATGGTGGCCAAGTCCAGCGTTTCAATCTGGCACACCAGCCTCAGGCGTTTGCCGAACAACCTGCCGTTCGCAACTTGCTGGAACGTTCGGGACAGGAAAGTTTGCCCGTGTCCCTCGTCAGCGGCGAAGTCGTCTTGACGGGCCGCTATCCGACGCGCACCGAGCTCGCCAAGTGGACCGGGCTTAACGAATCGCCGTTATCCGACGCATCGGGCAGCGAATGCTGTTCGGGACGTGGTTGTTGCTGAAAGGACCCCCTCATGAAATTTCTTAAAACTCCACCGCGCTTCCTGTTCTTCACCGGCAAGGGTGGTGTAGGCAAGACCTCCATTGCTTGTGCCGCGGCTGTTCAACTGGCCGGCGACGGCAAGCGCGTCCTGTTGGTCAGCACTGACCCAGCATCGAACGTCGGGCAGGTTTTCGGCCTGGATATTGGTAACAAGGTGACCGAGATCCGCGGTGTACCCCGTCTAGCCGCTTTCGAGATTGATCCGCAACAGGCCGCTCAGGCTTACCGGGATCGAATCGTGGGGCCGGTCAGGGGCGTCCTCCCGGAGGACATCGTCAAAGGCATCGAGGAGCAACTGTCAGGGGCCTGCACCACCGAAATTGCTGCGTTCGATGAGTTCACCGCGCTGCTGACAGACGACAGCCTAATCGCCGAGTTCGATCACATCATTTTCGACACCGCGCCTACGGGGCATACCATCCGGCTGCTGCAGCTTCCTGGCGCTTGGAGCGGGTTTCTGGAAAACAGCAAAGGCGACGCCACTTGCCTGGGTCCTCTCGCGGGCCTGGAAAAGCATCAAGCGCAATACAAAGTCGCGGTGGAGGCACTATCCGACCCATTACGCACGCGTCTCGTACTCGTCGCACGGGCGCAGAATGCCGCATTGCGTGAGGTTGCACGCACGCACGAAGAGCTTTCTGAAATAGGCTTGAAGCAGCAGTATCTGGTCGTGAATGGAGTACTGCCGGCCAGTGCTGCCGACGGTGATGAACTCGCCTCAGCCATCTACCGACGCGAGCAACAGGTACTGGCGAACTTCCCCGAAGTACTACACGCGCTCCCGCTCGACCAGCTCTCGCTCAAGCCTTTCAATCTGGTAGGTCTTGACACGCTTGGGCGCCTGTTCGCTGATATGAATAGCGATAGCGGGGGTATAACTGGCGGCGAGCCCGATCTGAAGTTTCCTGAACTCTCCATCTTGGTGGATAACATTGCGGCTGACGGACATGGCTTGGTGATGCTCATGGGCAAGGGCGGCGTAGGCAAAACCACCATGGCCGCAGCTGTTGCCGTCGACTTGGCTCGTCGGGGATTACCCGTGCATCTAACGACCTCCGATCCGGCTGCACATCTTGCCGAAACACTTGAAGGGGCCTTGGATAACCTGACGGTCAGCAGAATTGATCCGCAGGCCGAAACCGAGCGCTACCGGCAGCACGTGCTCAAAACGAAAGGAGCACACCTGGACCCCGAGGGCCTGGCTCTATTGGAGGAGGACCTCCGATCGCCTTGTACTGAGGAAATCGCTGTATTCCAGGCTTTCTCCAGAGTGATTCGAGAGGCCGGCAAGAAGTTTGTGGTCATGGATACCGCCCCCACCGGACATACGCTTCTTCTACTGGACGCCACGGGCGCTTATCACCGTGAAATCGTCCGGCAGATGGGAGACAGCAAGGTAAGTTACGTAACGCCCATGATGCAGCTGCAAGATCCCAAGCAGACAAAGGTATTGCTGGTGACACTCGCGGAAACCACCCCTGTTCTGGAAGCGGCGAATCTGCAGGCTGACCTGCGACGCGCTGACATAGAACCTTGGGCCTGGATCGTAAACAACAGCGTTGCGGCAGCCAGGCCAGTGTCCGCATTCCTGCGCAAGCGTGCCGAGAACGAGCGCCGTGAGATCGACGCGGTAGCCAAGGAGCACGCAACACGTTATGCGGTTATGCCTCTGCTTAAGGATGAGCCCGTAGGCCTGAATCGTCTGCAGGCACTCTTCAGAAGCGCGTAGAAAATTGCGAGGCGTTGCTCGAACCGAACAGCGCCTCGTCAAACCGTCCTCCCCGACACAAGACTGAACCTTCGGTTCCACCTCCCTTGCAGAAGCGCTCTCTGCTTAAGCTCGCGGTCCTGATAGCTGCGCCTAGTGCCAGCAGGTATGAAGCTATGGGGCAAACTGTAATAAAAATGAAACTTAACAGGCTGCGCTAGAAGTAGCGATGGGCCTGTTGCTACTTCCTGAAACTCGACTATAACTAGTCTGTGCGGCGCAATAGCAGCCTCACCATTAGCATCTGCTATCGTTCGAACGTAAAAATCCTACGTGCTCAAAAACAATAATTAAGTCCAGCAGCAACCATAATAAGAGAGGACGCAAATGGGTAAGTTAACACGTCGTATATTTCTAAAATACACAGGTAGTGGAGCGGCTGTCGGCACGCTTGCTCTATCAAATACTGCCTTTGCGCAACAATCCGCTCCAAGTTTTCCGCCTGGCTCTACAACACTTCCCTATCCCCAACAACCAATCGCAAAACTAAACGAGCTTCAGGTCAATAACCCTGTTTCCTTTTCCTATCCGGATAGCGCCTCACCCTGTGTCCTGATAAAAAAAGGTAAAACCGTTCCGGGCGGCGTCGGGCCGGATAAAGACATTGTTGCGTACAGCACGTTATGCACCCACATGGGTTGCCCTGTGCTTTACGATCAAACAGCAGAGACGTTTAAGTGCCCTTGCCATTACTCCATATTTGATCCAGACCAAGGCGGGCAAATGGTAACCGGTCAGGCAACCGAGAATCTGCCTCAGATCGTGCTTTCTTATAACGATGACGAGAAATCTGTTTATGCCATCTCAGTCCAAGGACTGATCTATGGAAGGCAAGCCAATATAATTTAGTGTGAGGATAGCCTGATGAGCCAATTCAAAGATCGAGTCCCGCTGCCACCGATAGATGCCCAGAAAACTAATATGGCTTGCCATTTCTGCATAGTTGGCTGTGGGTATCACGTATACAAGTGGCCCGCAAACAAAGAGGGTGGCAGGGCGCCCGAGCAAAATGCTCTTAACGTGGATTTCACCCGCCAAGTTCCCCCAATGCAGATCACCATGACGCCTGCCATGGTGAATCGTATTAAGGATAACGATGGCAGCGAACACAATATAATGATTATTCCTGATAAGGAGTGCGAGGTAAATAAGGGGCTATCCTCTACGCGCGGCGGCCAAATGGCCAGCATTATGTATTCCGAAAATACCCCGATAGGAGAGCGTCGCCTCAAGGTTCCGATGCTCTATACCGGTGATGACTGGATAGAGACGACTTGGCAGCAGTCGATGGATATCTACGCGGGGTTAACTAAAAGAATTCTAGACGAAGACGGGCCCGAACAAATTCTGTTCAATCTTTTCGACCATGGTGGGGCGGGAGGAGGCTTCGAAAATACCTGGGCGACTGGGAAGTTGATTTTTTCCGGCATTGGTACTCCGATGGTCAGGATACACAACAGGCCAGCCTACAATTCCGAGTGCCATGCGACGCGCGACATGGGGGTCGGCGAGCTAAACAACAGCTATGAAGATGCAGAGCTTGCTGATGTATTGATCTCCATTGGTAACAATCCGTACGAGTCCCAAACTAATTATTTTCTCGCTCATTGGGTGCCCAATTTGCAGGGCGCAACGACAGGGAAAAAGAAGGAGCGATATCCAGGTGAAAGCTTTGCTAAAGCCAAGATAATTTTTGTAGATCCCCGCCGCACTATTTCTGTAGATATTTCTGAAACAGTTGCTGGCAAGGACCATGTTTTACACTTAGCTATCAACCCTGGAACGGACACGGCTTTATTTAACGGGCTTTTGACGTATGTGGTGGAAAAAGGTTGGCAGGATGATGAATTCATCCAGAACCACACGACCGGTTTCGACGACACTCTTGCCTCTAACAAGCTTAGCCTGAGCGAATGTAGCGTTATTACTGGTATCACCGAAGACGATTTGAGAAAAGCAGCAGAGTGGGCTTATCAACCCAAGGAATCGGGGCACGCGCCCCGCACCATGCATGCTTATGAAAAAGGGGTCATCTGGGGCAACGATAACTACCGAATCCAGTCATCCATCGTGAACCTTGTATTGGCCACGCATAACGTTGGCCGTCGAGGAACTGGCGTGGTTCGTATGGGTGGCCATCAGGAGGGTTATGTACGCCCCCCTTATCCAGGCGGTCGGCCCGCTCCTTACATCGATCAGGAAATCATCAAAAACAATGGAATGATGCTCACCGTCTGGGCTTGCAATGCTTTCCAAACGACTGTAAACGCCGAGACATATCGCGAAGCAGTAAAGCGACGGGCAAATATCGTCAACCAGGCACTGGCCAAGGCAAGGGGCGCTTCTACAGAGCAGCTAATCAACATCATCTATGATGCGGTCAAGAACCAAGGCGGCTTGTATCTCGTTGATATTGATCTCTATCGCACTAAGTTCGCGGACAGCTCCCACATGCTCCTCCCGGCCGCACACCCGGGAGAAATGAACCTCACATCCATGAATGGTGAAAGACGGCTGCGATTGTCAGAGCGCTTCATGGATCCTCCTGGGATTGCCAAAGCGGACTGTATGATCGCTGCCGATATGGCCAATGCGCTGAAGCGCCTGTATGAAGGCGAAGGCAACACTGAGATGGCGCAGAGATTCTCAGGCTTTGACTGGCAAAGTGAGGAGGATTCGTTCAATGACGGTTTCCGCATGGCTCATGAGAAGGAGATTGATAGCCAAGGGGGGCCTACTGGGCATCTTGCCACCTATGAACGGCTGCGAGCCGCAGGGACGAATGGCGTTCAGCTGCCCATCAAGGAATACCGCGACGGTAAGCTGATCGGGACCGAAATACTTTACAGCGACAACACGTTCGACACGGATGACGGGAAGGCCCATTTTCAGCCGTCACCCTGGAATGGCTTCCCCGCCGTCATCGAAGCGCAGCAGAAAAACCATGCTTTCTGGATCAATAACGGGCGTACGAATCACATCTGGCAATCGGCCTATCACGATCAGCATCTAAGCTTCCGTAAAGGTCGTTTTCCTATGGCACCCCTGGAGATCAACCCAGAGGACGCTGCGCAACTGGGGATCGCGGCTGGGGATATAGTTGAGATTTATAACGACTACGGCGCGACCTATGCCATGGCCTACCCGGAACCCGACATCAAGCGGGGGCAAGTCTTCATGATGTTCGGATACCCAAACGGCGTACAGGGCGACACAGTCAGCGAATGGACCGATCGCAACGTAATTCCTTATTACAAGGGTGCGTGGGCCGACATTCGTAAAGTAGGTGAAAACGAAGCCTACAAACATTCAGTGTCGTTCAAGCGTCGGCGTTACTCGTAACGCTTCAACATCGGGAGGAATGGTTCGCAGCATTCCTCCCGAGCGCTACGGGGTGGTTGCCCGCCTGCAAAAAACCGATCACTACGACCGGCTAACTTGAGCGAGTCATTCCATGCTTTGGCAGGAACATGGAAATGAGAGCTGCCAACAGAATGAATCCACTCGACACCCATAGGCAGGCCTGCAGTCCATAAGCCTGGAACACCCAGCCGGACAGCAGCGTGCCGATCAAGCGGCCCAGGGCGTTGGACATGTAATAGAACCCCACGTCCAGCGAGACACCGTCTTCCTTGGCGTAGCTGATGATCAGATAGCTGTGCAGCGAGGAGTTCACAGCGAACAACACGCCGAAAAGCATCAGCCCGCCCAGCAGTACCGTAAGGGCTGACCAATCGGTGGAAAGACCCAGCGCAATCAAGGCAGGCAAACCCGCCAGGGAAAGCGCCCAGGCGAACGCCGCACGCCCGTCCGGCACATGACCTCGTTTCTTGCCCGTGATATTAGGCGCGAGGGACTGCACGATGCCGTAACCGATGACCCACGCCGCGAGAAAGCCTCCGACCAGCCAGAAGTCCCAACCAAATACGGTGCTCAGATAAACCGGAAGGGCTATCACGAACCAAACGTCGCGAGCGGCGAACAGGAACAGACGTGCCGCAGAGAGGATGTTGATTGCCCGGCTCTTGGAGAGCATGTCGCGGAACTTGGGCTTGGCCTTGGCCTTGCCGAGATCCCTCTTCAGGAATACCAGGCTGCCTATGAAGACCAGGGCCAGCACCGCCGCCATGGCCAGCACCGCGCCGGCAAAGCCGAGCAGCGCAAGCAGCGCCCCGCCGAGGAAAAAGCCCACCCCCTTAAGGGCGTTCTTCGAGCCGGTCAGGATCGCTACCCACTTGTATAGCGTGCCCTGCTGACTATCCGGTACCAGGAGCTTGATTGAGCTCTTGGCACTCATCTTGTTCAGATCCTTGGCAATACCGGAAAGCGCTTGTGCGCCCATCACCCAAGGCACGGTTAGCCAAGCCGCCGGTACGGTGAGCATCAGCAATGCGAGCACCTGCACGCCCAGCCCAATGTTCATGGTCCGATTGAGGCCGAGGCGAGCGCCAAGGTAGCCACCCACCAGGTTGGTGATGACACCGAATATCTCGTAAAACAGGAACAGCGCTGCGATCTGCAGGGGCGTGTAGCCCAGCGAGTGGAAGTGCAACACCACCAACATGCGCAATGCGCCATCGGTGAGGGTAAAGGCCCAGTAATTACCGGTGACCACCAGGTACTGACGTACTTCCACAGACAGGGTCGACAACGCTTTCATGTGTGCTCCCGATTACACTGCAGCGCCGACCAGCCGGGCCAGTTCGACGGCACGATTGGCATATCCCCACTCGTTGTCGTACCAGGCGTAGATTTTCACCTGGGTACCGTTGACCACCATCGTGGATAGCGCGTCGATGATCGAGGAGCGCGGATCGGTGCGGTAATCGATGGAGACCAGGGGACGTTCCTCGTAGCCAAGAATGCCCTTCAGCGGACCTTCGGCGGCAGCCTTGAGCAGTTCATTCACTTCTTCCGCGGTGGCCGCTTGTTCGACTTCGAACACACAGTCGGTGAGCGAAGCATTCGCCAGCGGAACACGCACAGCATGACCGTTTAGCTTGCCGCGCAGCTCTGGGAATATTTCGGCGATCGCCGTGGCCGAACCGGTCGTTGTCGGGATCAGGCTCATCCCCGAGGCGCGGGCACGGCGCAAATCCTTGTGCGGGGTGTCGAGGATGCTCTGGGTATTGGTCAGATCGTGGATGGTGGTGATCGATCCGTGGCGGATACCCAGACTTTCATGAATCACCTTGACCACCGGCGCCAGGCAGTTGGTTGTGCAGGAGGCGGCTGTGACGATGCGATGCTGGGCTGGATCGAATAGCTGGTGGTTGACGCCCATGACGACGTTGAGCGCGCCCTTTTCCTTGACCGGGGCACACACCACGACGCGCTTAACGCCCTGGTCCAGGTAGGCCTGTAATACGGCTACGGTTTTCATCTTGCCGCTCGCCTCGATGACGAGATCGCAATCGCTCCAATCGGTCTCGGCGATCGCCTTGTTCGCCGTAACCTGGATGTGCTTGCCGTCGATCAGGATGCAATCGCCGTCGCTGCTCGCCTCTTGTCCCCAGCGGCCATGCACCGAGTCGAAATTGAGCAGGTGGGCGTGGGTCGCGGCGTCGCCAGCAGGATCGTTGATCCGGACGAATTCCATTTCGGGCCAGCCCCAGGCCGCACGCAGTGCCAATCGACCGATACGGCCAAAACCATTGATGCCAACTTTGATCGTCATGCTGGTATCTCACAGAAGAAGAGCGGGGATCAGTCGAACTGATTGATCCAATTAAGGTGTGCAGGGTGTTGGATGGCTTTCGGTCGCAGCGCCTGCACCTGAGCGATCGCGGTATCCCGGCCAAGACCCGCCTCGATCAGGATGCGAGCGGCAATAAGACCGGTGCGCCCCGAACCGCCTTTGCAGTGAATGGCGAGAGATTCCCCGGCCTTCAGTTGGGAGAGGATTGGCTGCCTGGCCTCCTTCCACTGGCGTCCGAAATCTTCGAGAGGGACCTGCTCATCCGCCACCGGTAGGTGATACCAGGCGAGACCCAACACCTCACATTGCCTGGAAATGTCGCCCGCATCGTTCGTGTCCAATTCGCTTTGCGGCATCAGCGTGATGACGGCGGTGGCTCCGGCTTGCTTGAGCGCAGCCAATGCGTCTGTCAGGAAGACTCCCTTGGTGCCGGGGCAGGGGGTGAAAATCAGCTTTCCCGGCAAGCCTGGGATGCTGAGCACATCGTAGGGGTGGCTCATCTTTAGTTCCTCGATCAGATAGCGCGCTGATTGACCCGCCGGGAAAGTTCCTCGGCCGACTCCTTGCGCTCGGAGTAGCGATCAACCAGATAGTCAGACCGGTCACGTAGCAGCAGGGTGAACTTCACTAGCTCTTCCATAACGTCGACCAGCCGGTCGTAGAACGCGGAGGGTTTCATTCGACCGTTCTCGTCGAACTCCAGAAAAGCCTTGGGCACCGAGGACTGGTTGGAGATGGTGAACATGCGCATCCAGCGACCAAGTACTCGCAGCTGGTTGACCACGTTGAACGATTGCGATCCTCCGCAGACCTGCATGACCGCCAGCGTCTTGCCCTGGGTCGGGCGAACCGCACCCATCGCCAGCGGCACCCAGTCGATCTGTGCCTTGAATACTGCGCTCATGGAGCCGTGACGCTCGGGCGAACACCAGACCTGGCCTTCGGACCATTTCATCAGCTCGCGAAGTTCCTGCACCTTGGGATGGGTGTCAGGAACATCGTCCGGCAGGGGTAGACCTGAGGGATTAAAAATGCGGGTTTCAGCGCCGAATCGTTGGAGCAGCCGTGCAGCTTCCTCGACCATCAATCGACTGAACGAGCGCTCCCGATTCGAACCGTAGAGCAGCAGGATGCGTGGCGGGTGAGTTGGCGTGCTCTCGATGCCGAGTTTTTCCAGGCTCGGAGGGTTTGCCAGCCCGAAATCGAGATTCGGGAGCAGATCGTCTTTCATGGTCACTCCTGTTGTACGGGGGTGGCAGCGCTATCGAACCAGCGACGCTTGAGCCACAGGGCAACGCCAACTAGCGAGATCAAGACCGGCACCTCGACCAGCGGACCGATCACCGTGGCGAAGGCCACCGGAGACGCCAGGCCAAAGGTGGCAATGGCTACCGCGATGGCCAGCTCGAAGTTATTGCTCGCTGAGGTAAACGCCAGAGCAGTAGTACGGGGGTAATCGGCCTTCAGCACCTTGCCCATCCAGAAGCTGACAAAAAACATCACGATGAAGTAAATCGTCAGCGGGATGGCGATTCGAACTACGTCGAGCGGCAGCTGCAGCACCATATCGCCTTTGAGACTAAACATCGCGACGATGGTGAGCAGCAGGGCCACCAAGGTCAGAGGGCTGATTCGCGGAATGAAATGCTCGGCGTACCACGCTTCTCCCTTCTGCCCGATCAGCACTTTGCGGGTCAGGAATCCGGCCAGAAACGGGATACCGAGGTAGATCAGCACCGATTCGGCTATGTCAAAGAAGTTGGTCTCGATGACGCTACCCTGCAGGCCAAACAGCGGCGGCAGCAGCCCCAGAAAAATCCATGCGTACACGCTGAAGAACAGGATCTGGAAGATACTGTTGAAGGCCACGAGGCCCGCCACGTACTGGTTGTTGCCACCGGCGATCTGGTTCCACACCAACACCATGGCTATACAGCGAGCGAGGCCGATCAGGATAAGACCTGTCATGTACTCCGGATAGTCGCGCAGAAAGATGACAGCCAGGGCAAACATCAGCACCGGCCCGATGACCCAGTTCTGAACGAGGGAGAGCACCAGGATGCGCTTGTCCTGGAACACCTGGGGCAGCTCTTCGTATTTCACCTTGGCCAGAGGGGGATACATCATCACGATCAGGCCAATGGCAATCGGGATATTGGTGGAGCCTACAGACAGGCTGTTCAACCAGGCTGGCAGACCCTCGAACACGCTTCCCAGGCCTACGCCCAGTGCCATCGCAAGGAAAATCCAGAACGTCAGGTAACGATCCAGAAAGGAGAGACGACTCTTGCTCATGCGGCTACCTCAAGTGCAGCTATGCGCGCTAGCTCGGCTTTCAGTTGGTCGGGGCTGAGCTGCTGCAGCGGCAAATCGAGAAAGGCTTGCACCCGAGCGCGAATGATTGCGAGCGTACGATCAAAAGCGGCGTCGACTTCCGCCTCAGTGCCTTGCAGCTCTGAAGGATCAGCCAGCCCCCAGTGAGCCTTCACCGCCGGCCCAAAGAACACTGGGCAAGCGTCGCCCGCCGCCTTGTCGCATACGGTGATTACGAAGTCAGGATTCAGCGACTCATGCGAGTCGATCGACTTGCTCGACAGCCCTTCGGTCGAAATACCCTCCTTTTGCAGCGCCTTCAGGCTGAGCGGGTGAACAATTCCCTTGGGGTGGCTTCCGGCGCTATAGGCTTTCATGCCGGCCGGCGCCATCGCGTTGAACGCGGCCTCTGAAAGGATGCTTCGGCAGCTATTAGCGGTGCAGAGAAACAGAATCTTCATCAATCAGGTATCCCTTGGGTTGGATGAGCCCAGGTGAGCTTCAGCAGCAGGAGGCGGTACGCGCAGGGCGGTCACCCATCTGGCTCAAGCGCTTCGCATCTGGGCTGAGCCAGTGGCGGTTTGAAGAAAGGGTGAGTTCGATGATGCGGGCCACCCAATCCGGCAGATTCGGGTGCAACCGGTAGTACACCCATTGCCCCTGCCGGCGATCTTCCAGTAGTCCACAGGTGCGCAGTTGCGCCAGATGGCGGGAGATCTTTGGCTGGCTCTCGTTGAGAGCAAAGGTGAGTTCGCACACGCACAGCTCGCTTTCTTCGGCGATCAGTAACATCGCGCGGGCGCGGGTTTCGTCAGCCAGGCATTTGAATACGGTGGTAGGAGTCAGGTGGTCGGCCATGAAAGTCTTAGCGCTTGGTTTTTACTAGAACGAACATTTTGATCCTTTCATGAATCTCGTGAAGAGCATGACGGAAGGCGTCGGGCTGGTCGCTGCTGACTGGGTCTTCGAAATTCCATGCGAGAACCTCAGCGGAGCCCGGCAGCGCCTGGCATTCCAATGCCGATTTATCGCACAGGGTTATGACGTAATCGAATTGCTGACCGGCGAACTCATCAATGGATTTGCTGCGCAAGCCATCGGCATTTACGCCCAAGTTCCGGAGCGCGGCGACGGTGCGCGGATCAACGCCTGTCGGGGCAGTACCAGCACTGAATGCTTCGAAGTGTTTGGCGTCGGTGTGCCGCAGGAGTGCTTCGGCCAGCTGTGAACGGGCGGCATTGGCAACGCAAACAAAGAGCACGCGAGACTTGTGAGCCATGGGAAATGTCTCTGACAAATTCGGAAAAACGAATATATGGTTTTTCACATAAAAGGTAAACCTACGCTTGCCTCAATCACCATTGGTGCTGACAACCCGTCGTATAGCAGCTCGCTTTAGCCGGTTCACGTTCTCGCTAACCTCTGAAACGTTTTATTACATCTGTAAATTCGCATATATGAATTTTGTAATGAAAGCGTCATCGGTACGGATTTAGGTTGCGTCCCACCTCAACCCAATGCAGGAATCTACGATGAAAAAACTGACCCTGTCCGCGCTAATGCTGGCCTCCCTCTTCGCCGGCACCGCCGTAGCCGGTGAGTTCGACAAACCTGGTTTCGTCACCGAAGTCGAAGACGGCCGACTGTGGGTGTTCCGCGAGGGCTCCCAGGAGCTGAAGGACTTCGAAGCCACCGGTGAGCCGGCCAAGCAGTTCACCGACATCGGCACCGGCCCTAACGGCATGACCGTCAAGGCGGCCGATGAGAAGACTCTCAAGGCCTACTTGGAAACGCTGAAGAAGTAATTTTTACCAAGGCCGCCTTCGGGCGGCCTTTCTTTTGT
>NZ_JAMOIE010000060.1 GCF_024448935.1 Stutzerimonas stutzeri
TCGAACTCGGCATCGTGAGCGCTAAAAAATTCTGTCACAGCGTGACGAAACGCGTCGGGATCAGAGAGGTCCAGCGAGCCGTCACCAAGCGCGAGAACCTCCGGAGATGAGGGGAACACGCCGACTTTCGCCACATAATCACCGTAGCGAATCGGGGCCTGGCTGTAATAGACGTCAGAAAGCGGATGACGTGGCGGATGTCCGAAAAAGTCCAGTTTCGAACTGTCGCCCCCCGGCGCGTGCAGTGCCTGGTTGCCGGCTCGGGAGGCGGCTGACACCGCGTGTTTTACGCTTTCGGACATGGAGGTACTTTTCTCCAGGCCGAGCATGTTCGCGAGAAAGGTTTTGGCATCCGGTGCGGTGAATACCGGACCTGTAGCCAATACAAAATCCTGGGTGTCGTTGGTATGGCCAGGCAGCTTGTCGCCCTGCACATCGAGCACCTTGATTGCCATGCCCCGGTGGGTGGAAACGTCGTCTTTGAGTAATTCCCCCGGACCTTGCGCCAGGCGCACAAGTATCGGAAACGACCGTGATGCAGTAAACAATCCCTGGCGCAGCGCTTCGGGCAGGCTTTCGAGCACGTGCAACTCGCCTTTCAGTAGGCCGGTGCTTTTGGCGTGTGAAGCACGAACAGAATGTTTATAGCGCTCGGTAGTGATTTCACTCTCACGGGTCATCGAGGCGATGATCTTGTCTATGGTTTCCGCTTCATCGGGCTTGGTCTGCTCGAGATCGTCGTTGTAACGTATGCAAATAGGTGTGGACATGCGAATCTCTGCACGATATTTCGTGATAGAGACGAGCCCGACAGAGCTCAAGGTTATGACAGCCATTCTGATTAATCGACTGGTCCAGTGCGTCCCGAGTTCAACTAATCTGCTATTCGCAAGGTGGTCGTGGCTCAAAGGAAGGGCGGCCGCCCAGTAATGGCATTAAGTTCTCTCGATGATTTTAACTCGCTCAAGACAAGAACCGATGTTTAAGCCAAGTCAGCGTAGACTGGCTTGGCCTAATAACTGATTTCTTAATGTAAGTTACAAGCACTGCAAGCCCATTCCATCCTGCTGCCGGTTAATCACTATTCCAGCCGCCCTAGGCATAAGGAGACTGGACCTGCCGTTTCTTACCCAGCCAATACGCCATCCACCAGCGCCTTGGCTTCCTCCTGAATGCGCTTGAGGTGTGCTTCGCCCTCGAAGCTTTCGGCGTAGATCTTGTAGACATCCTCGGTACCGGACGGCCGCGCCGCGAACCAGCCGTTATCGGTGACCACCTTGAGCCCGCCAATAGCGGCACCGTTGCCCGGCGCTTCGGTGAGGATCTGGGTGATTGGCTGGCCGGCCAGCTCGCTGGCGGTGACCTGCGAAGCCGACAACTTGCCCAGCTTGGCCTTCTGCTCGCGATCAGCGGGCGCATCGATACGTTGGTACACCGGTGCGCCAAAGCGCTCGGTCAGCGCCTGATAGCGCTCGCCCGGGTCCTTGCCGGTGACGGCGGTGATCTCCGCCGCCAGCAATCCTAGGATGAGGCCGTCCTTGTCGGTGGACCAAGCACCGCCTTGCTTGCGCAGGAAAGAAGCGCCAGCGGACTCTTCACCGCCGAAGCCCAGGCTGCCGTCCATCAAGCCATCAACGAACCACTTGAAGCCCACCGGCACCTCGACCACCTTGCGGTCAATGCCCTTGGCGACACGGTCGATCATCGAGGATGACACCAAGGTCTTGCCGATACCCGCCTGGGCGCTCCATCCGAGGCGATGGGTGAACAGGTATTCGATGGCAACGGCCAGGTAATGGTTGGGGTTCAGCAGCCCGACGGAGCGCGCGACGATGCCATGACGGTCATGGTCGGTGTCGCAGGCGAAGGAGACGTCAAAGCGGTCCTTGTTCTCGATCAGACCGGCCATGGCGTGGGGCGAACTGCAATCCATGCGGATCTTGCCGTCCCAGTCCAGGCGCATGAAGCGGAAGGTGGGATCGACACGGGTCGAGAGCACTTCGAGTGGCAAGCCGTAGCGTTCGGCGATCCGAGTCCAGTAATGCACGCCGGCGCCACCGAGTGGGTCAACGCCGAACTCCAGGCCGGAGGTATGGATCGCTTCGAGATCGATCACCTGCTCCAGCCCACCTACGTAATGTTCGATGAAATCGAAGCGTTGGGTGGTGGGCGCCTTCAACGCTTGCGAATAATCCATCCGCTGCACACCCTTGAGGCCGGCAACCAGCAGCGCATTGGCGCGCTCCTGGATCCACTTGGTTACGCCCGTATCAGCCGGGCCGCCATTGGTGGGGTTGTACTTGAATCCGCCATCGGCGGGCGGATTGTGCGACGGCGTGA
Organism: Stutzerimonas stutzeri; assembly: GCF_024448935.1. Lineage (GTDB taxonomy): Bacteria > Pseudomonadota > Gammaproteobacteria > Pseudomonadales > Pseudomonadaceae > Stutzerimonas > Stutzerimonas stutzeri_AO. The sequence goes on from NZ_JAMOIE010000060.1 coordinate 2,341, forward strand.
TGACGATGCCGTCAGCCAGGGCGCTGCGGCGGCCGGCGTTGTATTCGAGGATGGCGTTGGAGATGGCCGGGGTCGGCGTGTATCCGGGCTCGCCATTGGTTTCGCTGCAACCGGCGTCGATGCGTGTCTCGATGCCGTTGGCTGCCAACACTTCCAGGGCGGATACGAACGCCGGCTCGGACAGCGCGTGGGTGTCCATGCCGACGAAGACCGGGCCGTCGATGCCCTGCTCTCGGCGGTAGTCGCAAATCGCTTGTGTGGTTGCCAGGATATGCCACTCGTTGAAGCTGTTCTTCAGTGACGAGCCGCGGTGGCCGGAGGTGCCGAAAGCAACTTGCTGCACCGGATCGGATGGATCAGGCCGCTCGCTGTAATACCGTGAAATCAGCCGCGGAATGTTGGTCAGGGTGTGCTCGTCGGGGAGGCGTCCTGCGTTGAGGTCGAGGCTCATCAGTCGTTCCTTTGGAAGATCAGTGGTCGATTCAGGCAAAACCCTGAGTTCTGCCGAGGCTGCCGAAGGCAAAATGACGGTGGCGGCCGACAGTTGTCTACGCGCTTCGACCATGCACCCTCGGGCTTTGGTTCCCTACAGTTACATCGAAAGCGCATGCGCAGCGGCCGCGCATGATAGAGCGCGCCGGGAATACCGACCCCCGTGTCCGATACCCTGATGCTGACCTGGCGCCCGCTGTGACCACCCCAGACGAACAGCCTCTGTCTCGTCGATATCGGCTCGGCTGGTAGCAATCGCCAGAATGCCTCCATCTGGCATGACATCACGCGCATTGATGCATAGGTTCAACAAGTCGCATCGACAAATGGTACAGAGCCGGCCGTGCGGGCAGAAGATAATTCAGACAAATGTTGAGTTGCGACTGCAGCGCAGTCCAAACGTCGAATAGCTCAACTCGCCCGACGATCGATGATGTAGTCGCCCAGCTTGGCCAGCGGCATAGGCTTGGCGAACAGGTATCCCTGTGCCTCGTCGCATCCCGACCGCATCAACTGCCGCAGCATATCGGCGTCCTCTACGCCTTCGGCCACGACACGCATGCCAAGCGAGTGGCACATTTCGGTCACCGCCTTGATGAAATCGAGACAGTTATCAGCCTTGGCGGTTGGGCAAAGGAAGGTCCGATCAAGCTTCACAACATCGATTGGATATTGGCGCAAATAGGCGATACCGGCGTACCCGGTGCCGAAATCGTCGATTGCAAGCCTGACACCAATCGTTCGCAGGTTGCTCAGGAGCTGGTGCGAAGTGTCGGTGTCTTCGATCAACCCGGACTCGGTCAGCTCCAGTTCGAGGCGGTGCGTATCCATCCCGGCCGCCTGCAATGCCCCGCTGACTTCGCTGCACAGCGTTGGCGATTTGAGCTGCACCGGTGACACGTTCACCGACAGCATCAGTTCGGTACCGATGCGGTCAGTCAGCTGCTGGATATCTTTGCACGCCTGCTGCAGCACCCAGTTGCCGATTTTGCCGATCAGCCCCGTGGTTTCGGCGATGGGTATGAACACCGCCGGTGATACCAGCCCCCTGCTTGGATGGTTCCAGCGGATCAGCGCCTCCACACCGCATGGAATGTCATCGTCCAGGCAGATGCGCGGCTGGTAATGCAGCACGAATTCATTGCGCTCCAGCGCTTCGCGCAGGTCGAGTTCGAGCGCCATGCGGTTCTTGGTCTCGATGCTCATCTCAGCCGAGAAGAATTGCATCCCGGTGCCGCCAGCATCCTTGGCGCGATACATGGCGATATCGGCGTGCTGCAGCAGCTCATCGATGCTGGTGTCGGGGTTCGGATACAGACACATGCCCATCGATGCCGAGGGGTAGTAACGTGTGCCAAGCACATCGCAGGGCAACTGGATCGCCCGCAGCAGATCAGTCGCCAGCCGCTCGGCCGAGCGCACGCCGTCAGGTAGATGAGCCACCACCACAAACTCGTCACCGCCCAGGCGCGCCACCAGATCACCGGACGGCAGCGCCTCGCGCAGCCGATGGGCGATCTGCACCAACAGTACGTCGCCGTAGCCATGCCCCATCGAGTCGTTCACTTCCTTGAAGCGATCAAGGTCGATCAGCATGATCATCAGTTGCCGGTTTTCCGGGATGAAATTGACCAACTCGCGCAAGTGCTCGTTGAGATAGGTTCGGTTGGGAAGGCCGGTCAAGGAGTCATGCGTGGCCATGTGGTGCAGCCGGTGCTCGACCTGCTTGCGGTCGGTGATGTCGGTCAACCCGCCGGACCATTCCTTCATAATCCCGCGATCATCGAAGATGGGCACTGCATGGCCCGCCATGTGCCGATACTCGCCATCCGCCCGACGAATGCGGCATTCCGCGCGCTTGTTGCTGTAGACCGAACGCATTTCCTCAATGACGGCTTCAAGCGCGGGACGATCTTCCGAATGCACGGCTTCGAGCCAGCCCTTGCCTCGCGATTGCTCGAACGTCTGGCCGGTGAATTCATTCCAGTCAGATTGTGGCTCGACGATGTCGACCAGCGGGCTGGTCGACCAGACCAGGCTGTTGGTGGCCCTGACCAATCCCCTGAACCGGCGCTCGTTGGCTGCCATTTTTCGCTCGACCTTGACCCGCGCCCGGTTGGCTCGTTCGCGCTGCACCAGCAGAGCCGCTGTATTGGCGAGCAGGGTGATTGCTTCTTGCTCCAACGACGACGGCGCTGCGCATACGCTGCTGTAACAGGCAAGGGTGCCCATCACCTCGCCGCGGTCAGAGACAATTGGTGTGGACCAGCAACCGCGCAGGCCATGCTCAAGCGCCTTGTCTCGGTGCCTGGCCCAGAACGGATCGCTGGCAATATCCACGGCAACGCTTGGCTTGCCGGTGCGTACCGACAGGCTGCAGGTGGTTTCATCGGAACCTGGGGCCATCGCATCGAGCGCAGCGACAAAATCTGAAGGAAGGCTGGACGCTTCAACGAATCGCAGCTTGCCATCCTCATCCAGGCGCATGATGGCTGCGCGAATGGTCCCAGCCGACTGTCTTTGGGCCGAGCGGGTAAGTTCGACCAGCACTTCAGTCAAGGGCGCACCGGCCACCGCCAGCTCCAGTGCGCGCATCTGCCCTTCGGCTATGGCCTCGGAGCGGCGGCAGTCGGTCACATCCTGACTGACGAAGTGCAGCGCCCGCAGCTCGGGGTGAGCGGTGGAGCGACCGGTCACGCTGACCATCTGCACACTGCTGTCGCCGACCAGAACACGGCACTCGAAGCGCACCTGGTCTCCGGTCGAGAGGGCGACAGCCACGTGCTCGGCGACCGGATCGCGGTCGTCGGGATGGATGTGTTCCAGGAATTCGGTGAGCGAGGTGCTGCCCAGTGCATAGGCATCGAGCGCATGGGAGACAGCCTCGACCGTCGCCTGGGTATCGCTCAGCGAGTCGTCCAGCTCGACGTACCACTCCAGCAAGCCAGCCGATTGCAGCGTGAAAGCAAGCCGGGATTGCAGATCTGGTTGGGCCATGCGGTTATCCAAATGTGTGTATAGCGGGCTTCTGGTTGGACCCATAGGGCTGGTCACCGTTCTGAGCCAGACCGTTATACGCAGCTATCGTTGAATCCGCACTTTATCAAGGGTATTGATAAGGGTGGCAAATTGGCAACATGATCGTTACGGCCCCAAACAGAAGGAAGCCTTGATGAGCCTCTCCCCTTTCCACCTTGCGATCCCTGTCCATGACCTGCCCGCCGCGCGCCGCTTCTATGGCGAAGTCTTCGGTCTCGCCGAGGGCCGCTCGTCCGAGCACTGGGTCGACTTCGATTTCTACGGCCATCAATTGGTCATCCATGAACACCCGCAGACGCCATCGCAGCAAGCGGCACAGACCAATGCCGTAGACGGTCACGACGTTCCGGTGCCGCACTTCGGCATCGTGCTCAACTGGCCGGAGTGGGAAGCGTTGGCCGAGCGTCTGCGTGCACGGGATACCCGGTTCGTCATCGAGCCCTATGTACGCTTCAAGGGCCAGGTCGGCGAGCAGGCAACCATGTTCCTCTTCGACCCCTGCGGCAACGCGTTGGAATTCAAGGCATTCAAGGACATGGGTCAGCTGTTTGCCAAGTGAGCTCTGCCGCCGCCGATCCTGGGTCAAGTAACGCAACGTGGACGGAACGATGATGCCGGGGAATGTCCCGCCACGCCGTCATGCACTCGCTGCGGCCTGCCATTCGCGCGGACTGGCGCCCGTCTTGCGGCGGAACGCGCGAGCCAACGCCGACGGGCTTTCGGCACCCCCGCGCCACAGCTGAATATTACCGGCGCGTGCAGCAGGACATGGGCGCCGGGCAGACCCGCCGGTTCATGCGCTCCACCGATGACGGCGGCACCAGATCGACCTTGTACGGCTCAATCGCAGAGAAACGCCGTTACCGGCCGGGTAAAGGCGTCGCCCGCCTCGACATTGGACAGGTGCGCAGCGTCCAGCTCGATCAGCCTCGCTCCGGCGACATGCGCTTGGATAAAGCGCCCGTGCTCGGGCGTCGTGACCGGATCCTTGCTGCCGCAAACAACCAGCGTCGGCACCTTGATCGCACCCAGCTGCTCGCGGTAATCGGCATCACGCACGGCCGCGCAGTTGGCGGCATAGCCGGCTGGTGAGGTATTGGCGACCATCTGGGTGATGCGATCCACCTCGACGGGATGCTGCGCCGCAAAGTCGGGCGTGAACCAGCGTGCGACAGAGGCGTCACGCATGTCGCGCATGGCCTGCTCGCCGCCTTTCAGCACGGTGTCGATGCGCTCGCTCCACACCTCGTCGGTGCCGATCTTCGCGCCGGTGCTGCAGAGCACCAGCCGCGTCAGCCGCTCGCCGGCGTTGACCCCCAGCCACTGACCGATCAGTCCACCCATGGACAGGCCGCAGAAGGCGAAACGGTCGATTCCCAACGCATCCACCAAACTCAGCACATCGCGGCCGAGCTGTTCGATGCTGTATGGCCCCGGCGTAACGGTTGAGCCGCCGTGCCCGCGCGTGTCGTAGCGCAATATGCGAAAGTGTTCGCTGAAAGCCGGCACCTGCGCGTCCCACATTTCAAACGTGGTCCCGAGCGAGTTGGACAGCACCAGGACAGGCGCGTCGACCGGGCCATCTAGACGGTAATTCAGTTCGCCGTCGGCGAGTTTGATGCTGGGCATTGGAACCTCCTGAAGTCGACATTTAACGATAGCCGCGCACGAGCGAGGCAGGCGCTGTGCCTGTCATAACACGCATCGTCACGCCATGGCAAAAGCCCCTCGAAGCGGCGGAAGCAATGGGCCGTAGACATCATGGTGCAACCCATCAACTGACGATTTGCAACGATCAAGACTGCAGGATGGGTGCAATCTATCAATCTATCAACCTGACGCTCTCGCAACGATCAAGCACAGGCGACCGCAGAATCGCCCGGCCATCCGGGCGCGCCTGACGAACACCCTGGGCGGCCGATCAGACCCTTTCAACCGCCAAGGCCAGGCCCTGGCCCACACCGACGCACATGGTCGCCAGCCCCAGCTTGCCGCCGGATTTTTCCAGCGCATGCACGGTGGTCAGCACCAGCCGCGCACCGCTCATGCCCAGCGGATGACCGAGGGCAATGGCACCGCCCTGCGGGTTGACCTTCGGGCTGTCGTCTTCGAGGCCCAGATCGCGGGTGACGGCCAGCGCCTGGGCGGCGAAGGCTTCGTTGAGTTCGATGACGTCGAAATCGCCGACCGCCAGATTCAGCCGCTCGCACAGCTTGCGCACCGCCGGTACCGGACCGTAACCCATGACCCGCGGCGCCACGCCCGCGCTGGCCATGCCGAGCACCTTGGCGCGAGGTTTGAGGCCGTACTTCTGCACCGCGTCGGCACTGGCCAGGATCATCGCCGCCGCACCGTCATTAACGCCCGAGGCATTGCCTGCGGTGACGGTTTTGTCCGGACCATTCACCGGCTTGAGTTTGGCCAGCGCCTCGGCCGAGGTGTCCGGCCGCGGATGCTCGTCGGTATCCACGACGGTGTCGCCCTTGCGGCCCTTGATCACCACCGGAACGATCTCTTCAGCGAAGAAACCAGCCGTCTGCGCCTTGCCGGTGCGCTGCTGGCTGCGTAGCGCGAAGGCATCCTGGGCCCCGCGGCTGATCCTGTGCTCCTCGGCAACATTGTCCGCGGTCTGCGGCATGGCATCGACGCCGTACAGCTCCTTCATCCTGGGATTGATGAAGCGCCAGCCAATGGTGGTGTCCTCGATTTTCTGGGTGCGGCCGAATGCGGTGTCGGCCTTGCCCATTACATAGGGCGCGCGGGTCATGGACTCAACGCCACCGGCGATGGCCAGTTCCATCTCACCGCAGGCGATCGCCCGGAAAGCGCTGCCCACCGCGTCCATGCCCGAGGCGCAAAGACGATTGAGCGTCACACCTGGCACGGTTTCCGGCAGCCCGGCCAGCAGCGCGGCCATACGCGCGACGTTGCGGTTGTCCTCGCCGGCCTGGTTGGCGCTGCCCATGAAGACCTCTTCGACCGCCGCCGGGTCGAGCCCGGGGTTGCGTTCGAGCAGCGCCTTGATTGGCGTGGCAGCCAGATCGTCGGTTCGCACAGCAGCCAACGCGCCACCGAAGCGGCCAATGGGCGTACGGACTGCATCACAGATAAAGACGTCGCGTGTCACTCGTCACCTCCAGTTTGTCCATGGGCGGCAGCGGTGCGTGCCTCCAGGGCGCGCAGCGCTTGCAGTTCAGTTTCGGTCGGTGCCGCGGTTTCGCCCAGTTGAGCGGCGAAACGAATGGCCCAGCCAGTGTTCTCGATCACCTGTTCGCGGGTCACGCCCGGATGCAGCGAGGTCACCACGAATTCGTTGGACCCCGCTTCGGGCTCCATGATGCAGAGGTCCGTGATGATCCCAACCGGGCCATTGCCGGGCAACCCGAGCTGCTTGCGGTGCTCACCGCCTTCGCCGAAACCGACCGACGTGATGAACGCCAGCTTGTCGACAAAGGTGCGGTGCGACTGCTTGAGGATGATCAGCACCTTTTTCGCCGACCCGGCAATTTCCGGTGCCCCGCCCGCCCCTGGCAAGCGAACTTTCGGTTGATGATAGTCGCCGATCACCGTGGTGTTGATGTTGCCGTACCTGTCCACCTGCGCCGCCCCGAGGAAACCGACGTCGATCCGCCCGCCCTGCAGCCAATATCGAAATATCTCGGCGGTCGGCACCACGGTGTCAGCCGTCTCCGCCAGCTCGCCGTCACCAATGGAAAGCGGCAGCACCGAGGGCTTCGCGCCGATCGGGCCGGACTCGTAGATCAGCACCACTTCAGGCGCGTGGGTCAGCCGCGCCAGGTTGGCCGCCTTGGATGGCAGCCCGATGCCGACGAAGCAGACGCTGCCATTACCCAGGCGTCGGGACGCGGCCACGGTCATCATTTCGTTGGTGCTGTAGTCCTTGACCTGAGCGCTCATCACTTGGTCTCCTGTTGCGCGGCCAGCTTGGACTGGAACGCTGGGAAATCTTCGGTGCCGCGGATGAATTCATCGATCCAGGCGGTGAAGGTGTCGCGGTCGCGAGCGATCGGGTCCCACTGCTGGTAGAAGCGGTTGTCGCGCTCGTAATAGCCATGCGCATAGGACGGATGCGCGCCACCGGGCACCCGGCACACAGCGCTCAGGGCCCAACTGGGCAAGACACAGCCATTCATCGGCGCCTGCAGATCGTCGACGATTTCCTCGACGGTGACGATGCAGCGCTTGGCGGCCAGCGCGGCTTCCTTCTGCACACCGAGAATGCCTGCGATCAGTACGTTGCCCTTGCGGTCGGCCTTTTGTGCATGGATCACGGTGACGTCCGGGCGCACGCTGGGGACGGCCGCCAGCGTTTCGCCGGTGAAGGGGCAGTCGATGAACTTGATCCTCGGGTTGACCTTCGGCAGATCGGAACCGAGGTGGGCGCGCAGCACGGCGAACGGCAGGCCGGACGCGCCAGCGACATAGGCGTTGGCCAGATCCGCATGGCTGTGTTCTTCGATTTCCAGCGGCTGCGGCCACTGTTTTTCCACGGCGTCACGCAGGCGGTGCAGCGAGCCGACCCCGGGATTGCCGCCCCAGGAAAACACCAGCTTTTTAGCGCAACCGGCGCCGATCAGCAGGTCATAGACCAGATCCGGGGTCATCCGCACCAGAGTCAGGTCCTTTTTGTCCTGGCGAATGATCTCGTGCGCAGCGGCAGTTGGAATCAGATGGGTGAAGCCTTCAAGGGCGACGGTATCCCCGCTGCTGACGAAGCGATCCACTGCTTCGCGAAGGGAAAGGAGTTCAGCCATGGGTCGGTCTCGTGTTGGTGTATGGGTGAGCAGAGAGCAGCGCGTGCCATCAACACTAACTACCGAATCAAACCAGAACAATCCGATAATCGAATCATTGTGCGATTATCGAACAGAACCGTACCCATCCCGAGAAGCCTTGAAAACGGACACCGGCGGCACTCGATCAGTGGAAAAGTCGCGTGCTCAGTTCCCTGCTCGCCTCCAGCAGAACCGGCAGGAAGCGGGACTCCAGCTCCTGCTTGGTCACCCGGCTCGCATGGGTGCCAACGTTGAGTGCGGCCAGCACTTGCCCGGCAGAGTCCTTCAGCGGCACCGCCAGCGAGCGCAAGCCGACCTCAAGCTCCTGATCGATGATGACCCAACCCTTCTGCCTTATTTCCTCAACCGAGGCACGGATCGCTTCAGGTGTATGCAGCGTGCGGCTGGTCTTGACCTGAAGATTCGCGTGTTCGAGGTACTCCGTCAGTGCCGCGTCGTCCAGCGCGGCCAGCAGGATGCGGCCCATCGACGTGCAGTAGGCCGGCAGGCGGCTGCCGACGCTGAGGTCCACCGAGATCAACCGCTGGGGCGTGGCCGATCGCGCTACATACAGCACTTCGTCGCCTTCCAGCGTGGCCATCGAGCAGGCTTCGTGCAGCTCATCGCTGAGCCGATCGAGGATCGGCTGCGCCGTCACCGCCAGCGGCGTCGACGACAGATACGCGTGCCCGAGCGTGAGGACTTTCGGCAACAACGAATAGGTTCGCCCATCGGTCGTGGCGTAACCGAGCTTGATCAGTGTGTGTAGGCAGCGACGCACGGCCGCGCGGGGTATTTCCGTGCGGTGACTGATCTGCGCGATGGTCAGATGACGTTTGCGCTCCTGGAATGCATGAATCACCGCCAGCCCCCGCGCCAGCGACGTCATGAAGTTCGGGTCGCCGGTCAGCGCCTCGATTCGCTTGGCGGGCGAGGCGATGATGGCCGGCGCCATGAGGGCAAGGCTGGGGCGAGATTCGGCGGTCATGAGCGGGCGTCCGTGGCGGATGGGCGATGGGCGATGGGCGATGGGCGATGGGCGATGGGCGATTATCGTTCTCGCATCCGATAATCGCAAAATCAGACGCTCGCCGCCAGGCGCTGATTCGGTCACCGCAGTTGCCAGCTGGAGTTGAAGATCAGACGGCTCTCATCGCGTCCTTCGTCGAAGGACTGGCGAGCGGAGCCAGCCGTCAGCGCTGGCTCATGACCGCTGTGATTTTCTCGGCCAAGGCGTCCATGTCGAATGGCTTGCCGAGTCTGGGAAGACTGCTCGCGCGCCCGCCAAGCGTGTCGGCGTAGCCGGTGGCGAGGATAACCGGCAGTTGCGGATACCGCTGCTGAATAAAGTCGGCCAGCTGAGCACCGGTCATCTGCGGCATGGCCTGATCGGTCAATACCAGATCAATTCCTTGTTGCGCCAGTATCTCCAGCGCTTGCTCGGCCGAGTCCGCCTCGATCACCTCGCAGCCAAGCTCTTCGAGCATTGCGGCGGTGGTCATCAGCACCAGCGCGTCGTCGTCCACCGCCAGCACTTTCAGCGCCATAAGGCTCTGCGACTCAGGCGGTTGGACACCTCCTTTTTCCGCCGGCACAGGCAGATTGACCGCAAGCGGCAGCCACAGCTCGGCAGTGGTGCCGCGGCCCTTCTCGCTCTTGAGCAACAGGCGCCCACCCGACTGAGCGGCAAGGCCGTGGACCATCGAGAGCCCAAGCCCCGTGCCCTTGCCGACGCCCTTGGTGGTGAAGAAAGGCTCCATCGCCTGCTCAAGCGTCATTTCGTCCATACCCGTGCCTTCGTCGGTCAGCGCCAGGCATACATAGTCGCCCGACTCCAATGGCCCAGCCTTCGTATCGAACCGGTGTTCGCTTGCGGAGAGGGTGACGGTGCCACCATCGGGCATTGCGTCCCGTGCATTAACCGCGAGATTCAGTAGTGCCAGCTCGACCTGATGGGGATCTGCCAGAATCGGCTTGAGCGAAAGCGGAAACCGCATCTCGATTTCGATCCGAGGGCCGAGCGACTGCCTGAGCAGATCAGCCATGCCACGCACCAGCGCGGACACATCGACCAGCTCGAGATGCAGTTCCTGGCGCCGCGCGAACGCCAGCATGCGCTGGGAAAGTGATATGCCGCGCTGTGCACCCTGAATCGCGTTGTCCAGCAAGGGGACGATTCTCGGGTCGTCGTCAACCCGCCGGCGTACGATCTCCAGCCCACCAAGCACGGCCATGAGCAGGTTGTTGAAGTCGTGGGCGATGCCACCGGTAAGCCGCCCAAGCGACTCCATCTTCTGTGACTGAAACAGCGCCTCGCGCGCCTTTTCCAATTCGCGCTGCGCCTCGACGCTTTCGGTGATATCCCGCGTAACCTTGGCGAAACCGAGCAGAGCGCCAGTATCACTGTGGATCGGATCGACCGCTACGCTTGCCCAGAAGCACGAGCCGTTCTTGCGTACACGCAGGCCCTGACTCACGAACCGCCCTTCCCGCAGTGCCGTATCAAGGCCGCGTTGGGGTGCACCATTTTGCCGGTCCTCTTCGGTAAAGAAGACCGAGTAGTGATGCCCGACAATCTCGTCTGGCAGGTAACCCTTGATGCGTTGGGCGCCCACGTTCCAGTTGGTTACTATGCCTGTCGGGTCGAGCATGTAGATGGCGTAATCGGTAACTCCCTGAACCAGCAAGCGAAACTGTTGTTCGCTCTTTTTCAACGACTCCTCGGCAAGCTTGCGCTCGGTCAGGTCACGAGTAATCTTGGCGAAACCGAGCAAACTGCCGTCAGGCGACCAGATCGGATCGACCACCACGTGGCACCAGAAGCGCGTGCCGTCCTTACGCACGCGCCAACCTTCCCCTTCAAAGCGACCTTCAGTTACCGCTGTATCCAGGGTTTTTTGCGGCATCCCGACAGCACGGTCTTCGTCGGTGTAGAAGCGGGAGAAATGCTGGCCGATGATTTCGGCCTCTTCGTATCCCTTGAAGCGCCTCGCACCCGCGTTCCAACTGGCGATGCTGCCATTGGCGTCGAGCATGTAGATGGCGTAGTCAGTCACAGCATCGACCAGTAGTCGATATCGATCCTGCGCGATCAATGACACGTCCGACAGTGTCACGTCTTGCATGGAATCTCCAAAACCCGATTGATTTAGTCAGGATTATGGTTAGCGAAGTGCTTAAATGAAAGGCTCGTTAAGTTATTGCTTGAAATCCTTCATCGCGCCTCTGCCAGCGAGATTGCCAAGCGGGCACGGCCTGCGGCTGTCAGCGATGCTTGCGCAGGGTATCTGTCGGTAGCTTGCCGAAGGTGCGCCTGTATGTCTCCGAGAAACGACCGAGATGCATGACGCTTTAGTCCATGGCGATCTCGGTGATGTTGCGGGCCTTGGCCGCGGGCTCGCTCAAGCGGCCGTGGATCTGCTCCAGCTTGCAGAAGAATTCAAGCTTGCCGAACGTGCAGTGGCTCAGGCTGGCTTGCGGACTGCCGGTACGTGGCAATTGAATGCAGTGCGCACCAACCTGCTGATTGACGTACTGCGATACGGCGCGGGGATCGGCACGCTCGAACATCCTGCCTTTCGTATTCAGCAGACTATCCATCACAGGGCACTCTTGTCACTTGTCACTTGTCACTTGTCGCTTGTCGCTTGTCGCTTATCTTATAGTATGGATGGCAGCTGCGAAGCGACGCCAGACCTGACGTCACGCCGGACCGGGGCAATGGATGCTCTGTCGGCGTGCGCAGCATATCTATGGCGTGAAGGATAGGAGACTGGATCATGGGCCAACATCTTCAACGTCCGGTAACCGAACGCTTTTTCTCCCGGCTGACAGCCGGACGCCCCGGTTGCCGCGGCTTTCGGCCTTCAGCCGGAGGCGTCCGGATAACCCGTTTCAGCGCGCAAAGTGTCAGCAATCGCCTGCGCTGCCACCGACAGCTCGTGGCCGGGCTTGGTCAGGATGCCGACCGGTTTTTCAATCACGGGGTCACCCAGGGCCACGCAGCGCGCACCAAGCTCGAGCATTTGCGCACGACATAGCGCCGGCACGGCGCTGACACCCAGGCCGCTGGCGACCATACGTCCGACCGTTGCCAACTGATGACTCTCGAACTGCACCGGCAGCTGGCGACCGCGCGGACGCAGATGGTCTTCGAGCATGACGCGCACCGTCGACGGTCGCTGCAAGGTAATGAAGGGATGTTCAAGCAACGCGTTCCAGTTCACTTCGACCTGGCTCGCCAGCACCGAATCGGCCGGCAGCACCGCCACGAAACGGTCGGTGTACAGTGGGGTGAACGTCAGCGGCGTGCTGGGTTCGGGCTCGAAGGCGATGCCGATTTCTACCTGGCGGTCACGGACCATCTCCATCACCTGCTCGTTGATCACGTCATGCACGGTGACACGGATCGAGGGGTAGCGGTCGCGAAAGGTGCGCAGTACGGCTGGCAGCAGATTGCCGGCGAAGGACGGCATCGAGGCCAATGCCACCCTGCCCTGTTGCAAGGTGAAACGCTGGCGCAGCTCGTCTTCGGCGTTGTCCCAGTCGGCGAGCAACCGCCGCGCCAGCGGCAGCAGCGCCTCGCCTTCGGGCGTCAGACTGACGGCCCGCGTGGTACGGCTGAACAGGCGGCCGCCGAGCCCGTCCTCCAGCGCCTTGATGGTCAGGCTCAGCGCCGATTGCGACAGATGCAGGCGTTCGCAGGCCTGGGCGAAGCTCAGGGTGTGGGCCACAGCGAGAAACGCACGGAGTTGTTTGACGGTCATCGAATCGGATCCGGTGCGCACTACAGCGCTTTCTTTGGTTTTATCAATCAATCGCGCTTAAAAATCAACTTAACAAATCCGTCACACAAGGGAACACTCCATCGCAGCTCAGCACAAACAACCCAACAACAAAAAGGAATCGTTTATGGCTGGTTTCGACAAGCGCGTGAATTCCTACGCCGAGGCGCTCGACGGGCTCGAGGACGGCATGACCGTTCTGGCCGGTGGCTTCGGTCTGTGCGGCATTCCCGAGAACCTGATCGCCGAGATCAAGCGCAAGGGCACCCGCGACCTGACCGTGGTTTCCAACAATTGCGGCATCGACGGCTTCGGCCTGGGTGTGCTGCTGGAAGACCGGCAGATCCGCAAGATGATCGCCTCCTACGTGGGCGAAAACGCGCTGTTCGAAAAGCAGTTGCTCAACGGCGAGCTGGAAGTCGAACTGACGCCTCAGGGCACCCTGGCCGAGAAGATGCGCGCAGGCGGCGCCGGCATTCCGGCCTTCTACACCGCAACCGGATACGGCACGCCCATCGCCGAAGGCAAGGACGTGCGTGAATTCAGCGGCCGTCCGCATATTCTCGAGCACGCCATCACCGGCGACTTCGCCATCGTCAAGGGCTGGAAGGCCGACCGCTACGGCAACGTCATCTATCGCCATACCGCGCAGAACTTCAACCCGCTGGCGGCAGCGGCCGGCAAGGTCACGGTGGTCGAGGTGGAGGAGATCGTCGAGCCCGGTGAAATCGACCCCACCCAGATCCACACCCCCGGCATCTACGTCGACCGCATCATCTGCGGCACCTTCGAGAAGCGCATCGAAAAGCGCACCGTCCGCACCTGATCAAAAGAATAAGAGGAATCGACGATGGCACTTTCCCGCGAACAAATGGCCCAGCGCGTCGCCCGTGAACTGCAGGACGGCTTCTACGTGAACCTCGGCATCGGCATCCCGACCCTGGTCGCCAATTACGTGCCCGAGGGCATGGAAGTGATGCTGCAATCGGAGAATGGCCTGCTCGGCATGGGCGCGTTTCCCACAGAAGACGAACTCGATGCCGACATGATCAATGCCGGCAAACAGACCGTCACCGCACGCGTCGGCGCCTCCATTTTCAACTCCGCCGAATCCTTTGCAATGATCCGCGGCGGGCACATCGACCTCACCGTGCTCGGCGCCTTCGAGGTTGACGTACAGGGCAACATCGCGTCCTGGATGATCCCCGGCAAGCTGGTCAAGGGCATGGGCGGCGCCATGGACCTGGTCGCCGGCGCCGAAAACATCATCGTGCTGATGACGCACGCCTCCAAGGATGGCGAGTCCAAGTTGCTGCCCAAGTGCACGCTGCCGCTGACCGGCGCCGGCTGCATCAAGCGCGTGCTGACCGATCTGGCCTACCTGGAGATCGACAACGGTGCCTTCATCCTCAAGGAGCGCGCGCCCGGCGTGAGTGTCGAGGAAATCGTTGCCAAGACCGCCGGTGAACTGGTGGTACCGGACCATGTACCGGAAATGCAGTTCGCCTGACCCGCATTGCTCGAAAGCCTCATGATGCGCACGATGCATGCGGGGCTTTTCCCGTTTCGGATAGGAGACTCTTTTATGCAAGACGTCGTTATCGTCGCCGCCACCCGTACCGCCATCGGCTCGTTCCAGGGCGCATTGGCCAACATCGCCGCGCCTGATCTGGGCGCTGCCGTGATCAAGCGTCTGCTCGCACAGACCGGACTGAACCCCGCCGATGTCGATGAAGTCATTCTCGGCCAGGTCCTGACCGCCGGTGCCGGCCAGAACCCGGCCCGTCAGGCCTCGATCAAGGCCGGCCTGCCCCATGCCGTGCCGTCCTTCACCCTGAACAAGGTCTGCGGCTCGGGCCTCAAGGCCCTGCATCTGGCGACGCAGGCGATTCGTTGTGGTGACGCCGAAGTCATCATTGCCGGCGGCCAGGAAAACATGAGCCTGGCGCCCTACGTGCTGCCCAAGGCCCGCACCGGGTTGCGCATGGGCCACGCCGAGCTGGTCGACTCGATGATCAGCGATGGCCTCTGGGATGCCTTCAACGATTTCCACATGGGCATCACCGCCGAGAACCTGGTCGACAAGTACGGGATCAGCCGCGAAGCCCAGGATGCCTTCGCCGCGTCATCGCAGCAGAAGGCTGTCGCGGCCATCGAGGCCGGGCGGTTCAAGGACGAGATCACGCCCATCGAGATTCCCCAGCGCAAAGGCGAGCCGCTGCGTTTCGACACCGACGAGCAGCCCCGTGCCGGCACCACCGCCGAGGCACTGGCCAAACTCAAGCCGGCGTTCAGGAAGGATGGCTCGGTTACCGCCGGCAATGCCTCCAGCCTCAACGATGGCGCCGCCGCGGTACTGCTGATGAGCGCAGACAAGGCCAAGGCCCTCGGTTTGCCAGTGCTGGCGACGATCAAGGCGTACGCCAATGCTGGCGTCGACCCGGCGATCATGGGCATCGCGCCGGTATCGGCGACCCGCCGCTGTTTGGACAAGGCGGGCTGGTCACTGGATCAGCTGGACCTGATCGAAGCCAACGAGGCCTTTGCCGCCCAAGCATTGTCGGTCGGCCAGGAACTTGGCTGGAATGCCGAGCAAGTCAACGTCAACGGCGGCGCGATTGCGCTGGGGCATCCCATCGGCGCGTCGGGCTGCCGCGTGCTGGTCACGCTGCTACACGAAATGATCCGCCGCGATGCCAAGAAAGGCCTCGCCACCCTGTGCATCGGTGGCGGACAAGGCGTTGCCCTGGCCATCGAACGCACCTGAAACGGCTCACGCCAATTCATAGAGGAGAATCAGCGCGGTTCAGTCAGCGAGCAACCGCCTCGACGTATCGAACAAACCGCGGCGCACGCCATGCACGTGCGCCGCCTATAAAGCCGCCTATAAAAAAGAAAAACAACACAGGACCAACGACCATGCTCAGCTCCGTTACCGCCTTGAGCGTCAAGCTCATTCAGCGATACCTACCCTCACCCTTCGTTTTTGCGATTCTCCTCAGCCTCATCGTGCTCGCCGCGAGCATGCTCGTCACCGGCCAGGGCCTGCCTTCAATGGCGAAACACTGGGGCACCGGCTTCTGGAACCTGCTCACCTTCGCCATGCAAATGGCGCTGATTCTGGTCACGGGTCATGCCCTGGCCAGCGCACCGGCCATCCATCGACTATTGGCCGGTCTTGCGCGCGCTGCCCGCACACCAGGGCGCGCCGTGGTGATGGTGACCCTGGTCGCACTGGCGGGCTCCTGGATCAACTGGGGCTTCGGTCTGGTGATCGGCGCGGTCTTCGCTCGAGCCCTGGCCCGTGAAGTAAAGGGTGTCGACTATCCTCTGCTGGTCGCGGCGGCCTATTCGGGCTTCCTGATCTGGCACGGCGGCCTGTCCGGCTCCATCCCATTGTCGTTGGCTACCGGGGGAGCGGACCTTGAGCGCATGACTGGCGGCGTGGTCACCGCAGCCATTGGCGTCGGCGACACGCTGTTCACCCCCATGAACCTGACCATCATTGCGCTGCTGGTAATCGGCCTGCCGATCCTCAATTGGGCCATGCATCCAAAGGCCCCCAAGGTCGCCGATCCGGCATTGCTGCTGGATCCGGAACATGAACCGCTGCCGCGCAACACGCTGGCGCAGCGCATGGACGATAGCCGAATCCTTAACCTGATCATCGTCGCGCTGGGTGTGGTGTATTTCGGCTACTATTTTGCCGAGAACGGCTTCGCCCTGACGCTGAACATCGTCATCGGCCTGTTCCTGTTCATTGGTCTGGCGCTGCACGGCTCGCCGGAGCGTTATATGCGAGCGGTGCAGGATGGAATTGGCGGCATCAGTGGCATCGTCATCCAGTTCCCCTTCTATGCCGGCATCATGGGCATGATGGTGGGCGCCAACGCTGACGGCGTTTCCCTGGGCAAGCAGGTCACCGACACCTTCATCGCCTGGTCGTCGGCCGATACCTTCCCGGTGCTGGCCTTTCTCAGCGCCGGCCTGGTCAACGTATTCGTACCCTCCGGTGGCGGCCAGTGGGCCGTCCAGGGGCCGATCATGCTGCCAGCCGGTCAGGCGCTCGGCGTGAGCCCGGCAGTCACCGCCATGGCCATCGCCTGGGGTGACGCCTGGACCAACATGATCCAGCCATTCTGGGCGTTGCCGATTCTCGGCATCGTCGGCCTCGGAGCCCGCGACATCATGGGCTACTGCCTGCTGATGCTGGTGTATTCGGGGCTGGTGATCGCCGGCTGCTTCTACTTTTTCTGATCGCCCGGGCGCGCCGCTCAGGCGGCGGCCGCCCCTTCGAGAATCCGCTGCGCGCGCAGGATCACCGGCAGGTCGATCAGCTTGCCGTCGAGGCTGACCGCGCCGACGCCGGGGTTGGCCTCCACCGCCGCCATCACCGCCCGCGCCCAGGCCGTTTCCTCCGCCGACGGCAGGAAGCCCTGGTTGACCGGTCCGACCTGGCGTGGGTGCACGCAGAGCTTGCCGCCAAATCCCATGCGCCTCGCATCGAGCACATCGGCCTCGAGCCACGCGAGGTCATCCAACTGCACGGTCACGCCATCGACCGGTGCGCCGATACCCGCCATCGCCGAGGCGAGAACCAGGCGCGAACGGGCGTACAGCAGCTCGTTTCCGTCGCCAACGATCCCGGCATCCGCCTGGAAATCGACCGAGCCGAACGCCAACCGGTCGACCTTCGGCGCCGCCGCGAGCTCGGCCGCATTCCAGATGCCGCGCGCGGTCTCGACGATCGGCAACATGCGTAGCGGCGCGGGCAGCCGTTCGGCGAGCCGGTTCAGCTGCTCCGCCGTTTCCGCCTTGGGCAGCGACACGCCGAGCAAGCCCGGCGCGTCGAGCAGGCTGCAGTCATCCTCGAACCAGAGCGTATCCGTGCCATTCAGACGCACCCAGGCACGGCCGCCTTGGGTCAGCCAGTCGCGAATGGCCTCGCGCGCCTGCGCCTTGCGCTCGGGCGCGACCGCGTCCTCTAGATCGAGGATCACCACGTCGGCACCGCTGGCGCACGCTTTGTCGAAGCGCTCGGGACGCTCTCCGGGAACGAACAGATAGGATCGTGCGGACATGCTTCCTCCGTGGTGGTACGGGTCGGATCAGGCCGAGCCGGTAGTCGGTGCCGGGCGCCGGGCGAAGTGACCAAGCAGCAGGCCGGTCGCCAGCAGCAGTGCGCCGAAGGTGGCGTAGCCGCTCGCCAGCGAACCGCTCGCCTCGGCGATCAGGGCGAACAGCGGCGGGCCGGCGACTACGCCGAAGTAGGTGAAGAACAGCGTGCCGCCGGTGTACAGGCCGGCGGTGCCGGGCGGCGCCAGGCGGGCGACCTCGGCGAGGTAGACGCCGTTCCAGCCGATCGCGGTGGCGCCGAAGGAGGCGCTAACGACCATCACCGCCAGCAGCGGCCAGTCCGGGTCGAAGGCGGCGGTCAGCGCGGCGGCAGCCGCCATTGCCAGGGCCAGCAGCGGTAGCAGCCGGCGCGGCGCCAGCCAGCGGTCGGCGATCCAGCCCCACAGCAGGCGCCCACCGACGCCGGCGCCCTGGGTCACGGCGAGCACCATACCGGCGGCGGTAAGCGCCAGGCCGTATTCGTGGGTCAGGTAGGTGACTAGGTAGGTGGTCAGGCACAGCTGCATGGCGCTGAAGAAGAACGAGCACAGCGCCAGATCGCGAATGGAGCGGTGGGCGAATACCCGCTTCAGCGGCTGCAATGGGTTGCTCCGGACCCGGTGCTCAGCCTGGCGATCATCGTCGAGGGCGGCGCGGCACGGCTGTGCCAGTACCAGCATGACCGCGCAGGCCAGCGCCACCACGCCGGCGGCGCCCTGCCAACTGGTGGTTTCCACCAGACTCGGCACCAGCGCCCCGGCCAGCACGCCGCCCAGCGGGACGCCGGTCTGCTTCAGCGAGAACATGAAGCCCATCAGGTGCGCGGGTGTGGTTCGCACAAGGATATGCGAGCTCGCCGGGGTTACCGGGCCATAGCCGGCGCCGATGAGCAAGGCGCTCAGGGCCATCCCGGTCAGAGTGCCGCTGGCAGCGCAGGCCAGCCCGATGGAACATAGCAACAGGCAGATCTGGCTGACGCGAATGGCACCATAGCGTACCACCCAGGCGCCGCTGAACAGGCTGGTAAGCATGGCGCCGAAATAGATCAGGGCCACGAAGACGCCGACCACCGCCGCCGGCACGCCCAGATCGGCGGCTGCCGCCGGTGCCAGCACCGGCACGGTGAAGGAGGCCATGGAGGCCAGCGCCTGGATCGCCAGGGTCACGACCAGCGGAAGGAAGCCTCCCCCCATCAGGCTTCTCCCTGGAAACGCAGGTGCTGGGTGACCGAGTAGCTGAAGCGCGAGCCCGGATGCAGGTTCACTGCGACCTCGAGCAGATCCTGATTGGCACCGAAGTACTTGCGTACCACCAGCAGTCCGGCGGAACCGGGTTCGACCTCCAGCACCCGCGCGTCGCGCTCGCCGATGTTCACCGCGCTGAGCTGCTGGCTGACCTGCACCACGTGCAGGCCGTAGCGCCGTTCGATGAGCGTGTAGATCGGCTCGCTGCCGTCGCCGAGGTCTTCAGCCACGCCGCGGTAGGCGCGGTTGATGTAGACGTCGGTGCGCGCCAGCGGCTCCGTGTCGCCCTCGCGGTGACGCAGGCCGCTGACGTGCAGCCAGCTCTGCCCGGGCTTGGCTTCGAGCAGTTCGGCCAGCGCCGCGTCGAGGATGACGTCGTCGATCGAGCTGATCTCCAGCCGAACGTCGCGCACGTACTGATGCAGGTCGGCGATTCTTTCGCTGGCCTGCACGTAACGCGAGGCCACCTGGGTCGCCTTGACCCGTGTGCCCACGCCCTGCTGACGGCTGATCAGCCCCAATTCGTTCAAGCGGCGGATCGCCTCCCTGACCGTATGCCGGCTGACGCTGAACTGCTCGCACAGCTCGTGCTCGGTCGGCAGCAAACTGCCCAGCGGATAACGCCCGGCCTTAATGTCGTCGACCAGTGCCTGGGCGAGAACGAGGTAGCGCGGTTGCCCACCGGACAGCAGGGAAGGCAGACCCTGGCTCATATCATTTGACTCCTGTAAGAGGTTTGAAGCGCTCCTTGGCGCGGCCCAACTCGGCAAGCAGCGCTTCGGTGTCGGCACCGAGCCGGGGCGCGGGTTTTGTAGGTAGCGCCTCGCCGGGGCAGCGAATTGGACAGGCCACGGTCCTGACCGGGCCACGCACCGGATGTTGCATCTCGACGATCAGCCCCTGCTCCCTGGCGAAGGAACTCTCCAGCGCCTGGGCGACATTATTGACCGGCGCCGCCGGCACCTGGCCACCGAAGTGCTCCAGCCATTGCTCGGTGCTGGCTGTCATCAGCACGGTATCGAGCTCTTCGGTCAACTGCTCGCGATTGGCCAGGCGCGCCTTGAAGTCGCAATAGCGCGGATCGGTTGCCCATTCCGGTTTGCCGATCAGGTTCGCCAGCACGGGCCAGAATTTCTCCTTGTTGCACATCAGGAAGATCCAGCCATCGGCGGTACGGTACAGCTGACTTGGCGTCAGTGAGGGGTGTGCCGAGCGAGGCGCCCGTTCGGTCATCACGCCCTCGTTGAGGTACCAGGTCGCCAGGTAGCTGAGGTTGTGCATCGCGACATCATAAAGGCTTACGTCGATATCTCGCCCGACGCCAGTGGCACGCGCACCGACCAGTGCCGAAACCAACGCCAGCGCCGCCGTAGTACCGGTCATCATGTCGATGATCGAAATACCGAAGCGCGTCGGTGGGCCGCCGGGCTCCCCGGTAAGCGACAGGTAGCCTGCCTCGGCCTGCATCAGATAGTCATATCCCGGCCACGACTTGCGCGAGCCCTCGCGGCCATAGGCCGACAGGTGCGCGCAGACGAGCTTGGGATTGTGCTCTTTCAGCTGCTCGTAAGTCAGCCCCAGCTTGGCCGGCAGGTCGCCGCGCAGGTTGTCGAACAGCGCGTCGGCGTCCTTGATGAGGTCGATCAGCACGTCCTTGTCGTGCGGGTTCTTCAGGTCAAGTGCGATGCTCTTCTTGTTGCGGTTGAACGACTGGTAGAAGTGGCTATCGCCCTTCTCGAAGAAATAAGGACCGACACTGCGACCGACCTCCCCGCCCTCCGCCGGGTTTTCCACCTTGATCACCTCGGCGCCGAGGTCGGCCAGATGCTGGGTGCCGAAAGGCCCGGCCCCGTACTGTTCGACGGCCACGATGCGCACACCTTCGAGGGGTAATGTCATACCGGACTCCTCTGGATCAGCTGTTTGGCGATGATGATGCGCTGCATTTCGTTGGTGCCTTCACCGATGGTCAGCAGTGGCGCGTCGCGGTACAGCCGCTCGACGTTGTATTCCTTGGAATAGCCATAGCCGCCATGGATACGCAGGGCGTCGGTAGCGTTGCGCAACGCCGCCTCGGTGGCGAAATACTTGGCCATGCCGGCCTCCATATCGCAACGCTCGCCCTTGTCGAACGCCTGCGCGGCAGACTCGACCAGCAGGCGCGAGGCCTCGACCCGAGTGGCCATTTCGCCCAGCATCAGCTGGATCGCCTGGTGTTCGCAGATCGGTTTACCGAAGGTTTTGCGGATCTGCGCGTAGGCGGCCGATTCCTCCAGTGCCGCGCGGGCCACGCCGACGCCGCGGGCGGCGACGTTGATGCGGCCGAGTTCGAGGCCCGAGAGCACCTGCTTGAGGCCGACGCCCTCGACCCCGCCGATCAGGCAGTCGACCGGCACCCGGTAGTCCTGGAACGCCAGCTCGCAGGTGTCGATGCCGCGGTAGCCGAGCTTCTCCAGCTTGCGCGCGACGGTGAAGCCAGGGCCCTTCTCGGCGATCAGCAGGCTCATGCCCCTGTGCCGCGGCTCGGCGTTGGGATCGGTCTTGACCAGCAGCGCTAGGCAGTTGCCGTACAGGCTGTTGGTGATCCAGGTCTTGGCCCCGTTGACCACGTAGTGGTCGCCGTCGCGGCGGGCCACGGTACGGATGGCCTGCAGATCAGTACCGGCGTCCGGCTCGGTGAGCCCTACTCCGCCGCGCAGCTCGCCGGCGGCCATGCGCGGCAGGAAGCGGGCCTTCTGTGCGTCGGTGCCGTGACGCTGAATCGCCGAGGCCATGATCAAGTGGGAGTTGATGATGCCGGACAGCGACATCCAGGTCCGCGAAATGCGCTCGACGACTTTGGCATAGGTGGATGTGCTCAGCCCCAGTCCGCCGTATTCCGGGGCGATGACGCAGCCGAACAGGCCCAGTTCCTTCATCTTTTCGACGATCTCTTCAGGGTAGATGTCGTCGTGCTCGAGCCGGTGCACGTGCGGCTGGACCTCGGTTTCCAGGAACCGGTCCAGAGCAGCCAGAATCATTCCTTCTTGTTCGTTGTAATCGTTCATCTGTTCGCTTTCCTTGAAAGGTGGGTCAGGCACGTGCCGCCAGGGCGCGGGAAAGTTCCCGGGCCGGGGCCTCGTCGAGCTGCAGGACGGCCTGGAGCACGTTGTCGGCGCGTTGGTTGGCGGCGACCAGCGCGAGGTTTTCACGGAACTTGGCAATGATGTCCGCGTTGCTCAGCGGACGGTCGCAGCCGCCGCGGTTGATCGCTTCGCGGTGGCGCAACACCGTGCCGTCGCGCATCGTCACGATCACCTCGCCGGTGTAGTGGCGCGGGAAGGTCGAATCCGGGTCGGCGGCGTACTCCACCAGGCCGGCGACGCGCAGCACCACCTTGTCGCCGATGGCCGCCGGATCGATCTCGGCCAGCCCGAAGCGCCCGCGCACCAGCCCGCTGGCCACCGCGTAGGGGATGCTGAACTGGGCGTCGTAGGTGTTCTGTGGCTGGCGCTTGTACTGCTCGGGCTCGCACACCGTCTTGATCACCCCGGCCGGCACCAGCGCCTTGATGTGGGCGATCTGCTGCGGATCGAAACCGGGCTGCTGGCGGATCAGCACCGCGGCGTCGGCGCAGGCATGAGTGAAGTGGCAGGCCGGCAGCGGCTTGACCGAGACGTTTTCGATTTCCCACGCCTCGCCCAAGCCCTGGGTGGCGAGGGCGTAGTCGCAGTTCTCCTCCAGTGGCCCGAGGTGGCTCTTGAACAGGCCGAAGCGCCCCTCGTAGACCGCTTTCGGCCCGATGAAGCCGTGCCGCGCCAAGGTCGCCGAGGTGATCCCGGCAACGCCGGCCCAACCCGGGTGCATGCGTTTGGTCCAGGCGCCGTCCTGGAGGAATTCCATGCTGCCACTGGCGGTGCTCAGCGCGATGCCCTGGGCCATTGCCAGTTGCGCGGCATTCTGCCCCTGCAGGCGACCGGCGATCAGGGTGCAGGCGAAGGCGCCGACCAGCCCGGTCGGGTGGAAGCCGATCTGGTGGAAGCCGCCCTTGGCCACCGCGCCCAGCCGGGTGCCGATCTCCATGCCCAGCACGTAGGCGGTCAGCAGTTCGCGGCCGCTCAGGCCGAGCTGGGCGGCGACGCCGAGGGCGGTCGGCAGGCAGCTGGCGGTGGCGTGGATGATGCCCGGGCCGTGGGTGTCGTCGAAATCCAGGCCGTGGACCAGGATGCCGTTCATCAGCACGGCGTCGCGCAGGCTCAGCTTGGCGGAGAGGCCGATGACGTCGCTGTCGCCCTGCCCCAGCTCGGCGACCGCGGCCAGCGAGCGGTGGGCGAAGTCGTAGTGGGTCGAGGCGTGGGCGATGCCGATGCCGTCGAGCATCAGGTGCCTGGCGCGTTCGCGGATCTCTTCGGGGATGTCCTCGTAACGCAGGTTGGCGGCGAATTCGGCGAGCGCGCCGGCAATGAGTTGCGTGGCGTTGGAGGTGTCCAGTGCGATATTCATGGCGTTTTCCTCAGCTGATAAGCGTGAGTGAGATGGCGGGAACGAAGGTGATCAGCGTCAGGCCGATCATCCGGACCAGGTAGAAAGGCAGTACG
This sequence comes from Stutzerimonas stutzeri, assembly GCF_024448935.1. Lineage (GTDB taxonomy): Bacteria > Pseudomonadota > Gammaproteobacteria > Pseudomonadales > Pseudomonadaceae > Stutzerimonas > Stutzerimonas stutzeri_AO. Next base: position 26,388 of record NZ_JAMOIE010000060.1, read on the forward strand.
CCACGGGCGACCTCGTGCACCGGCTGCTTGGTGATGCCGCTCATGACGAACAGGTTGAGCCCGATCGGCGGGGTAAGCGTGGCGATCTCCACGTTGGCGACCATGATCACGGCGAAGTGCATGGGGTTGATGCCCAGGTGGGTGGCCACCGGGAACAGCAGCGGCGCGGTGAGCACGATCATCGCCACGCCGTCGAGAAACATCCCCAGCACCAGCAACAGCAGGTTGGCCAGCAGCAGGAACTGCCAGGGCTGGATGTCCATGTCGGTGATGAAGGACACCAGGCTGGCCGACACCCCCATGCGTGCCAGGGCAAAGCCGACCAGGCTACCGCCCATCACCACGGCGAAGATCATGGTGGTTTGCAGCAGCGAATCCTTGGCCACCTCCCAGACGCCACCGACCGTGACACTGCGATACACCAGCAGGCACAGCACCACCGCGTAGGCGGCGGCGAAGGCGGACACCTCGGTGGGGGTCAAATAGCCGGTGTAGATGCTGCCGAGGATCAGCACCGGCATCATCAACGCGGCTCCGGCGCCTGGCAGTTTGCGCGAGAAGGCACCCCAGTCGGCTTTCTGCACCACGCCGCCATAGCCGCCGCGCCGGGAAAAGACGATCACCGCCAGCATCAACAGCGCCGCTTCCATCAGTCCTGGAAACACGCCGGCGATGAACAGCTGGTCGACCGGTAGACCGACAATCGAACCGATGAGAATGAAGCCGAGCGATGGCGGAATCATCAACCCGAGCGTGCCGCCTACCGCGACGATCGCAGCGGAAAAACGTGGCGGATAATTTTCCCGGTCCAACCCGCTAACCGTCGAGGCACCAATGGCCGCCGCCGAACCGACGCTGGAGCCGGAAACCGCGGCAAAAAACACACTGGAGATCATCGCCGTCAGCGCCAGCCCGCCCCGTACCGCGCGGACTACGCTGCCGACCAGCTGGATCAGCAGCTCGGCGATGTTGCCCTTCATCATCAGGTTGCCGGCGAGCACGAACATCGGGATCGCCATCAACGGGTAGCTGTTGACCGACTTGAACGCGGTCTGCGCGATCACCGTGGTCGGGACGCCGGCGGCGAACAGGATCAGCCCGGTGGTCACCAGCCCGAGCGCCACCGCCACGTGGGTGCCGATGGCCAGGAACAGCAGCATCGTCACCAGAGCAAGCACAATCAGCATGGCGCTCTCCTAGAGGGGCGAACCCTCGGCCTTTTCGGGATTGGAGAAGGGGTCCTCGCCGCGCCAGGCGCGCACCGTGCAACCGAGGTAGTAGGTCAGGTACAGCAGCGCCCCCAGCGGCATGATGAGGAACAGCAGCCACACCGGCAGGTCGAGGTTCGACTCGGTCATCATTCCCATCGTGTAGTAGCGCTGGACCTGCGGCAGCGAGGCGTAGAACAGCAGGCCGCAGAAGGCCACCCCTACCAGGCTGGCGAGCAGATGGCAGGTCTTGCGCAGGCGTGGGCCGAGGTGGTCGACCAGCAACTCGGTGCGGATGTGGTGCCCGGCGCGCCCGGTGACCCCGAGGGTGAGGAAGAACGCCCAGACCATCAGGTAGCGCACACTTTCCTCGGCCCAGAACCAGCTGCGATCAAATGCCGCTCGCGACACCCCCTCGAACAGCATCACTGCAATGGAAACGAGGAACACGCAAGTGGCGATACTGTGCAGCAATTGTCCGCCGGAAAGACCCAGACGCCCGCTTGCCGTCCGCCGCGCATCACGCTGGCGCAGCGATGCATGGGCCTTATTGGTCTGCATGAGTTCAATCCCCATTGGTGCAGCTCTGAGCGATTGCGTCGACCTTCGGCTGGACCTCTGGGTAGCGTTCGGAGAAGCGTTCAATATTGCCGGCCGACAGCGCTTTCCAGCGTTCGATGTCCTCAGTCGAAGCGGTGTGGAACTGGGCTCCACCCTTGACCATCTTGTCGATCAGCTCCTGGTCCTCGATCGCCACCTCCTGCCACTGCCGGGGAATGATCTCGGCGAACGCCACCTCGATCGCGGTCTGTTGATCTTCTGGCAGGCCCTCGAACCAGCCACGATCGACCACCACCGCGTAGGTGCTCATCGACAGATTCGGCACGTAGTAGGCATACTTGCCGGTCGCGCCGATCATCTCCGCCCAACCAGCCGCCGAGGTGAACACGCCATCGATCGCGCCCTGGGCCAGCGCTGTGCTCATCTCCGAGGCGGCCATCGACACCGGGCTGGCATCGACGCTGCGGATGGTGTCGAGGAATACCCGGCCGCCGGTGACGCGGATCTTGCTGCCCTTGAGGTCCTCGAGCTTCTGCACGTTGCGGTCGCTGAAGATGAAGAACAGGTCGGCGGTGCGCAGCAGCCCGAGGATCTTCAGCTGGCGCGGCTCGACGTAGGACGACAGCAGCTCGGTAAGGCCGTCGGCGTAGCACTGGTTGGCCATGCGCTCGGCGTCGAGGGCGAACGGCAGGTTGATGACACCGACCCGCGGATCGATGGATTCGACCCGCACCGACACCGGCCAGACCATGTGCACCGCCCCGGTGCCTAGTGCGGCGAGCGCATCCTGGTCGTTATACAACTGGCCCGCGGGGAAAATCTTGACGTCGAGTTCTCCGCCAGTGCCCTTGTCCACCGCCTCGGCGAACTCCTTCATGTAGCGGGTTTTCCAGTGGCTGGCCGCTACTTCGCTTGGCAAAACCAGTTCTTCGGCGAACAGGTGCGGGGGTAGCAACGACAGGGAGCAACATGCGACCGTAGCCGCGAGAATGCGCTTGAGCTTCATCAGAGGTATCTCCTCGAAATTGTTTTTGTTGAGGATGTTCGTGTAGCTACAGCGTTTACTTGCCTGGGCGACGGACGGCTGACGGCTGCCGGCTGCCGGCCAATGGCGAGCTCAGTAATTGGCCGCCTCGTCGAGGGTGTTGCCCTCGCGCTTCTGGATGAGCGCGGTGCGCTCGAAGATCATGAACACCGTCCCGTCGGCTTTCTTGCCCGTGGTTCTGACCTGGACGATGCCCTGATTCGGTCGTGAACGAGATTCTCGCTTGTCCAGCACTTCGGACTCGGCGTAGATGGTGTCGCCAGAGAACACCGGCGCGGTGAGCTTGATAGCGGTCCAGCCAAGATTGGCGATCGCCTTGCCGCTGACATCCGGCACGGTCATACCGAGCACGATCGCAACCGTCAGACCGCTGTTGACCAACAACCGGCCGAACTCGCTCTTTTCGGCGTAGGCCAGGTCGCAATGCATTGGGTGGTAGTTCATGGTCAGCAGTGAGAAATGTATGTTGTCGGCATCGGTCAGCGTCCGGCCCGGACGATGCTCGTACACATCACCGACCTGAAAATCCTCGTAATACCGGCCGATCTGCCCACGATAACGGTTCTCCCCTACTTGCTTGACGCCCATGGAGGCGCTCCTCTTCTTGTTTGCTTTGTATGGATGTCAGGTTGTCCGTACAAACTATGGTAGAAAAATACCAAACCGTCAACCCGAAAAAAGGGCTGGCGCCGCAATGGTCCAGCGCCTTGTAGTCAATATTTTCATACAGCCGCACACCTGCTGTGCCTGTGCCGTGGGCGTAGTCGAGTCGGGATTGGCGCAACGCCCGCGCCTTGTTGACTTGTTGAGCAGTGGCTCGGCCTTGGGGGACAAGACCGGGTTGCCGGCTAGGCCGAAGCTGAAGTCGAGTTGTTCATCCAATTCGCACAGAGCCATCAGTTCGGGATTGGCGAAGTGCCGGTCACCGCGCAGGACGATGTGAGTGTGCGGCCAGGCTCGGCGCAGCAGGCGCAACACGCGCCCGACGATGGCGGCGGCGCGCTCTCGCCCCGTGGGCCGCTTGCCCGGGCGCAGCGTGGCGCTGATGGGTTTGCCCGACAGCCCCTCGAAGAGTAATGGCGGCAGGTAGCAATGGCTTTGGTAATGATGGCACGGGGTCACCATCTAACCGGACTGACGTCGTATACTGCTGCGATGGACTATCCGCTCATGGCAGGTTCAGTTCTTCGTTACTCCAGTTTCGAGCAAC
>NZ_JAMOIE010000061.1 GCF_024448935.1 Stutzerimonas stutzeri
CCTCCAGCCTCCAGTTGCTGTTACAATATCCGCTTTCTGCCTTCTGGGGTTTCTCCGGTGTCTGTCGTGTTCGTCGCTGCTTCCAAATTGCCGACGCCATTCGGTGTGTTCATCATGCACGGTTTCCTCGATCAGGATACCGGCAAGGAACATGTCGTACTGACGCTGGGCGATGTTGCCGATGGCCAGCCCGTTTTGGGCCGCCTGCACTCCGAATGCCTGACCGGAGATGCCCTGTTCAGTTTGCGTTGCGATTGCGGCTTCCAGTTAGAGGCCGCGCTACGAGCGATCTCCGAAGAGGGCCGTGGCGTACTGCTGTATCTTCGCCAGGAAGGCCGTGGCATTGGTCTGCTGAACAAGATCCGCGCCTATGAATTGCAGGATGGCGGGGCCGATACCGTCGAGGCCAACGAGCGTCTCGGCTTTGCGCCGGACCTGCGCGATTACGCGATCTGCCTGCCCATGCTCGAACACCTGGGCATCACCGAGATCAAGCTGATGACCAACAACCCACGCAAGGTCAAGGCGCTGCAGGGCTTCGGCATCCGCGTCGCCCAGCGCATGCCGCTGCAGATCGCGCACAATCCGCACAACCGCAAGTACCTCGCCACCAAGGCCGGCAAGCTCGGCCATATGCTCGGCGAGATCCATCAGGGCGAAGTCGAGCAGTCGTGAAGCGTACGGCGACCCGCCACCCGCATTCCGCCTCGGCTGCACTGATGCGAGCACTGTCGCTGGTCGTGGCGTTGCTGCTTGCGCCGCTGCTTGCCGCATCCGAGCGGGTCGTCAGCCTGGCGCCCTCGCTCAGTGAAATCATGCTGGAGCTGGACGCCGCCGATCTGCTGGTGGGCGTGCTCGACGGCGGCGAGAGGCCCGGCGCGCTGGCCGGTTTGCCATCCGTGGGACGCCTCGGCCAGCTGGAAATGGAAAGCCTGCTGGCGCTTCAGCCGACCCTGGTATTGCTCTGGCCGGACAGCATCAGCCGCGCACAACGTGACCAGCTGACAGAGTTCGGCATCCCGGTGCTCGCCGTACAGCCTGTAGCCTTGGAACAGCTGGCCGAGCAGTTTGCACGGATCGGTCAGCGCATCGGCCGAGGCGAGCAGGGCCGCGCACTGAAACGTCAGTTTTCCTCAGGCCTGGAGCGGCTTCGGCGCCGCTACCACCGAGAGCAGCCGTTGTCGGTGTTCTATCAGGTTTGGAATCGTCCCCTGTACACGCTCGGTGGACGCCAGATCATCACTGAGGCCATCGAGGTATGCGGTGGTCGTAACGTATTCGCCGATCTGCAACTGCCGGCGCCCCAGGTCAGCGTCGAGTCCGTGCTGTCGCGTAACCCGGAGGTCATGCTGGCTGGCAGCGGTGCCCAGCTATCCGAATGGAAGGCCTGGCCGCAGTTGGCTGCGGTGCGCAAGGGATACCTCTGGGAAGTACCCGACAAGGGCCTGGAGCGGCCGAGCTTCCAGATGCTGGGGGCCATCGCAAAGCTCTGTGAGGTGATGGCGCAGGCCGCACCCTGAGCGAGCGCGGCCCCCGCGAATCTACAGCGCAGGCGTCCAGATGATCGCCAGCAGGCCGGTGCGGCCCTGTTCGCGGTAACCGTAGACGCTGTCCATGTCGGCAAAGGTGCGCTGATACAGCGCCTGGTGATAATCCTTGTCCAGCACGTTCTCCAGCTTGGCTTCCCAGCGTAGTTCGGGACTGGCCTGCCAACGGGTGCGCAGGTCCAGCACCGCATAACCTGGAAGCGTGCTGCGCTCGGGCTGGTAGCTCGCATTGAATCCGCTGTCGTCGAAACGCTGGCTGAAGGCTTGCCAGGTCGCCCCGACGCCAAAGTCGCCAAGCTGACGATCGAGGTCCAGGCTCAGCGTGCGCTTGGCGCGGCGCTGCAGCACACGACCGCTGTCCCGGTCACGCGGGTCGATGATGCTCAGGCCGAGATTGGTCTGCCAGCCCAGCAGCTCACGGGCCACACTGGCCTCGAAACCGTTGACGCGGGCGTGGTTGACGTTCTCCATCTGGCGGCCGCCCCAGGCGATCATGTCTTCGACGTCGCTGCGATAAAGCGAGGCTTCGAGTCGCGTACCGCTGAAATCGGCGCGCCACTGCAGCTCGTAAGTCTTCGAGGTTTCCGGTTTGAGGTCCGGATTGGGACCCCAGGCCGGCGGTGCGTAGAGGTCGGTGAAGGTGGGTGCGCGAAAGCCTTCGCCATAGCTGAGGATCCAGCGCTGCGATTGGCCTACCGGCAGGCTGAACGCTGCGTTCCAGCTGTTATGGCTGCCAAATTGCTGGTTGTCGTCGTGGCGCAGGCCCAGCTCGGTGCCGAAGTTGTCGCCCTGATAGCCGTGCTGGGCGAAGAAGGCCAGGTTGTCGCGGCTGTCTTCCTGATAGGCCGTGGTGGCGTCCAGGCGATCCTCGTACCAGTCGCTGCCGAGCGCCAACCGATGCTGTTCGGTAAGCGAGATGTGGTTGATCCAGGCCGCCGAGTGGCGGGTGGTTTCCAGCAGGCCGTCGTTGTAGGCCGAGCCCACCGCGTGGTTGCGGTCGAAACTGCGCCCCAGCTCCAGGCGGCTGTTCCAGGCCTCGCTCAGCTGCCCGTCCAGGTAGCCGCTGTAGCTGCTGAGGCGGAATTCGTCCTGCGGTGTGCCCGGCGCGAATTCGTACGCATCGTCATATTCGTTCTCGCCGCGCTGGTCGTTGAGGCTCAGGCCAGCCTTCCAGTTGGTGTCGAACTGGTGATCGAGCTTCAGATGCAGGGCCTTGTTGCGCTGACCATCGTCGTCGCGGTCGGCGCCACGGTTGTCACGGGTGACATCGAAGCCTTCGCGCTCGTCGAGGCTGGCCCCGAGATGCACGCGGGTCTGCTCGGTGCCGCCAGCCAGGTTCAGGCTGCGCTGGAATGTCCGGTTGCTGCCGGCGGCCAGGCGAACTTCAGGGTTCAGGCCCGGCTCACCGCTGCGCGTGAAGATCTGGATGACGCCACCAATGGCATCGGCACCGTAAAGTGAAGAGCGCGGGCCGCGGATGACCTCAACACGCTCGACGTTGTCGATGGCGAGGTAGTCGAGGCGGGCGAAACCGCTGGTTGCCGAGGAAATCCGCTGGCCGTCGAGCAATACCAGGGTTTGCGCCGTGCCCGTGCCGCGCAGCGACAATGAGGGCAGACCGCCCGCGCTGCTGACCTGCACGCCGGCTACCCGGCGCAGCAGCTCGGGCAGGCTGCGCGCCTGCAGGCGCTCGATGTCGGCGCGGGTAAAGACAGTATTGGCAGCGGTGGCCTGCGCGCGTGGTTCGGCTTGGCGCGCCGACGTGACGAGCATGTCGGGCAACTGATAGCTGCCATTCGCGTTCGTCTCGGCAAATGCCTGAGCGGCCGGCAGCAGTGCCACAGCCAAGGTAATACGGGACAGTTTCATCAGGATCGATCCTCAAAAGAACGGAGCTTTCGAGGAGGGCAGAAACAAGCGTGCTGAAATCAAGGCGCAGCAGCTTGACGGTGCTGCCCTCCGCAACACCAGTCGAATCCGCCAGGCCGGTCTCCGGGCTTTCGACGCGCACCACGCTCGCCTTCCCGTGCTGGGCACAGTGGCGGTTGAGCGGGCGGTGATCCAGGGGACCACGGTCGATTACCGTTGCGGGGGCAGCGCCGGCCTTGCTCATCGAGCGCACCGGCTTCCCGTTTAATGCCGACCTTGCGGTCGTGCACACCTGGGCGGATAGGAAATCGCGGGAACCTTAAGGGCTGCTCGGGAGAAAAACAAGCAAAGCGCGCGGGGCCGGGAGAAAGTGTGCGCGAGGGGATGCCTGGCCAGGCCTGGCGCAAAGGGCCGCCGGCGCACTGACCGGCACCCGGCTGCCGCCGTGCTGTGATGGCTTTGGTGATGCCGAGCAGGCGGCGAGGCGGCGCTGGGTACCGGCGCACCCAGCGCAACAGCGTGTCAGAGCCGAGCCAGCCGGGTGCGGATCGCCGCTTCGATACCGGCGGCATCGAGCCCGCATTCCCTGAGCATCTCGCTGGGCTTGGCGTGCTCGACGTAGTAATCCGGCAGTCCCAGATGGAGGAGCGGCTTCTGCAGGTTCTCGCCGGCGAGCAGTTCACCGACGGCACTGCCGGCCCCGCCCATGATGCTGTTCTCCTCGAGGGTCACCAGCAGCTCGTGGCTGTCGGCCATCTGCCGCACCAATGCCTCATCCAGGGGTTTGACGAAGCGCATGTCGACGACTGTTGCGTTCAGGGTTTCGGCAACCTGCATGGCCTGCGGCAGTTGCACGCCAAACACCAGCAACGCGACCTTGCGGCCCTGGCGACGCACCACGCCCTTGCCGATTTCCAGCGGCTCCAGGCCGGGTTCGATGGCCGCATTCGGCCCGGTGCCGCGCGGGTAACGCACCGCCGCCGGCCCCTTGAAGTGATAGCCGGTGGTGAGCATGCGGCGCATCTCGTTCTCGTCGCTGGGCGTCATCACCAGCATGCCGGGGATGCAGCGCAGATAGGACAGATCGAAGCTGCCGGCATGGGTCGGGCCGTCTTCGCCGACCAGGCCGGCGCGGTCGATGGCGAACAGCACGTCGAGGTGCTGCACCGCGACGTCATGGATCAGTTGATCGTAGGCGCGCTGGAGGAAGGTCGAGTAGATCGCCACCACCGGCTTGGCGCCCTCGCAGGCCATGCCCGCAGCCAGCGTCACCGCATGCTGCTCGGCGATGGCGACGTCGAAATAGCGGGCCGGATAACGCTCGCTGAAGGCGATCAGGTCCGAGCCTTCCTTCATCGCCGGGGTGATACCCATCAGCCGCGGGTCTGCCGCGGCCATGTCGCACAGCCATTGGCCGAAGACGTTGGAATACTTCGGGCCGCCGGGTTTTTTCGGTGCGACCGGGCCGCCGATGGGTTCGAGCTTGCTGATCGCGTGCCAGGTGATCGGGTCGACCTCCGCCGGGGCGAAGCCTTTGCCCTTTTGGGTGACCACGTGCAGGAACTGCGGGCCGGAGAGTTCGCGCATGTTGCGCAGGGTGGCGATCAGGGTCGGCAAGTCGTGGCCGTCGATGGGGCCGATGTAGTTCCAGCCGAGTTCTTCGAACAGCGTGCCGGGCACCAGCATGCCTTTGGCGTATTCCTCGGTGCGGCGGGCGATTTCCCAGGCGCCGGGCAGGCGTGAGAGGACCTTCTTGCTGCCCTCGCGCATGCTCGAATAGGTACGACTGGAGAGGATCTTGGCCAGGTAGTTGGACAGGCCGCCGACGTTGCGCGAGATCGACATGTCGTTGTCGTTGAGCACCACGAGCATGTCCGCACCGACTTCCGGCGCATGGTTCAGCGCCTCGAAGGCCATCCCGGCGGTGAGCGCGCCGTCGCCGATGATGGCGACGGACTTGCGCTTCTTGCCCTGCAGGCGGGCGGTAATGGCCATGCCCAGCGCGGCGCTGATGGAGGTGCTGGAGTGGCCGACGCCAAAGGTGTCGTACTCGCTCTCGCTGCGGCGCGGAAAGGCGGCGAGGCCATCCTTCTGGCGCAGGCTTTCCATGCGCTCGCGGCGCCCGGTGAGCATTTTGTGCGGATAGGCCTGATGACCGACATCCCAGACCAGGCGGTCCTTCGGCGTGTCGTAGACGTAGTGCAGGGCGATGGTCAGCTCGATCACGCCGAGTCCGGCACCGAAGTGCCCGCCGGTCCGGCCGACGCTGAACAGCAGGTCCTGCCGCAGCTCGTTGGCGAGTTCTTCGAGTTCCGCTTCGCCCAGCCGGCGCAGCTGCTCGGGCGTGGCCGCGCGATCTAGAATGGGCGTCGCAGGGCGGACCCGAGGAATCTCATGGAACGTCTTGGGCATCGGGCGAATCGTTTTGGCTGAAAAAAGAGCCGCAGTTTACCCGATGGTTACAGCGAGAAGAATGACTCAGGCATCAACGGTCATCGCCCGTCGCTTGGCGACACGGCTTTACGTTGCCTGGTTTCAGCTGCGGCGTTGGACGGTAAAACAAGCCAGTTGACGCAAAGGCTCGGCGCTGGGCCCGAACGAGGCAACGGCATCGAGCGCCGTATCCCGTAGCTCGCGCGCATAGGTCTTGGCGCTGTCCATGCCCAGCAGCGCCGGGTAGGTGGGCTTGTTACGCGCGATGTCGGCACCCTGGAATTTGCCCAGCGTAGCGGTGTCGCTTTCCACATCGAGGATGTCGTCCTGTACTTGGAACGCCAGGCCCACCGCTTGAGCGTACTGCTGCAATGCCGCCAGTCTCTGCTCATCGGCACGGCCACTGGCGAGGGCGCCGAGCCGTACGCTGACTTCGATCAGCGCGCCGGTCTTGTGCCGGTGCATCAACTCCAGAGCGTTGCGGTCGAGCTTCAGCCCCACCGATCCCAGATCGATCGCCTGTCCGCCGACCATGCCGGCCGGGCCCGCCGCGCGGGCGAGGCTGGCGACCATGTCCAGGCGCAGGGATGAGTCGGATGGGTTGAACGGGTCGCGTGCAAGGGCGTCGAACGCGAGGCTCTGCAGGCCGTCACCGGCGAGAATCGCGCAGGCTTCGTCGAAGGCCTTGTGGGTGCTGGGCTGGCCACGGCGCAGGTCGTCATCGTCCATGGCGGGCAGATCATCATGCACCAGCGAATAGGCATGAATCAGTTCGACGGCACAGGCCGCGCCATTCGCCAGGGCAACGTCGCCTTCGAGCGCTTCGCAGGCAGCGTAGACCAGCAGCGGACGGACGCGCTTGCCGCCGTTCATCACGCTGTAGCGCATGGCCTGATAAAGGCGGTGGAGTTGCGGGCGAGGTGGAGAGAAGAGCGTGTCGAGGCAGCTGTCGACGCGTTGTTGGCAGCGTTGCTGGTAGTCGCCGATCATGCTTCGGAATCCGCCTCGAATGGCGCTTCCTGCAGTTTGCCGTCACGCTCCAGAAGGATCTGTACCTTCTGCTCGGCCTGGCTCAGTGCTGCCTGGCAGTCACGGGTCAGACCGATGCCCTGCTCGAAGCAGGTCAGCGAGTCTTCCAGCGACAGCTCGCCGCTTTCCAGACGCTCGACCAGCTGCTGCAACTCGGCGAGGGATTGTTCGAAATCGAGGGCGATTTTTTTGCGGGCCATGGCGGAACCTGTTCTCTGCGGCTGCTCTGAAACGGGCGCGACACTAGCAGAGCTGGCCGGCATAAGCCATAAGCCTAGCGGGCGGGCGTACCGGTCAGCTGGTTGAGGATGCCACAACCATGCATGGCGCGATTGCCGGTGCAGCAGCTGCGTAGTTCCTGTAACTGCCGCTCCAGGCATGGAGGCTTTCCAGTCGCGTGCGGACGCGTTCGAGCTGCTCGTCGATCAGGTGGTCGATGTCGCCGCAACCGGCCGCCGGGTGATCGGCACCTGTTTTTGCCTTGCGCAGGCTGGCCCGCCAACGTTTTTTCAACGGCCTGCTAGGCTTCGGCACAGTTCGGTTCGGTCGTGAAGGTCTTGGATGAATCCACCAGGCCTACCTTTTCCAGGGTGCGGCGACCGATCAGAACCGGGTAATTCATCTTGTCCCGATCATTCAGCGAGAACTGTTCTTCGTACATCTGGTTGCCCAGGCAGACCTTCATCAGCACTACCGGACGTTCTTCGGCACCGCCTGCGCCTCGCACCTTGATGTCGCGCACCATCTTGCGCTCCAGGCGAGCCCTGACGTCTTCGTTGGTATCCACATCCTCCAGTTCGATTGTGAAGCGCACCCATTCGTCGCCCTCTTTTTCGAAATGGTCGATGTTTTCGGCGTGCATCGAAGAGGTCAACGCGCCGGTGTCGAGCTTGAATTTCACCGCGACCCGCTCAGGGAGGATCAAGCCTTTCTCGACCCACCCGAGTACTTGCGGCGGGCTTGCAAGGGCTGTCCCGCTGACCACGGCAGTCAGCAGGGCGGCCAGGATTGATGGGATATGGCGGGATAAACGGGGGCGTATCGGGCGGCGCATCTGTCACCTCGGAAGTCAGCGAATGCTGTGAGTCCATAGAGTCCCGTTGCCGCCATCGGTTCAAGTTCAGCGCGCCTCGAAGCGAAGCGGCGCAGATGAACCCAGGCTCGCCTGATGCTGGGCCATTGGCGATCGCCAATGGCGCGATTGAGAAAAACAATCGGACAGTTGGGTTTTTTTGGGCTCAACCAGTAGGGCCCCATGCACTCAGTGCCCGTCAGCGGCCCCCATTTCGCTGAAAAGGAGGTTGTTTCCAAGGGAAGTCAAAAGAATCGAGGAATCGAGAGGTGAACCATGTTCGTCCATAACAAACGACTGCAATACACCGTGCGAGTCGCAGCGCCCGATCCGGGCCTTGCAAACCTGATGCTCGAACAATTTGGCGGGCCTCAGGGGGAGTTGGCCGCTGCCATGCGCTACTTCGTCCAGGGTGTGTCCGAGGATGATCCGGGCCGCAAGGATATGCTCATGGACATTGCCACCGAGGAGCTCAGCCACCTCGAAGTCATCGGCTCCATCGTCGGCATGCTCAACAAGGGCGCCAAGGGCGAGCTGGCCGAAGGCGTCGAGAAGGAGGCGGACCTGTATCGCTCGCTGACCGCTGGCGGCAACGATTCGCATACCACCTCGCTGCTCTACGGCGGTGGCCCGGCGTTGACCAACTCCGCCGGTGTGCCCTGGACGGCGGCCTATGTCGACTCGATTGGCGAGCCGACGGCGGACCTGCGTTCCAATATCGCCGCCGAGGCGCGCGCCAAGATGGTCTACGAGCGGCTCATCAACGTGACCGACGATCCTGGCATCAAGGATGCGCTGCAGTTCCTGATGACCCGGGAAATCGCCCATCAGAAATCGTTCGAGAAAGCGCTGCACGCCATTCAGCCTAATTTCCCCCAGGGCAAACTGCCGGGCGATCCGCAATTTGCCAGCGTCTACTACAACCTCTCGCAAGGCGAAGGCGATCTGCGCGGACCCTGGAATCAGGGGCCGGAGTGGGAGTTCGTCGACGATCCGCAACCGGCGGTGGACGGCGGCGATGGCAAGCCTTCCGTAGGGCTGAGCAAGGCGCAGCAGAAGGTGGTCCAGCAGATGGCGGTGCGGACTCAGTCCGACGTCTCCATCGATCCGATGACGGGCGCCGATCTCGGTGCCGGAGAGGCGGTCAGGAAAGGAACGAGCTGACCGGCGATGCGCTGCCGACTCGTCTGTGATCAGGCGCGTCGGTAGCCTAGCTGTTCACATCTGCCAGGTGAGCCGGCTTCCCAGGCCGGCGTTTTCGATTGTCCGACGAGCAGCCTGCTACGCCGAAACCGAGACGTCCCTCAACTTGTCCGCGGTGATCGGTAGGATTGGGCCAGCGCCGCACAGGACTGTCACGATTGAATCAAGCAGCGATCCGCCGCTGAAGTCTGCGCAATTCATGAAGCTGCAATTTATGAAGATTAAATCTACGAAGATGCGATCTGGTACATCATGATTAGTACCGCGCGCTCCGTTGCGTTCACCTCGCCGTGACGGGCCGGTTGAGCAGCTCTATCTGCGAGGCCGGCGGTCGGCAGAGGCGTATACAGCGGCATTTTTGCGCGTTAACATCGCCAGTACGTCAATCGGGTTGGAACTAATCAATGAATTCGCTGTCTCGTCCGGCCGATTTGTATACGCTTCAGCGGCAGTTTTCTTACTTGTTTGGTGTCTCGCATGGATAGCCCCTCCTTGAAGATTAATTCCCGAGTCGCGGTACTGGATTTGGGTATGTACATTTTCCGCTACTCGGTACCGGCCGGCGACACCCACCGCAGAAGTTACCTAAGCCTTCATCAATCGCCGATCGGAAAAGGGTCGGTGGATTTCTTTCCGGGCGAAGGGGTGAGCCGCAACACGCTCACCGCCCCGGGAGACTGCGTGATCGTCCGGGTCAAAGGGGCGCAGGCGAGTGTACTCGTCACCGAGTACCATCCGGAAAATGAATCCAACCGGATTCACCTTCGCCTCGACAAGATCGATACCTCAGCGTCGCTTATCGACCCCAAGCCAATCGACCCCAAGCCAATCGAGCAAAAGCCAATCGACCAACAGGCCGGGGCGTGCGAACTGGAATGGCTCGGTCACATTGAAACCCGGGGTGATGTTTCCGCCACCTCGGGTTGGCTGGGCGATCCGAATACGGCACGGAGGCTTGAAGGGTTTTCCGCCAATTGGCTCAACAAGCCTGACGGCCTGGACCTCGCCTATCTCTGCCGTGCCGCAAAGGGCACAGAGCCCCAGGTCGGTCTCGCCGGAACATTCGTCGGCACTCGCCGAAAGGCCAAACCAATCACCTCGGTCGCGTTTGCGCTTAGCGGACAAAGCGCGGCTGACCATGAATTGACCGGGCAGGTAGTTTTCGCGGGTTCCCCCCCGCTCACTATTTCTCCGGACAAAGAGCTGTCAGGCCCTAATGGCACTGAACAGCTTGTGGCTATACGGGTTGTCGTAACGCCCAGGGCTGCCCAGGCATCCTCTCCTGCTTCCCCCTGGACTGATCCCGTCGTAGCACAGATCTTCCGTAGCAAATAACCAAATTGAATTTTGAGCGCCTAACCGCTCGATAGAGGAATCCGAAACATGGCTCTCCAATATGACTCCGTTTCTTCCAGCGCAGATTTTCAAGCGGCGCTGACAGCTACCACCCTGAGCGCCGCTACCCAGGACGCCATTACCGCCATCCTTGGTGACAGCGAAACCGTAGCCGTCGGCTCATTCGACGGTACCACCCTGACGGCGCCTTCCGGCGTCGACGTAGATGTGGTCTTTGCCGACATCGCCGGCAATGCAGGCGAGCAGGTACCCCTTGCGCTGCCCGCTGATGCAATGGCTTCGGCCAGCGCCTGGGTATTCAACTCCGAGGCTGACCTGACCATCGGTTTCACCAATGTTGAGCGAGTTATTGCCAGCGGCAACGGCAATGACACGGTCATCGTTGCGGGCGACCAAAACATCGTGCTCGATGGCGGGGCCGGCAACGACTCGCTGAGCACTTCCGGTGGCAATGATTCGGTCATCGGCGGTGCGGGTGACGACTCCATCTCGACTGCAGCAGGCGATGACACCATCGTGGCGGGTGAGGGTAACGACACCATCGACGCAGGCACCGGTTTCGACATCGTGCAGATCGAGGGCGCTTCTTCCAGCTTCGACTTCAGCGTCCTCGGCGGCAGCCTGGTTGCCACAGCCCTGGACGGTTCGGCCTCGGTAACGGCGTCGAATGTGGAAGTGTTCAGCTTCGGTGGGCTAGACAAGGACAACGTGGTGATCACCGCCAACGACACCGCTGCCAACGCAATGCGTCTGTATGAGGGGCTTTTGGCGCGCTCTGCAGACGTGAGTGGTGCCCAGTACTGGCTTGACAAGGTCGGCCAAGGCGCCTCGCTGGAAGAGATCGCCGGCAGCTTCCTGGCCTCAGAGGAACTACAAAGCTATGGCGAGCTGAGCAACGAAGAATATGTTCTTGCTCTATACGAAAACGCACTCGACCGCACTGCTGAAGACGCGGGCCGTGACTATTGGGTTAGTCAGATAGAAAACGGTGCTAGCCGCGAGCAAGTGGCTATCAGCATCGTTGGCTCCCCAGAAGGCGCAGACGCAATCGACAGCGTCATCGTGATCACTGGTCTCGTCTGAGCCCTGTTGATTTGACGTAACCAATATCCCGACCGTCAGGTCGGGGTATTTCCAAACCGGATTCCAGCAAGTGAGTCCTGTCCGGAAATACCCCTCTTTTGTTTGTTTGCGCGTATTCCCAGTCTGGAGGCGCCATGTTGTCTGCCCTCTTTCACGAGCGCCTTGCGGCGGGAGATACCGACTCCAGTCTCCATGCGCTCGAACTGGCGTTGCAAACACCGGCCTATCGAGACGAGGCGCTGGTCTGGAAAGGCCTGCTGGCCTTGCGTGAAGGGCGGATGTCGGCAGCCTTCCTGCCGCTGGCAATCGCCAGCGAACGCTTCGCCAAGCGGGCGGAGCTCAAGGCGCTCCTGGGCCGCTGCCTGGGTTCGATCGCCCCTGCTGAGCTTGTGATCAGCTTCCTTCGCGCAGCCCTGGTCGCCTTCCCGGCTGACCCTGCACTGCGGCAACAATACTGGCGGACCCGGCAGGCCCTGTGCGCCGCCGATGAGCTTGCGGCAGAGCTCGCCGCGCAACTGGCCTACATCGACAACCCGTCCGAGTTGAAGCTGGCGCTGCAGCTTCTCAAACGAGGAGGCGGAGCACCGCTGACCTTCGGTGTGGTCGATTATGACCCTGTGCGAGGCGCCCTCGTCGGCTGGGCGGTCGATCTGCAAAACCCCGATCGACCGCCGATGCTGCGTCTTGAGGCGGGCTCCGTGACGGCCGAAATCCCGGCCGACCAACCTTCTGCGCTGCTCACCCAGGCCGGCCTTCCTGCAGGCCACGGCGGCATCCTTGTCCGCCTTCCCCGGCCGGTGGATAGCCTCCGGGTCAGCTTCTGTCAGGGCGCTGAGCTCATCGGCAGTCCGGTGGCGGCCGTCGCGCGCTTCGAGCCGCCCGTCCCTGGCGATAAGCGTCCTGCGAAGCAGCCCGTCGATATATTGCTGCCCATCTACAAAGGCACCGAAGCGACGCTTGCCTGTTTGAACAGCCTGCTCGGCTCCAGCCAGCACAACCGCACGCCGCACCGGATCATCGTGCTGGATGACTTCAGTCCCGAGCCTGCCCTGGTACGCGCCGTGGAAGCGCTGGCGCGCAAGCGCAAGCTCATCCACATCAGGCGCCCGGCCAACCTGGGCTTCATCCGCAACATGAACCGCGGCATGGCGCTCAACCCGGCGAGCGACGTGCTCTGGCTGAATGCCGACACCCTGGTGCAGGGCAACTGGCTCGACCGCCTGCGCGCCGCCGCTTACCAGGCACCGGATATTGCCTCGGTCACGCCCTGGAGCAACAACGGGGAGCTGATGAGCTTTCCGCAGAGCCGCGTCTGTCACCCCATGCCCAGCGCCAGGATGCACGCCAGGCTGGACAATCTCGCCCGCAAGAGCGAGCTGGCGCCGGTGGAGATCGAGGTGGGTTGTGGCTTCTGCCTCTACATCAGGCGCGACGCGTTGAACGATGTGGGCTACCTGGATGAGGTCGAGTTGCGGCGCGGCTACGGCGAAGAGTCCGACTGGTGCCTGCGCGCTCGCGGCAAGGGTTGGCGGCACCTGGGCGCGACCAATGTGTTCGTGGCGCATGCCGGCGGACAGTCGTTCGGCGCGGAAAAAGCCCTGCGGGTGTTCCAGAACAACGCCGTGTTGCGTCGTCGCTATCCCGATGCCGAAGGTCGCTTCGATGCCTTTGTGGCTCGCGACCCCCTGCGCCCGGCCCGCGACGTCTTGCAGCGGCTTGAGGACCCAGAGCTTGCGCAGTCGAGCTTGCGCAAGGCGAGGGCCGATGAATCTGTTGACAGAAGCGCATCGCAATCCTCGCAGCCACGTCTGGCGGCCGGCGCGCAGCTGCCCGGCCAATGCTGGCTGATCGCCGACCGCCTGGACAATCAAGCCATAGGCGAGCAATGGCTGGGATTGGCACGGCAACTCGCCCGCCAGCGTCAGCCGATCAGCCTGCTGCTCGTCGAAGACAGCCCATGGGAAGTGCAACTCCTGGCCACCGGCCGGGTAAACCGCCTGCCTGCTGTGGAGGGTTTGACGGCCACGCAGATCATTCAGCTGTGCGACACCCGCCTGGCGGTGAGCCTCGACGAAACACCCCGCATTCTGGCAAACGGCGCCTGCTCCAGCACGCAGCTCGCAATCGAACACCAGCTGCCGCTGTACGCGCCTGCATCTTCCGGGCTGAGTGTGCTCGGTGCACTGAGCGTTGAATGGCTGCGGCCCTATCTCACAGAGCCCGCTTGCGCCTGATTACCTATGAACGCACCCGAAAAATACGTATCTCAATTGCTTGGCGCCATTACCGGCCTGCACGGTGACGTGTTGCAGGGCTGGGCGATGGACCCACAGAACCCGCAGTTGCGCCTGGCCGTTGAGATCTATATCGACCACATCTTCGTCGCCCTGGTGCGCGCGGACATGGAGCAGCCGCTGGATGCACCTGGCGATGGCTTCCATGGGTTCGCCGTCCAGCTGCGTCCCGCGTGGCTGGAGAACGCGGAGCATGTGACCGCACGCATTGCCAACCATGGCCCGTGGCTGGATGGGGCCCTGGCTTTGGCTGATGCCGGCAAGCGCAGCGCCCCTGCGCCCATCGCGACACAAGCCTGGTACACCGGCGGCTTGAAGATCAAAGGCTGGGCCTGGGACCCCGACGCGCCAAGCCGCCATGTCACGGTGCAAGCGCGTGAAGGCCTGCGTCAGCTCGTGACGGCCACAGCCAATCAGCCTCACCCAGCCCTGATCGGCCGCTCCACCGCCGATCACGGCTTTGACATCGATCTGCCGTGGGAGCTCGCCGATGGCCAGGCCCACGAGATTCATCTGGAGACCGATCACGGCACGCCTCTGACCGGCAGCCCCATTCGCCTCTGTCTGCACCCCGAAGGCTTCGCGGCGCTGCTGCATCGCTTGTGGCCGGCTCAGGAGCGCGAAAACGGCCAAACCGCCAGCGTGCCGGCGTTGCTGAGTCAGCTGGCCAAGACCCAGGACATCCATTTCCCGCGTAGCGCAGGCTTCAACCATTACCCGCGCTGGCATGCCGTGTTCCAGCAGCCCCAGGCGTACCGGCAAACGCCTGGCGTAGCCGTGGTGGTCTTGCTGGGGGAGGGCAGCGAAGCGGACGAAGCCACCAGCCGTCTGAGTATTCAGAAGCAGCGCCTGCCCGCCGAACAGGTCCAGGTCATCGCGCCGGCTGCGGGCGAACTGCTGGACGAGTTGGCCAGGCATGTCGCAACGGCCGCCATCATCGTGCCGCTGCAGAGGGGCGATCGCCTGGCCAGCCATGCACTCGATACCCTGCTGACGCTGCTTGGCGAGTCGGGTGCAGGCTGGGCTTATGCCGACTGCGACCAGGACGATTCAACGGGCGGGCGCAGCAACCCCTGGTTCAAACCGGGCTGGGATGAAACGCTGTTCTACGGCGCGGATATTGTCACCCCTGGCGCTGCGCTGACCGGCGCTGCCGTTTCCAGGGCCATGGCCGGGCTTGCCCAGGCAGGCCTCGCAGGCAAGGCCGGCTGGCATTGGCTGCTGGCCGGCGTCGTGGCCAGCAACCAGGCCCCGGTGATGCACATCCCGCAGGTGCTCTACCAGCGCCGCGCCAACGCACCCACCAGCCCGCACCTGGCGCTGCCGGACAGCCAACGCCATGCCGCCATCAACTGGCTGGCGCAACAGCGCGCGCCCGGCGCCAGCGTGCAAGCGAATCCGCAGTACCCCGGCCTCAGCCGCGTGAACTGGCCGCTGCCGGCTGAGCTGCCGCTGATCAGCCTGATCGTGCCCACGCGTGACCAGCTCAAGCTGCTGCGTACCTGCATCGATGGCCTGCTCGACAGCACCGACTACCCGGCGCTGGAAATCATCATCGTCGACAACGGCTCCTGCATCCCGGAAACGCTCGCCTATCTGCAGCACATCCAGGGCCGTGGCGTGCGTGTCCTGCCCTATCCCCATGCGTTCAACTACGCCGCCATCAACAACTGGGCGGCTGAACGCGCCAAAGGCCGCATCATCGGCCTGGTCAACAACGACATCGAGATCCTCCATCCCGACTGGCTGAAAGAGATGCTCACGCAGCTATTGCGCCCCGGCATCGGCGCCGTCGGTGCCAAGCTGATGTGGCCCAACGGCATGGTCCAGCATGGCGGCGTGGTAGTCGGCATCAACGGCCTGGCCGCGCATACCGGCAACAACCTCAACCGCGACGATGCCGGCTACCTGGGTTTCAACCACCTGGCCCGCGAGCAGAGCGTGGTCACCACCGCCTGCCTGTTGATGCGCAAGCGCGATTACCTGCGCCTGGGCGGCATGGACGAAAAGCGCTTCACCGTCACCTTCAACGACGTGGACATGTGCCTGCGCCTGCGCGAGACCGGCCAGCGCCTGGTCTGGACGCCCTTCGCCAACCTCGTCCACGCCGAATCCGCCAGCCGCGGCAAGGAAGACACCCCCACCAAGGCCGCCCGCGCCGGCCGTGAACAACAGCACTTCATCGCCCGCTGGTCCCAGGCCGGCCAGCAGGACCCCTACTACCACCCCTGCCTGAGCACCGACTACCTCGCCGGCCCCTACGGTGGCCTCGCCCTACCTCCGCGCAGCAGCGCACCGCGCTGCACGCAGCAGAACCAGAAGAACGCAGAATGAAGATCACCCAGCAAGACCTCGCCAGCTTCATCCCCAGCCTGAGCCAGCCCGGCGACAAGACGCTGCTGAACATCGGCTGCGGCACCGCCAGCCCCGAGCGCCTGCCCGAATGCTTTCGCGGCGCCCACTGGCAGGAAATCAAGCTGGACATCGACCCGCGCGTGAAGCCGGACATCGTCGCCAGCCTCACCGACATGGGCATGGTCGCCAGCGCCAGCGCCGATGCCGTGTGGTCCTCGCACAACCTCGAACACCTCGAAGGCTTCCAGGTGCCGCAGGCCCTGGAGGAAATCCGCCGCGTGCTCAAACCCGGCGGCTTCGCCCTGATCACCCTGCCCGACCTCGGCCGCATCGCCCAGCTGATCACCGAAGGCCGCGCCGACCAGGTGCTCTACACCTCACCCGCCGGCCCCATCACCCCGCTGGACATGCTCTTCGGCCACCAGGCCTCGCTGACCCGCGGCAACCACTACATGGCCCACCGCACCGGCTTCACCGCCGAACGGCTGGGCACCAAGCTGGCGGAAGCAGGCTTCGGGGAAGTGCGGGTGCTCAAGGGGCAGTCGTTTGATTTGTGGGCGGTGGCCGTGGTTGCCAATGCGCCGCTAGCAGCAGCCTGAATCCAGAAGCTCAGCCATGCAGAACTCACTGAAAATCGCTGATCTATTTGCAAGCCTGCCGGGACAGGTCGGGGCCGACTACGCCTACAGCCAGCCCATCACGGCGCTGGACGTGCCTGGCATGAGCCCGGTTTACGGCCTGCAACTCGCCATCTGGCAACTGCGTGATCAGGATCTGCAGCAGATTTTCCCGCTCGATACGCCTGAGGGCCGGCTGGGATTTCTCGCCTGGAGCTTGCTGCATGGGCGTTGCGAATACGCCGCCCTGCGCCAGTTCGAGCCGTTCAGGCAAAAGCTTTGCGAGCCGGCAAGCGTGCCTCAGAGCGAATGGTCAGGTGGCATCTCGCGGCTTGTGCATCTGGCGATCATCGGGCGACGCGACCTTGGCATTGATCCCGAATTGAAAAGCCCGGACGCACAACGTGATGCGCTCTTTTGGTTCTTCGGCTGCAGCGGCTGGCTGGAGCTGGCAATCAGTGATCAGGATGTTCCCGCGTGGCAACGCCGTTTTCTGCTGAATGACCCTGACTTGTCTCGCAGTCGCTTCGCGCGCCTGCTGGTCGAGAAGCGCCCAGACCTGCAAGCGGTTCTAAAGCTCAAGCACCCCGATGGTCGCGCGGTGTTTGGCAATTGGTTCACCCGCAATGCCATGCAGGAAACTGCTCTGCCGCTGCTGCAGACATTTTCGCTCCAGGCGTGGCCGGCGCCGGCTCCCCGCCTTCAGCCACCCAGCAACAACGAGTTTGGCGTCAACCTGATCGGCTATGCGTTCGGAGAACTGGGCATTGGTGAAGACGTGCGCATGGCCGCTCACGCCTGCCAGGCAGCCGGCATCCCCTTCTGCGTCATCGACTTCGCACCAGGCAGCAACATCCGGCAGCACGACCGGAGCGTTGCACAGTGGGTAACCGACACCCCCCGTTACGCGGTCAACATCGTCTGCCTCACCGCCATGGAGCATCTGAGACTGATGCTGATGCGCGGAACCGAACTCTTCACTGGCCGCTACACCATCGGCTACTGGCCATGGGAGCTGCACGACTGGCCGGCCAACTGGGAGCACTGCTTCAACCTCATCGATGAAGCCTGGGCTTCGAGCCGGCATATCCAGCAGGCGATGCAACGCGTAAGCCCGGTGCCCGTGCAATTGATGCCGATGGCTGTGTGCCTGCCACCCGAAGTGGACAATACTGCGCCGCGCCAGCGTGCACGCTTCGGTCTGCCGGAGGAAAAGACGCTGTTCGTCTTTTCGTTTGACGGTAATTCATTCATAGAGCGCAAGAACCCGCTCGGTGTCGTGGAAGCCTTTCAGCATGCATTTACGGCAGCCGACCAGCACACCGGCCTGGTCATCAAATGCATGCGCCCGGATTCAGACAATCCGATCTGGCAACAGATACAGGCCGCAGCCCAGAGCGATGGGCGCATTCACATCATCGACGCGATGCTGGACAAGGCCGATGTGCTGGAGTTGTACCGCGGCTGCGACTGCTTCGTTTCACTGCATCGGGCGGAAGGGTTCGGTCGCGGCATTGCTGAAGCATTGCTGCTCGGCCTCGACGTCATCGCGACTGGCTACGGCGGCAACATCGACTTCTGCGAGCCGGCAGGTGCCCATCTCGTACCCAGCCAAACCGTCCAGCTCAAGGCTGCGGACTACGTCGAAGCCGAAGGCAACCAGTGGGCCGAGCCGGATATTCCCGCGGCAGCCCAAGCCATGCGTGCGGTGGCCCAGCGCAACCATGCGCAGCGGCAGCCCAATGAGATAGCTACCCGCCTGTTCGCGCCGAGCGTCATCGGCGCCCGTTACAGGCAACGACTTTCCGATATTCATGCGGCGCTCCACGCAGCCAATAGCAACACGGTAGCTGCGAGCGCAACGCCACTCATCGAGCAACAATACCCATGAAAACTCTCTGCATTACCAGCACAGCGCATCCCGCTCTCCAGGCAGTAACCGGGCAACTTCTCGATAGTGGAATGGCTGCGGCACACCCGGCGCAGCGCAGCGAAGGTCTGGATATCAGCGCCTGGCATCAACGAGTACTCGCAAAACATCCCGGTGGCGTACACGGTTTGCCGCTGGGGCGCCTCTGGGAGCAACTGGCCACCGATATCTTCATGGCCAATATCGACAGCCCCGTGTGGGGGTGGAGCGATCCGCGCAGCGTCGAACTGCTCGACTTCTGGTATCCGTTCGATCCGCACCTTTATTTCGTGCTCGTCTGCATCTCTCCCTTGCAAGCCATGGCTCACGCCATAGCCTCGCCGGCCGAAGGCGCAAGCGCCGATGAAGTACTGCGGCAGTGGCAGACCAGCCATCAGGCCATGCTGCGTTTCCATCTGCGCCATCCCGAGCGCAGCGTGCTCGTCTGCGCAGAGACCGCGCTTGCCCAAGGTCCGCAGCTGGTCGAAACACTGACGGCCCGCTGGGATTTACCCCTGCAAGCCACTGGAGCACATGACGCACTCGCGCATGGTCTGTATCTCGACCCTGTGGCGGGCTTTCTTGCCCAACAGCGCCTCGAAAACTGCTCGGCCGAGCACGCATTGCATCAGGAAATCCTCGCCAGCCTCACCCCGTTCGGCCAGCACGCCGCACCAGCAGCACAGCCCTTCACGACGGAAAGCGCCGTCGCAGCCTATCGGCAATTGCGTGAACGTAGCCAACAGGCGGACCTGCTAGAGCAGCAGCAAGCAGCCTTGCAAGCCAGCCATGACGACCTGAGTCAGCAGATCCAGAGCCTGAAAGGTGCACGTGACGAACAAAGCCGGCTTGCCAGCGAGCGTCTGCAACAGATCGACGCGCTCAACCAAGAAAAAACTACCCTCACCGCCGAGTTGAGCACCGTCAAAGAGGAAAGCGAGCTCCTGCTTCTGCAACTGCACCAGGTGCAGGAAGAGCTTGAGAGCCTGTTCCTCAAGGAGCAACAGGGCGCGCAACAGCTCAACGCACTCAAGGCAGAACTGGCCAGCCTGACGGCGGCCAGCGAAGCACTGAAAAAACAAAGTGCCGAACTCGCCAAGGAGCGTGACAAGCAAACTCAGCTTGCCAACCAGCGCCAAAGCCAGATCGATACGCTGAGTCGCGAGAAAACCAGTCTCGCCAGCGAGCGCGACACCCTCACTCGCGAGAACACAGAACTCACCAAGGCTCGCGACCAGCAAACACGCGAGATCAAGGAGTGCCGGACGAAAATCGACGCGCTCAACCAGGAAAAAACCGCCCTTGCAGCCGACCTGAACAACGCCCAGGAAGAAAGCGAGCTTCTGCTTCTGCAACTGCATCAGGTGCAGGAGGAGCTCGAACATTACTTCCTCGAATACCAGAAGGTTCAGCAGAACCTGCAAGCGCAGGAAACGCGCTGGCAGCGCATGCTCCAGCGCAACCCTGGCTATTGCGACTACACCCAGTTGAGCGCCGCATCCACAGCCGAGGCAAGCACCCTCGACTGGACACTCGAGGGTCTGGAAGCCGCAGGGCGCCACATACCGCAGCTGGAATGCCAAACCCGGATCGTCGATGGGCATGTTGCCATTGGCATCAAGCGCACCCCTGATAACCCGCAACTGCTGCGCTGGCCGGCACACGCACCCGATAACGAGATCCTGCTGATGGCAGGTTCAGAAACGGAGCACAAGACGCTGGCGCAGTTGGCGACCAGCGATTTCTCATTGATCGACACCCTTGCGCGGGTCTTTGAAAAGGCCCTGAGCAAGCCGGCCGAATTGCAACTCAGCCCGGCGGTCCCGGCTGCCGCTCTGCAAGCGGCCTTCGGGCAGTTCGTGCAGCAACTGGGCGCGTTGCCTCCAACCTTGCGCTACGACCGGGTGCGCCTGAAAAACAACCAGCTCAACCCGGATTACGAACATCTCTGGCTGGTCGTGGACAATCTGTCGCTCGGCACGCATCGCTGGCCGCAGTTCGAGTTCCGCCTGGCTTGCGCCAATGTCGGGCCGCAGCGCTTCGGCACCCATCCGAAACTGGAATTCCCGCGCGGCACCGGCCAGGCGCCGCTACCCGGCTGGTTCGAGGAAAGTTATGACGATAACGGCGCCAAGCTCGAGATGCGCTTCGCCCTGCCCGACGCCATGGACATGCAGATCTGGGGACAACTGGGCGACGTCGATCACCACTTCCTGCGCGCCCTTTGCGCAGTGCTGCCCGAGCTGTTGAATGACCTGCAAGCCAACGGAACCCGCATCAACCGTGCCTGGCAGGACTGGCACGACCTGACCGGCAACGTCCAACGCATCCTCGCGTTGTACGTCCCTGAAGCCCGCCAACTGCAGGTTGTAGCTTGATGAACGTGACGAACACCATGCCGCAGATATCGGCTCTGCAAGCGCTATCCATCGCCTCGCCACACGCCACGCTGGCGTGCCTGGAGATGGCCCGTCAGCTCGCCACGCCGCAAGCGATCATCCACATAGGGGCCGGCCTTGGTCATGGCCCGTTTAGCCATTGGCTGAACTGGCCGGTGGCGTATGCGCGCGTTATCGACAGCGATGCCAAGCGGCTGGAATGGCTGTCGGCGCGCGCTGCGCAGCAAACCAGTTCGACCGACTGGCTGGCCTTGGGTGGAGTGCTCGCCGAGCAGGATGGCGAACGGGAACTGCACCACGCCAGCAACCCTGCTGAAGACGGGCTGCTACCCGCCAGCGCACTGGTCGGCCTCTGGCCCAACCTGCGTCCGCTGTCCACCAGCCACCAGCAAGCCCAACGCCTGGACACCCTGCTGAGCAGCTATCCGATCCCTGTTCAGGAGGGGGAAGGCACCACTTGGCTGATGGTCGAATGCCTGCCGGCTCTGAGCATTCTGCGCGGGGCGACCCAGACGCTTGAAAACGTAAGCGTCATCTGCCTGCGGAGCGTTCTCGACCCGGCTCGTCTGGAAGTGCCAGAAGCCAGCCTGGAGGCTGCGGTCGACTTCCTGAACGCATGGGGGTTCCGATGTGCACACATTGGCGAAACCAACCATCCAGCAATCGGGGAAGCCTTGTTCCTGCGCGATGAAACAGCGCCGCTCAAAGCTGAATGCACAACCCTGCAGATGGCCAAAACCACTGCCGAACAGCTCGCCAACGAGTACCAAGGCCAGATCGACACGCTGACCAAGGACAAAGCCGACCTCACCACAGAGCGCGACGCCCTTGCACAGGAGCGCGCCGAACTCACCCAGGTCCGCGATGAGAAAGCTAAGCAGGCGGAAAGTACCAATCAAGAGCGCGATACGCTAAAACAGCAGTTGGAACAGCGCACGCAGGAACGCGACCAAGCCCTACTGCAGGCCAAAGAGCAAGCCAATCAGCATAAGCAATCGCTGGACGACAAAGCGCAACAGCTCACCGGGCGGGATAAGCAGCTAGCCGAGCGTACCCAACAGCGTGATGAAAAAGCCAAACAGGTGGAAAACGCCACTAAAGGGCGCGACACGTTAAAACAACAATTGGAACAGAGCACACAGGAACTTTACCAAGCACAGCAGCAAGCGAATCAGCATAAACAAGTGCTTGACGAAAAAGCACAGCAGCTTACCGAGCGTGATAACCAGCTAGCCGAGCGCACCCAGCAGCGAGATGAAGCAACTCAACGAACAGAGACAGCAGAAGCGGGACGTGATATTCAGCTCAAAACATTGGACGAAGCACAAAGTAAAATAGAACAACTCGCAGCAGACAATGAATCAATGACACAGAGCAATGAACAGCTTGAGTCGGAATACAAAGAGCAGCTACGATCCGCACAACTTAGTACAAAGTTACTAGCCAAGGTTGAGGCCGATGCATCTGAGCTGCGAGAGCGCTACGCAAAACTAAGCAAAAACGAACAGGAGCTACGTGACTTAATACGCGAGCTGGACAGCAAATTAGAGGCCGCCTCACGCTTCTACCACCAGTTAAGCCAAAAGCACCCCGAATTACTGGAGGAGCTTTAACCTATGGAAAAAAAGTATTAAAAAAAAGGCAGTGCGCAAAAAAAAATAATAAAACTCAAGCTTCTGAAATGCCCCAAAAAATCAGCACTAATTTAAGAGCCATGCAACAAGAGCTACGTAGCGCATTAGACCTTATTAAACAAAACCAGTTGGATAGTGACAGAGAAATCGTAGAAGTAGCAGACAGCCTAAGCAACAACCAAAGTCTATTAGAGCGCTGCAATGCGGTAACTGCAGATATTGAAAGTCAAAAAAAGCCAACGTTAAGAATTATTCATCACTTGGCCTGTAGTGGTGGAACACTAATTTCCAAATGCCTGGCCGTACAGCCTAATGTTTTCTTATTAAGTGAAATACACCCGACAACGCGGTTAGGCATGAACATTGATGAGGCCGCCTACACCCCAAGAGATATAACAACACAAGCAATATACGGGCGTATACCTAACGTAGATACACTCGCAGAAAAGCTGTTTTTATACGGCATAATCGAAACCGAAAAATATATACGAAAACAGGGCGGCTATCTGGTCATTAGAGCGCATACACACGCCGACTACTGTACTGATAAGCCAGCACCAGAAGTCGACACCTTAAAGCGGTTGCTAGAGCCTCACTTTGATATAAAACACTTGGTCACTGTGCGTAACCCTATCGACCCCTACCTGTCGCTACTGAACAATGGCTGGACTCACTTTACACCCTGCAATCTGGATGAATATGCCGTTCGCTATCTCGCGTTTCTGAACCAGCATGCTGACTGCCGGATCTATAAGTATGAAGACTTTGTTATCTCACCTAATGAGACAATGTTTGACCTGTGTGTGGCCCTTGAAATTCCTTACAACGCCAACTATCGGGATTCGTTTTCAGCGTATCAACTGTCTGGCGACAGTGGGCGCAGCGGAGCGATCATTGCTGAACGTGAGCGACGGCCAGTTTCCGACCAAATACGGTGCGAAGCCGACAACTCAGAAAACTGGAACAAATTATGCTTGCGATTGGATTACCCCTCTACCTTTTAAGCGCTAGCCAAATAACCTCAAGGAGGATGGAATTTCCATGAATACACTTGTCGTCACCAGCGTGAATCCATTTGGCAAGGTCACCTATCAAAAACATTGTTTTGAGGCATGGAAAAACGCCGGCTATCACATTCGCAGCATGAACTGTTCGGAAGAAGCGCAACAACTGATTGACAGAGGTTTTAGCGCGAACGATATAGATATTTTATCTCCAGGCGAGACAGCGCAAGACCTGTTTGGGCGGCCAATACCTAGGGTAATTCCTGTGTTGAATCGTGCCCGGCATTACAACTATGATGCAACGATACTTACCAACTCCGATATCTATCCCGCCCACCAGCGCCCTGCATCCCGTTTTCTCGCCAGCATCAGCGACACACTGGCTCTGACAAGAAACGAATGCGTGAATCTGGCTGACCACCGCTTCACCGACTCCACGCCCTACCGGGGCGGTATTGATCTCTTCCATTTCACTCGCGAAGG
Source organism: Stutzerimonas stutzeri (assembly GCF_024448935.1). Classification (GTDB taxonomy): domain Bacteria; phylum Pseudomonadota; class Gammaproteobacteria; order Pseudomonadales; family Pseudomonadaceae; genus Stutzerimonas; species Stutzerimonas stutzeri_AO. The sequence continues at coordinate 24,288 of NZ_JAMOIE010000061.1, forward strand.
CTTAGACCAAACCTTCGTGCGATTGCAGGGTGGCAACTTGGCCGAGCGGATGACCTTTGGCATCCCCGGTTGGGACTATTACCTCGGTTTCCATCTCCTCTACGGGTTGGACGGAATCATCCTTGATGGGGAGATATTTCTCCATCAATCTCATAAAACGACCTACAATCAGATCCATGAATTCGATCTCTATGCTGAAGAAATGAAGGCGTCGGGGCGTTTCAATGGAAGCGATAGCGTCGCCATTGCCGCCGAATTTGCCCAGCTGATTAACAGCCACTGCGATGCCAACATTTCGATCTCAAGAACCTTGAAAACAGCCTTTTTCCAGCCGCCGGTGGCCCTTGCCGAAAACACCACTGTTCCCGCTGCAAGCACCGTCTGTTCTCGGCTGGATAAGATCCTGGCCCGCCATCATGTCACCATCAATGTACCTGCAAAGCGGGTAAAAAACTTTATCACCAGTCAACTGGAAGCGCAAAGCTGGTCGGCGGCGGAGTCATTCAAACAAACCCAGATGAAATCGTATCCAGTAATCACCGGCTACCTGTTCATGCTGCTCACCCAGTTACTGGTAAAGCAGCAACTGGGGAGGCACCGGGTAGTAACCCAGTATCCCGAGGGCAATCTCCACGGTATTGCCTTGCGACAGATCCTGGACAACACAAGGGGTCAGGAACAACTGACTTACCTTATTCGGCTTTTCGGCGCCGAACTGGTTGATCATGGAATTTTCAACGCCACCCTTTTCAAGCACGTTGTCTGGTCGGCCAGCAGCGATTTTGCACTAGGCCTCTGTAATGCCGTATTTGAACTTTGCAAGGAAGGCGAATAATTATGTCGACACTACCCACGCCCTACACCTCACAAGCCATCCTTCCATGGGAGCACGCCCTCAAAGTTGAAATGGCGTGTGAGATATTACCCACCGTTTCCATCGTCATTCCCATCTACAACTCCGGTCGCTTCTTGGAAAAGACCCTGCGCAGCCTGCTTTGCAATGATCTGAATGGCGTAGAATTGTTGTTGATGGACGGCGGTAGCACTGACGACACCATGCAAATCGTCGATCATTATAAACCGATGTTTGCCCATGTATTCAGCGGCAAGGACAAGGGCCAATCCGACGCCATTAATAACGGCTACGCTAAGGCCAGTGGCGACATTCTGTACTGGCTGAATGGTGACGACATCATTCTGCCCAACACACTTAATCAGGTCCGCCGCTACTTCAAGAAGCACAAGTGCTGTCAGGTGCTGGTCGGCAACGCTTATATGACCGAGATCGACCTTACCTCAATCAATCATTTTGTATTCTCGCCTGAAAAACTTACCTTTGAACATCTTCTGGATTACGCCAAGCACCACCTGATTCAGCCGAGCGTCTTCTTTACCCGCAAGGCTTGGGAAACCGCCGGCCCTCTGGATATACACGATCATTACGCCATGGATGCCGACCTTTTCATCGGCATGGCCAAGGTATTTACGTTGCATCATATCGATATCGATATCGCCTACAGCGTATACCATGAAGAGTGCAAGACCCGTGGCGCACGGGGTGAATCGATCACCTCGCTGGCGCTGGTGCAGGCCAAGCATGGGGGCTTTAAGGAGTGCAGAGAAACCCTTAACATTCTCGTTTCACTCTATAAGGAACTGGAAGCAGAACTACAAAGTAGTTCACCCAGCAACGCCCGGCTCAAGGCATTGGAAGCCAAGCTCACCGCCCTGACTGCCCATCAGGAACGACAGAAAGAGCTAGCGTTACAGTCGGATCTGGAGATGCACCCATGAAAATCGCCATACTGTCCAGCGCCTCGGCCGGAGGTGCCGGTATTGCCGCCTACCGTGTCTACGAAGCCTTGTCTCGGGGGGCAGGCTTTGAGGTCGATTTTTTTGATATCGACATTCTGGGGCAAGTGGATACCGAGGTGTCCCCCACGCACAGCGCCAGCAACGGAAAAATCACCAATACCCACTTTACCGTGGATTACGCCACCGAACCGCGCCAGTGGCTGATCGACTTTCTGGATCAATATGACGTTCTGAATATTCACTGGGCCAGCTACCTTCTGTCGCTCTGTGAGATTCTGCGACTGGTCCAAAGGGGTAAGCAGATTCTGTTTACTTTGCACGACTTTCACTACATCACTGGCGGCTGCCATTATCCAGCCGGCTGTCTTGGTTTCCAAGCTAGCTGTGTGGGATGTCCGCAACTAAATGATCGCAAGTGTGACCCGCACACCGTGATCAATACCCTGAAGCTTAAGCGCGAGATCTTTTCCCACGAGAACGTTCACCTGGCCGCCCCCAGTGCCTTTATCGTCGACAGCGCCATCCGTTCGGGAATCGTCCCCCCCCACCGCGGGCATGTGCTGCGTAACGCTTATAATCCGCCGCTGCCGTTTGAGCCAAGGGGCTGGGGCGACAAGCGCAGCATTCTATTGATCGCCGACTCCTTTAACGAGCAGCGCAAGGGGCTACAACTTGCTGTCGACGCCCTAAAGCTGGCTTTTTCTAGCGACAAGGCTCAAGCTTACCAGCTCGAACTGCACTTGGTCGGCGGTATGGACCACCAGGTGATCAGCCAGTTGAACGACTTACCGGTGCGTATTATTACCCACGGGCATATCAAGCAACACGAAAAGTTGGTGAATATCTTTAAACAATGTCAATTTATTCTGACTTGCTCCTATGAGGATAACTGGCCGAATATATTGGTTGAGGCTGGCTCATACGGTTGTCTACCCATCGTCGGAAAATGGCATGGCTGCGAGGAGTTTGCCCGCCAGTTTGAATCGCCCTACATCGCCGAGAGTTATACGCCTCAGGCATTTAGTGTGGTGATTAATGAGGCTCTGGCCACCCTTCCAGCAGTCACCTTCCAGCGTCAAGGTCAGATAGTGGATGCCGTGCGGAGATCCCATGCTTACTCTAGGGTTGCGGAAAAATACATTGAAACCATGACGCAAGACAAGCCGCTGGATGTAGTCCGTGCAGAGGTCTGCACCGCTGATAACAGTGGCCTTATCTCTGCCGACCGGCTGCTGGCAACTCTTCCCCAAATGGCCTTTGAAGAGATCAGTGCGGTCAAAAAGGCTACCCCTTTCGGTTGCCAGAATCCTGCTATTAGAGAGCTTATAATTAATGTGAGTTACCTAAATAAATTTTCCAGAAATGACAAACATGAATATGGAATTGTAAATATATTGGTTTGAACTTACAACTAATTCGATCCCATTAAATTTATGAGCTTTTATAATGGCAAAAGTGTATCTTGATTTAAAAACAGTTAGCGCGATTCCGAATGCCTATCAGTGCTCTTCGGTAGAACTTATGGGCTTTTCTGGCCATAACATAGGAAATTTTGCATTTCGGCACGCATTAAACTCATTGCTGGACAATCTCCATGACTATATGCCGCTCGCTTATCCACAGTTGAATCAGTTGCTCGGCAATCAAGAGTCTATTGAGCACGCAATCGTTTCCTGTGCCAACTGGCTCTGTAAAACTGAACAGTACGAAAAATCTAATGGCGTACGTGCATCCGTTGTCGAAAAATTGGACTGTCCTGTTGTTTCTTTTGGGTTGGGCGCACAAGCGTCCTCCAAAGACAGCGAGCTGAAGCTTGGGCCTAATACTGAACGCTTGGCCAAGCTCCTGTCGGAAAGGTGTAAAAAACTGAGTGTAAGGGATGAGTTTACACTGAACACTTTGGAAAAAATCGGTATTAATAATGCCGTAGTCACAGGGTGCCCTTCTAATTTTATTAATCTCGACCCGGGTCTCGGTAAAAAAATCGTAAAAAAAGCACAACGCCTAATTGATAAGAATCTCACATGGAATGGCCTGAAGGTCCAGTTTAACGAATACAGCGGCGGCCATGCCCACTCGGCTGATGTATTACAACGTACACTGCGTTTATTAACCGTATCTCCTTCTTTTTATGTTTTACAGAGCCCCGTTTTATTACCTTATTTACTGGGGGAAGACGACAACCTTCCCCGTGACTACGCGCATATAGGCAAAGACGTGGATAATCTGCGTAACTTGATCAAAGCCAAGACACTTCACTTTTCATCGATTGAAGCCTGGATGGACTTTTCACGCACCTGTGATATGGCGATGGGTATGCGTATTCACGGCAATATGATCCCTTTGCAATCAAGCGTCCCATCGGTAGTTATCGGTCACGACTCACGCACCTCCGGACTTGCTAACTATATGGGTATACCGTCGGTAACGCCTGAAGAGTTTGTCAAGTTATCTAATATAAAGCCTGCGTTTATGTTGGATCTGGTAGCACTCAAAATGGCTGGTTACGATGCGAGAAGACAGATTTTAGCATGCAATATGGCAGATTATATCCGCGATAACGGCCTGGCCGAAAACGGCGACCTAGTAAAAAACTTTAATTGCTAGGCTAGATCTAATAATGGGCGCTCTCACAACCCCGTAATCATCAGCGGTCTCAATGAACAAATAAAACACGTAACCCATCAGGTACGGTGTTGCCATGTACCATTGCTAACGCCCTCTCACCGCCGAAGACCGAGCCGCCATTATGAAGAAATCGACGTGAACGTCGATTCCCAGAACACGCGGCCTCACTAGACACAGGACTGACGTCCGCCGCTTGAAGTTTACGCCAAGGTGCTCAAGAAATCGGTCGTCGGCTCGAGCACCCTCTAATGGAGTTGCACTTGGAGCTTGAGACCGCCCATTATATTAATCAGCCTTTAAGAGCCACAAAGTATGCCTTTTTTTGATTAGCCGCTCGTTTGACTGTTAACAAGAACTGTATAATTTTTCTTATGCCATATAAATATCCATGTGAAATTTCTCTCTATCGATGCACAAGACCGGCTATTAGTAACAAACTTCGATAGTTGATATTTTTTAAAGATAGGGCAGAGCCAGACTATCAATAATCAATATTATTGATCAAATTTTAAGCTAGTACTTTATAAGACGAGCACAATACTTTTGCCGACGGTATATACGGAACGTTATCTATAAGAATGAAAATGACCGGACAAAAAGTGCTAGTTTATACTAACCGTAGCTAACGCATATTTAATCAAGTTAATATAGAAAGGCTAAATCATGAAAAGAGCCCTTATTACTGGCATTACAGGCCAAGACGGTTCCTATCTAGCAGAGTTTTTGTTGGAAAAGGGCTACGAAGTTCACGGCATCAAGCGCCGCGCATCGTTGTTCAATACACAGCGGGTTGACCACATCTACGAAGATCCGCACGTTAATAATCAACGTTTCGTACTACATTACGGTGACCTCACGGACTCATCCAACCTCACCCGCATTATCCAGCAGGTGCAACCGGACGAGGTC
>NZ_JAMOIE010000062.1 GCF_024448935.1 Stutzerimonas stutzeri
TAGCGCAAGCAAGCAAGCAAGCAAGCAAGCAAGCAAGCAAGCAAGCAAGCAAGCAAGCAAGCAAGCAAGCAAGCAAGCAAGCAAGCAAGCAATTATAAGGTGGATGATGCTGAATGAAATAGGAAAATTCATCCGCGGCCGTCGATTTACCAAAGCTGACTATGTGGAAAATGGCATCAATGTCATCCACTACGGCGAAATCTATACGCAGTACGGTGTATGGACGGACAAGGCTATTTCGCAAGTCAGGTCGGACATGGCAAGCACCCTGCGCTATGCCCAACCTGGCGATGTCGTCATTACCGGTATCGGAGAAACCGTCGACGATGTCGGAAAGGCGACGGCATGGATTGGCGATAAAGAAGTAGCCATCCACGACGACTGTTATGCCTTTCGCCATGATATGAATCCGAAGTTCGTTTCCTACTGCATGCAGACAACTTCCTTCATTTCGGAAAAAGCGAAGTATGTGGCACGCACCAAGGTCAAAAGACTGTTGCTTGATGGTTTCTCAAAAATCCGTATTCCAGTGCCGCCACGGGAAGAGCAGGACCGCATCGTCGCCATCCTCGATAAATTCAATACCTTGACGAACTCCATCAGCGAAGGCTTGCCGCATGAAATCGAACTGCGACGCAAGCAGTACACGCATTACCGCGACAAGCTATTGAATTTCGTGGAGTTGGAGGAAGCCGCATAACATGGGCAAGACGCTCGGGGAAGTCGCCAAACAACTCGGAGAGACCGAAAAAAAGGTGCTGCTGATCTACGCCTTCAACGGTTCGGGCAAGACGCGTCTTTCCCGTGAGTTCAAGCAGCTAGTCGCCCCTAAGAATGGAGACACTGAAGGATTGGCTGCTGATCAATCCGAGTCGCCGCGCAATAAAATCCTGTATTACAGCGCCTTCACCGAGGACCTGTTTTATTGGGATAACGATCTGACTCAAGATGTTGAGTACAAGTTGCGAATTCAACCTAATTCATTCACGGACTGGTTGCTCACGCTGCTCAGGGATCTGGGGCAGGATGGAAATATCGTCAGATACTTCCAGCACTATGCCAACGACAAATTGACCCCCCATTTCAGCGAAGACTTCTCCGAAGTCACCTTCTCGCTGGAGCGTGGCGACGATGAAAGCTCCGGCAGCCTCAAAATCTCGAAAGGCGAAGAGAGCAACTTCATTTGGAGTGTTTTCTACACACTGCTGGACCAAGCCATCAGCACGCTCAATGTCGCCGAACCGGAAAATCGCGAAACCCGGCAATTCGACCAACTAGAATATGTATTCATCGACGACCCGGTGAGCTCACTGGATGAAAACCACCTGATCGAGTTGGCCGTCAATCTGGCGGGGTTGATCAAGACCAGTCCGCCCGGCCTGAAATTCGTCATCACCACCCACAGCCCGTTGTTCTACAACGTGCTCTACAACGAACTCAACGCCAAGACCTGCTATTTACTGGAGCGGCTCGAGGATGGCACCTTCGCCCTCTTGGAAAAGAAGGGAGATTCCAACAAGAGTTTTTCCTATCACCTGCATCTAAGAAAAACCCTTGAGCAAGCGATTGCCGCCAATCAGGTCGAGCGTTATCACTTCACACTGCTGCGCAACCTCTACGAGAAAACCGCCAGCTTTCTGGGCTACCCGCAATGGTCGGAACTCCTGCCCGACGACAAGCAGGCCTATTTGAATCGCATCATCCAATTCACCAGCCATAGCACCCTGTCCAATGAAGCGGTAGCCGAGCCAACGCCGCAAGAAAAGCAAACGGTCAAATTCCTGCTGGACAATCTGATCAACAACTATGGCTATTGGCAGCAACAGGAAATGCAGAATGGTTGAGTACATCAAGCCCATCGCCGAGTCGAACAACTTCATCGTGCTCGACAGGTACGTCAAGGATTGGAAGGTTGCCGAAAGCTACCAAAGCGAAGGCGACCTGGAACGCGAGTTCATCCAAGATCTGGTAAATCAGGGTTATGAATATCTGCCCGACCTGAAAACACAGCAAGGCTTGCTGGCCAACGTCCGTGAACAATTGCAAACCCTGAACGGCGTCCGATTCTCGGACGGTGAATGGGCGCGCTTCGTGGAAACCTGGCTGGACAAGCTAAGCGATGGCATCGTCGAAAGAACCCGCAAGATTCATGACGATTACATCCATGACTTCGTGTTCGACGATGGCCGTATCCAGAACATCTACCTGCTCGACAAGAAGAACATTGCCCGCAACAAGGTGCAGGTGATCAAGCAGTTCGAGCAAACCGGCAGCCATGCCAACCGCTATGACGTGACCTTGCTGGTCAACGGCCTGCCGCTGGTGCAGGTAGAGCTGAAAAAGCGCGGTGTGGCTATCCGTGAAGCCTTCAACCAGGTGCATCGCTACAGCAAGGAGAGCTTCAACAGCGAGCATTCCCTGTTCAGGTATTTGCAGCTGTTCGTCATCTCCAACGGCACCGACACGCGCTACTTCGCCAACACCACGCAGCGCAACAAGAACAGCTTCGACTTCACCATGAATTGGGCGCAGGCCGACAACAGCCCGATCAAGGACTTGAAGGACTTCACCGCGACCTTCTTTCAGAGGCATACCTTGCTCAATGTGCTGCTGACCTATTCGGTGTTCGACGTCGGCAATACTCTGTTGGTGATGCGGCCCTACCAGATTGCTGCGACCGAGCGCATCTTGTGGAAGATCAAGAGCGCCTATCAGGCCAAGCACTGGAACAGCACCGAAGGCGGCGGCTATGTCTGGCACACGACGGGTTCGGGCAAGACCCTGACCAGCTTCAAGGCTGCGCGCCTAGCGACGGAACTGGAGTTCATAGACAAAGTATTCTTCGTGGTAGACCGCAAGGATCTGGACTACCAGACCATGAAGGAATATCAGCGCTTTTCGCCAGACAGCGTGAACGGCTCGGACAGCACTGCGGGCTTAAAGCGTAATCTGGACAAAGACGACAACAAGATCATTGTCACCACTATCCAGAAGCTCAATAACCTGATGAAGAGCGAAAACGACTTGCCGATCTACGGTAAGCAGGTGGTCTTCATCTTCGACGAGTGCCACCGCAGCCAATTTGGAGAGGCACAGAAGAACCTGAAGAAGAAGTTCAAGAGGTTCTACCAGTTCGGTTTTACCGGTACGCCGATCTTCCCGCAAAACGCGCTGGGCGCGGACACCACCGCCAGCGTGTTCGGCCGGGAACTGCACTCCTACGTCATCACCGATGCCATCCGCGACGAAAAGGTGCTCAAGTTCAAAGTGGACTACAACGACGTTCGCCCGCAGTTCAAGGCCATCGAAAGCGAGCAGGACGAGAAGAAGCTCAGCGCGGCGGAAAACCGGCAGGCCTTGCTGCACCCGGATCGCATCCGCGAAATCACCCAGTACATCCTGAACAACTTCCGGCAGAAGACCCACCGCCTGCAAGCGGGTGCCAAGGGCTTCAATGCCATGTTTGCCGTGAGCAGCGTGGATGCGGCCAAGCTCTACTACCAAGCCTTCAAGACCCTGCAGAAGGACAGCGACAAGCCTTTGAGGGTCGCCACCATTTTCTCCTACGCCGCCAACGAGGAACAGGACGCAGTAGGCGACATCGCGGACGAAGGCTTTGAAGTTTCGGCCATGGACAGCAGTGCCAAGGAGTTCCTGGAAGCGGCCGTTGCCGATTACAACGCACTGTTCAAGACCAGCTTCAGCGTGGACAGCAAGGGCTTCCAGAATTACTACCGCGACTTGGCCAAGAGAGTCAAAGAGCAGGATGTCGATTTGCTGATCGTGGTCGGGATGTTTCTGACCGGCTTCGATGCGCCCACGCTGAACACCTTGTTCGTGGACAAGAACCTGCGCTACCACGGCCTGATCCAGGCCTATTCGCGCACCAACCGTATTTTTGACGCCACCAAGACCTTCGGTAACGTCGTCACCTTCCGCGATCTGGAACAGGCGACCGTTGCTGCCATCACCTTGTTTGGTGACAAGAACACCCGGAACGTGGTGCTGGAGAAAAGCTACGCCGAGTACATGGAGGGCTTCACCGATGTCGTCACGGGCGAGGCGCGACGTGGCTTCAAGGATGTGGTGGGTGAGTTGGAGCAGCGCTTTCCCGACCCCACCAACATCGTCAAGGAATCCGACAAGAAAGCCTTTGCCAAACTGTTCGGCGAATACCTGCGCGTGGAAAACGTGCTGCAGAACTACGATGAATTCGCCAGCCTGAAAGCCTTGCAGGACATTGACACGAGCGACCCGCAGGCGGTGGAGGACTTCAAGACGAAACACTACCTAAGCGACGAAGATTTGGCCGTATTGCAGGCGATACACATGCCCGCCGATCGGAAAATCCAGGATTACCGCTCCACCTACAACGACATCCGCGACTGGCTGCGCCGGGAGAAAGCCTCGGCGGAAAAAGAAAAATCCAGCATCGACTGGGATGATGTGGTGTTCGAGGTAGATCTGCTCAAGTCGCAGGAAATCAACCTGGACTACATCCTGGAATTGATCTTCGAGAAGAACAAGAAGACCAAGGACAAGGTGGCTCTGATCGAGGACGTGCGTCGGGTGATCCGCGCCAGCCTGGGTAATCGCGCCAAGGAAAGCCTGGTGGTGGACTTCATCAACCAGACCGACCTGGATGGGCTGGGCGACAAGGCCAGCGTGATCGAGGCATTCTTTAGCTTTGCCCAGGCCGAGCAGCAGCGCGAGGCTCAGGAGTTGATCAACGACGAGACGCTGAATGCAGAGGCGGCCAGACGGTACATCAGCACCTCACTGAGACGCGAGTTCGCCAGCGAGAACGGCACCGAACTCAATGCCCTGCTGCCCAAGATGAGCCCGCTCAATCCGGAGTACCTGACAAAAAAGCAAAGCGTCTTCCAGAAGATCGCCGCGTTCGTCGAAAAATTCAAAGGGGTAGGTGGGCAGGTGTAACCGGCCAGAGTTATCGCACTGGCGTTAAAGCGTGCCTGGTCGACGTACAGACCACGTTGAGATACTTGGTATGAATGGCAAAAAATTGATCCGCAACAGCACAGCCGAGTTTCTGATCTTCACTGGCCAGGCCGGCGAACAGAGCATCGAGGCCCGCTACGAGGACGAAACCCTGTGGCTGTCGCAGAAGCTGATGGCCGAGTTGTTCGGGGTGGACGTGCGCACCGTCAGCGAGCACCTGAAGAACATCTTTGCCAGTCATGAGCTCGCGCCTGAGGCAACTATCCGGAAATTCCGGATAGTTCAGCAGGAGGGCCAGCGGGAGGTGTCCCGCGCGGTGGACTTCTACAACCTCGATGCCATCATTTCCGTCGGCTATCGGGTCAACTCCCTACGCGCAACGCAGTTCCGCCAGTGGGCGACCGGCGTCCTGCGTGAGTTCGCCATCAAGGGGTATGTGCTGGATCGTCAGCGCATGGAAAACGGCAGCTTCCTGGGCGAGGACTACTTCGAGCGGCTGCTGGCGGAAATCCGCGAGATCCGCCTCAGCGAGCGACGCTTCTACCAGAAGATCACCGACATCTACGCCACCAGCGTGGATTACAACAAGGACGCACCAACTACCAAGGCATTCTTCGCCAAAGTACAGAACAAATTGCATTACGCCATCCACGGCCATACCGCGGCAGAGTTGATCCGCAAACGGGCCGATAGCAGCAAGCCACATATGGGGCTGACTTCCTGGGCGAGCGCGCCCGAAGGCAAGATCCTGAAAACCGACGTAGCCGTGGCCAAGAACTACTTGACCAAGGACGAGTTGGATTCATTGGGTCGTATCGTCAACGCCTATCTGGAGTTGGCCGAGGATCGTGCTCGCCGCAAGATTCCCATGAGTATGGAAGACTGGTCCAAGCGGCTGGACGCCTTCCTAGAATTTGATGAACGGGAAGTGCTACAGAGCAGCGGCAAGATTTCTGCGAAACTTGCCCAGACACATGCGGAAAGCGAATTTGAGAAGTACAGAATTGTGCAGGATCGCCTGTTTGAAAGCGATTTCGACAAAGCAGTGAAAAAACTGACGGCCGGTGAGTCAAACACCAGAGATGGCGGATAAGCCTCAGGTTCCCAGATAGATAGACGTCACTTTCAGCCTTTCATGCCCGAGTTCATGGCTGATCTGCTGTCGGGCGTGTTGGTCACTCATTCTCTGACTGCTACTGAGCTGAGCTTTATCAGGGCCACCCGCCGCCGGCGCCTTCCATCCCGTCAGCACCTCATACCGCATCTGCGCATACCGATGCCGCAGCCCGTGCATGTTGCTCAGCCCTGCTGCCTTGCACTGACCGTCGTAGGCATGGCGCTGTTGGATGTAGGTCTTGTGTGATGGAATCAATGATCCCAGGCCTGCCAAGCGATGGGCCTCATCCAGCACGGCACGCTGCTCCGGTGTCGTGATCGGCACCGTCCGGTCGCGTCCACCCTTGGCCCATGACCCCTTGATGGCGATGTGGTCGCTACGGTCGGCATAGCGGGGTTGGAACTTGATGGACTCTTCGCGGCGCAGGCCGAAGGCCGCTTGCAGGCGCAGGCTCATGCGGACGTGCGGATCGGTGATCCGGTCCAGCCTGTCATCGAGTTCCTTGGCCTTGCTTTCGCCGGTCACATAGCGTCGTTCAGGGATACCCAGCTTGGTGTTGTCCGCTGGCAGGATGCCTGCCTTGCCGACCTTTTCGGCCCACCAGCGCAGGTGCGCCATACGATTCTTCAGCGTGCCGGCCGACAGACCTTCGGCTTGCCAGCGCTGCAACAAGGCTTCGACATGCTTGCCCTTGAGCGAGGTGGCTTGCATCTGGCGGAAGCCTGCTTCGCGCAGTTGACGGGCGGCCAGGGTCAGCGACCGTTGCCGATCCGCCTGGGTGGCGTGGCTGCCGTCGCGGTTGCGTAGGCAGAGCTGGCGCAGGGTATAGGTCAGGTCGTCCATTGGTGTGGACCTCCATCGGCTTTGGGGCTGAGATACAAGGGTCAGTGTTTTTGCCAACTCGCCAAGGCGAGATCCCCGAAGGGCAAGGGCCAGGTGCTCAGTTCACCTGTGGCCTCGAATGAGACGTCCGCCTTGCTTCCTGTGGGAAGGCCGAGCGGAGGAATTGCGAGAGACGACAACACGATGTGCTGGGATGGGTACCTCCTGTGGTGCAGTGTGGAAAAGGTGCCGGCTGGCTGCGCAAGGTCGGGCGACCAGCGATGAGCGCCTAGAACGGGGATGTGTGTTGCGACGATGGCGGGACGAACCACGCCGAGAATGAGAAAAGCTCTGCCCATGGGTAGGGCGGCACACAGAGCGAGCCTGGGTGTGCCTGGTTGGTTCCGTCCGGCGAACCGGGTCGGCGCTTGCAGGAACCTGCGCCAGGGTTCCGGTGTTCATACCCACCGGCAGGTCGTTGCTGGGCCAGTGTGTCGGGGCATCGTCATGTGCGCAGCCATCAATGCGATGCTGCGCCAACCCGCATTGCTGCTGCAGTTTGCCGGGCCGTCACTGCGGCGTGCAGTGACGGCCCTATCGGCCTTACGTCGCACCCAGCGGATCGAGCCTTGCAGCAGCATGCGTGTTCCCTGGGCCTGTTGGCAGCGTTCCGCTGTCAGCCATGCATCCGATGATCTGCCCGATGGGCAGCGATGGCGTCTTCAGCATGCGCCGGATCTGCTCCAGATGCCGTTGCGCCACTTCGCGCGACGCAGGTTTTGCGGCTTGGTTGCTGGACGCTGGAGAAGGGGCCGGCGGCGAGCCATGCTGGCTGTTGCTGATGGCCTGCATGGGTGTCTGCTGTGGAGTGGATTTGCGCGCCGCCCAGAGCTTGAACACGCCTTCCACGGCCTTCTTGATCAACCCGTAGAGGTAGGCGATGGCGTTGTGCACGCTACCTGATTCGCAGCGCACGTTCCACTCGGCCAGCACTGCCAGGCGTTGCTCCGGAGGCAAGCCCCTGAGACGCGCGGTGAGAACCCGTTGCTGATCCTGCGGCAGTTGCCGGAAGCGGGCTGGCACATCTGACCTGGATACCTGCTCTTCGGTTGGTGAGCGGTACGTACGTACTTCTTTTAATACTTCTTTTACAGTACGTACTGCTGTCGCAGACGCCGGTACGGGTTTCGGAATGTCGCTGCTGGCTTCGGGCACGCGAGCATCAGGCGAAGTAGGACCACCAGGACTGCCCGGATCATGGTCATCGCCCCGGTGTTGCAAGCGCCTGATCCGCACTTGCATTGTTGCGGGCAGCTTTCCCAACCTGTCTGGATGGCGCATAGCCTCGTCGAGAATGGACTGTGCCAGTTGGCGAATCGTCGCACTGGCATGGCCGAGCGCCCGTTCCAGCAAGGGCAGGTAGTCCTCGTCCTCCATGCAGGCGTCGTCGAACGCGAGGGGCTGATTCCGCACCGCGTAGCGGCTGGCCATCGAGAAGCCGGTCATCGGGTTGCGGCGGTACTCGACCAGCGCAATCCACGTGGACAGCCGCAGGCACAGCACGGCCCTGGAGACGGTTTCAAGGGCAGCCCGCTTGCTGCCCGGCGCGCTCGGCAGGTACCCGCGCAGCGCGTCGTAACTGAGAACCACGGTGCTGTCGCTGCCGGCCAGCGCACGGAAAGTCAGCCAGGCGTTGCGCTCCAGTGGTGTCAGCCGCTCATCGAGCAACAGGGCTTTCGGGGTGATGATGTCCGAGGTTTGGTGTGACATGGTGAGGCTCCTATCGGTATCGGCCAACTGGCCAAAGGAGCCGTCATCTCACCCCGGCATCACCGCTGCCGCAGCCATCAATCCGAACTGCGCTCCTCCCGTTTTTTCGAGTTGAAGCAGAGCGCAACATCCTTGGTGTTCCGGATCAGGAGGTGGGAAAATGAGCCTTCGCTACGGTCATTGGACGTTGCTGAACGCCGATGGCCATGTTCGCCGTCCTTGATCAGACCGCTTACTGGCGCGCTGCACCGGCGACGAGAGCGCGGGGAGCGTACAAGGAGAGCCATCCGCCGCCACCAAGGGACACGCTTGGTATTTGGGTCCAAGAATAGGTCCAAGCGCGTTTCGTAACCGCCATGAATTCCTTGAAAATCAACGACATGCGGGATAAATGCCGCTTCTGCATCGGCAAATAGCCGGTCGATACAAGCGTCTCAGCTCGTACCTCAGCGCTGTCCAGCGATGAGCGGACCCGCTCGCGCTCTTCTTTCCACCGTATGCCTGAAGAATGGTCGACTTCGACCTCTGCAAACCCAGCGGCTGATTCTGCGGCGAGCAAAACTCGGGCATACAACAATCATGCAGTTGCTTCGTTCCAGCCTAACCGCTGTCATTTTTGTCTAGCGAGCGTGCATTAAACACTGTGGAAAACCTTGCTTAAGCCCGGTCAATAAACGGTGTGCAACCATCTCTCCGTAGTCGGCTGTGGATAACCGAGCGTTCCATGCACAGGGTGTACACCGTGCTTCCACCGTCTGTACCACAGCTAGACACACCCTTTCTTTGTCTTGCAGGATGCTCCGTATCTGGGCTAGAGAGATCTATCCACAGATATTGGCTGCGTATTTATAAACATAAAAATAAGCTTTAAATCATTCTCTTGTTTTATTTCTTACTACCTGTTTCGAACTACAAAAGACTACTACTGGTCATTTTTTGTTCAGAGGCCTTCTTTCGCGGTCACCTAGCGCCTATACTGGCGAGCTTCCTGAGACTCAACCAAACAGGCACGAGGTGCGTGGTGGATTTCCCTTCCCGTTTTGACGTCATCGTTATCGGTGGCGGCCACGCCGGTACCGAAGCCGCTCTGGCGGCTGCTCGAATGGGCGTGAAGACACTGCTGCTCTCTCATAACGTCGAAACGTTGGGACAGATGAGCTGCAACCCGGCCATCGGCGGCATCGGCAAAAGCCACTTGGTCAAGGAGATCGATGCACTTGGCGGCGTTATGGCGACTGCCACGGACAAGAGCGGCATTCAGTTCCGCGTGCTCAACAGCCGCAAAGGACCTGCTGTCCGTGCTACCCGTGCTCAAGCAGACCGGGTTCTGTACAAGGCGGCAGTACGGGAATCCTTGGAGAACCAAGCGAACCTGTGGATATTTCAACAAGCTGCGGATGACCTCATCGTCGAAAACGAGGAGGTCAAAGGCGTTGTCACTCAGATGGGTCTGCTTTTCCTGGCCGAATCGGTTGTCCTCACAACCGGCACCTTTCTTGGCGGACTTATCCACATCGGTCTGCAGAACTATTCCGGTGGTCGTGCTGGCGATCCCCCATCGATCGCGTTGGCTAAACGCTTACGCGAACTTCCATTGCGAGTTGGTCGGCTGAAGACCGGAACGCCTCCGCGAATCGACGGACGCAGCGTCGACTTTTCGGTGATGACCGAGCAGCCGGGTGACACGCCGATACCGCCCATGTCGTTTCTCGGCCACGCGGCGCAGCATCCACGGCAAGTGAGCTGCTGGATCACCCATACCAACGCGCGCACCCACGAGATTATTGCCGCCAACCTCGATCGGTCACCGATGTACTCGGGTGTCATCGAGGGTGTCGGGCCGCGTTACTGCCCGTCGATCGAGGACAAGATTCATCGTTTTGCCGACAAGGACAGCCACCAGGTCTTCATCGAGCCTGAAGGCCTGACTACCCATGAGCTGTACCCCAACGGTATCTCCACCTCGTTGCCGTTCGACGTTCAACTGCAGGTCGTTCAGAGCATCCGCGGAATGGAGCAGGCGCACATCGTGCGGCCCGGGTACGCCATCGAGTACGACTATTTCGACCCGCGCGATTTGAAATACAGCCTGGAAACCAAGGTGATTGGCGGCCTGTTCTTCGCAGGCCAGATCAACGGCACCACCGGTTACGAAGAGGCCGGCGCCCAGGGGTTGCTGGCCGGCACCAACGCCGCGCTACGCGCCAAAGGGCTGGAAAGCTGGTGCCCACGTCGGGACGAGGCGTATCTCGGCGTGCTGGTTGACGACCTGATCACCCTCGGCACCCAGGAGCCGTATCGCATGTTCACTTCGCGCGCCGAGTACCGGCTGATTCTGCGTGAGGACAATGCCGATCTCCGGTTGACTGAAAAAGGCCGCGAGCTGGGGTTGGTCGATGATGTTCGCTGGGCCGCCTTCGAACGCAAGCGCGAAAGCATCGTCCAGGAAGAGCAGCGCTTGAGAAGCACCTGGGTTCGTCCAGGTACCGAGCAGGGCGATGCCATCGCTGAACGTTTCGGCACGCCGCTGACCCATGAATACAACTTGCTGAACCTGTTGGCGCGACCGGAGATCGATTACCTCGGTCTCGTGCAGCTCACCGGTGGCGGAACGCCAGATCAGCAGGTTGCCGAGCAGGTCGAAATCAAGACCAAGTACGCCGGCTATATCGATCGCCAACAGGAGGAAATCCACCGCTTGCGCGCCAGCGAATCCATCGGGTTGCCGGCTGAGCTGGATTATTCGAGCATTTCCGGTCTTTCCAAGGAAATTCAGCACAAGCTTTCCCTGGCGCGGCCGGAAACGCTTGGCCAGGCGTCACGGATTCCGGGGGTGACCCCAGCCGCGGTATCGCTGCTGATGATTCATCTGAAAAAACGCAGCGCCGGGCAGAAGCTGGAGCAGAGCGCGTGACGGCCATGGAATTGGTCAGTCATGCCGATGAACTCAAGCAGGGCGCTTCCCTGCTGGGGGTCGATCTCGGTAGCACTCAGCAACAGCAGCTGCTGGCCTATCTGACGTTGCTGAACAAGTGGAACAAGGCCTACAACCTAACCGCAGTGCGCGATCCGGCGGAAATGGTGTCTCGGCACTTGCTCGACAGCCTTAGTGTTATGCCACAAGCAGCGCCAGGTGGCGCACGCTGGCTCGATGTTGGCAGTGGCGGCGGCATGCCAGGTATCCCGCTGGCGATCATGTTTCCCGAGCGCAACTTCACCCTGCTCGATTCCAACGGCAAGAAAACCCGCTTTCTTACCCAGGTAAAGCTGGAGCTGAAACTTGCCAATGTGGAACTAGTCCACAGCCGCGTCGAGCAATTCACCCCCGCGCAGCCATTCACCGATATCACCTCGCGTGCGTTCAGTTCGCTTGAGGATTTTGCCAATTGGACGCGCCATCTCAGCGACTCAGCCACGCGCTGGCTCGCAATGAAAGGGATACAGCCGGACGATGAGCTGCTAGCGCTTCCGGCAGACTTCCAGCTGGAACGTTGCGTGGTTCTCAAGGTTCCAGGTTGCCAAGGGCAACGCCACCTGTTGATACTGCGGCGCACTTCATGACCCGGACAGACACTGACCATGGCTAAAGTATTTGCCATCGCCAACCAGAAAGGCGGTGTCGCCAAGACGACCACCTGCATCAACCTGGCGGCGTCGCTCGTGGCGACGCGTCGCCGGGTGTTGCTGATCGACCTTGATCCACAGGGCAACGCCACCACTGGCAGCGGTGTGGATAAGTTGGCGTTGGAGTACTCGATATACGACGTGTTGATTGGCGAATGCAGCCTGGTCGATGCCATGCAGTTCTCCGAGCACGGCGGTTATCAACTGCTGCCAGCGAACCGTGACCTGACCGCAGCCGAAGTCGCCTTGCTCAATCTACCGGCTAAAGAGCACCGTTTGCGCGAAGCGCTGGCACCCGTTCGGGAAAATTATGATTACATCCTCATCGATTGCCCGCCCTCGCTGTCGATGCTGACGATCAATGCACTGACCGCCGCCGATGGCGTGATCATTCCGATGCAATGCGAGTATTACGCACTGGAAGGTTTGACTGATTTGGTCAACTCGATCCAGCGCATCGGTCAGGCCTTGAACCCTACGCTGAAAATCGAGGGTTTGCTGCGTACCATGTATGACCCTCGCAGCAGCCTGACCAACGATGTTACCGAGCAGTTGAAAGCGCACTTCGGTGAGAAGCTTTACGACACGGTGATTCCACGCAATGTGCGCCTGGCCGAAGCCCCCAGCCATGGCATGCCGGCGCTGGTCTATGACAAGCAATCCAAGGGCGCCTTGGCCTATCTGGCACTGGCAGGCGAATTGTCGCGCCGCCAGCGCCGGGCCGCCCGTAGGGTCGGTTGACGTTTCGCTCGCAGCCGCGCCGGAGCCTGTTTTTGCGCGGAGCAAGGCATGAGGAGAGAGGTTTGGTCATTCCAAATGAGCGACGAATAACGCCGCACCGCGCAAAAACAGCAACACGGCTCGCGCCGAAACGTCAACCGACCCTAGCTGTAACCGCATAAGGAAACTTGATGGCGACCAAAAAACGAGGCCTAGGACGAGGTCTGGATGCCCTGCTCGGCGGTGCCAACGTGGCGGCGATACAAGAGGAAGCCGCCCAGGCCGATGTGCGTGAGCTGCAACAGCTGCCGCTCGACGTGATTCAGCGCGGCAAGTACCAGCCGCGCCGCGACATCGATCCGGTGACCCTCGAAGAACTGGCCAATTCGATCCGTACTCAGGGTGTGATGCAGCCGATCGTGGTGCGCTCGGTCGGCTCCGGCCGCTATGAAATCATTGCCGGCGAGCGGCGCTGGCGGGCCAGTCAGCAGGCCGGTCTGGACCGGATTCCGGCCATGGTCCGGGATGTTTCCGACGAGGCGGCCATCGCCATGGCGTTGATCGAAAACATTCAGCGCGAAGACCTCAGCCCTATCGAGGAAGCCGTTGCGCTGCAGCGGTTGCAGCAGGAGTTTCAGTTGACTCAGCAACAGGTCGCGGACGCCGTGGGCAAGTCCCGAGTGACCATCAGCAATCTATTGCGTCTGATCGCCTTGCCAGAAGAGATCAAGACACTCCTCTCGCATGGGGATCTGGAAATGGGCCATGCCCGGGCTTTGCTTGGACTTCCCGCTGATCAACAGGTAGAAGGCGCGCGGCATGTTGTCGCACGAGGACTGACCGTAAGGCAGACCGAAGCACTGGTGAGGCAATGGTTGAACAAACCAGAAAGCGTCAAGGCTGAGCCGAAAAGCGACCCTGATATCGTCCGCCTGGAACAGCGTCTGGCTGAACGGCTGGGCTCGCCGGTGCAAATCAAGCATGGCGAGAAGGGCAAGGGGCAGCTGGTGATCCGTTACAGTTCGCTGGATGAGTTGCAGGGTGTGCTTGCGCACATACGCTGAAACAATTGCAAACGTATAAGGTTGTAGTACTGCGCGGTAGCCACTACCAAATGGTTGTACCTGACCCTAACGGCACATATAAGCTGCGCGCATTTTCAAAGACATAAGGCATGGCGATTGACCGACATGCGCGGCGCAAGCCAAGGACAATATTTGGTCGGCTACCAGAAAAAACGCCTACCCTTCCATCGGCTAGCGGTTTTTCCGGTTCTGATGGCGCAGTTGTCGTTATTGCTCATCTCAGCGGTCATGCTGTGGCTGTGGGCCGGTAACATTGCGGGTTACTCTGGATTGCTCGGTGGTTTGATCGCCTTGCTTCCGAATATTTATTTTGCGCATAAGGCTTTTCGCTTTAGTGGCGCGCGGGCTGCTCAAGCTATCGTCAGGTCATTTTACGCCGGCGAAGCAGGGAAACTGATCTTCACGTCAGCGCTGTTCGCGCTGGCGTTCGCAGGGGTGAAACCGCTGAACCCACTGTCGTTGTTCGGTGTGTTCATACTGACTCAAGGAGTCGGCTGGTTTGCGCCTCTGCTGATTAAGAAAAGAATTTCAAATTGATCCATTGAGGCAATCATGGCAGCAGAGAACGCTTCGGGTTACATACAGCACCACTTGTCGAATCTGACCTACGGGCGTTTGCCGACGGGTGAATGGGCCTTCGCCCATTCTGCGGAGCAGGCCAAGGAGATGGGCTTTTGGGCATTTCATGTGGATACTCTCGGAGTGTCCGTGGTGCTCGGCCTCGTGTTCCTCCTGCTGTTCTGGGCCGTCGCCAGAAAGGCCACGTCCGGCCAGCCCGGTGGTGCGCAGAACTTTGTCGAATTGATGGTGGAATTCGTCGACAACAGCGTCAAGGACACTTTCCACGGACGTAGCGCACTGATTGCGCCGCTGGCCCTGACGATTTTCGTCTGGGTGTTCCTGATGAACTTCATGGACCTCTTTCCGGTGGACTGGTTGCCCATGCTGGCGGCGAGTGTGACCGGCAACGAGCAGCTGTTCTTCCGCGTGGTTCCGACCACCGACCCGAACGCGACGCTCGGTCTGGCACTTTCGGTGTTCGCCCTGCTGCTGTTTTACAGCATCAAGGTCAAGGGCCTGGGGGGCTTCTTCGGCGAGCTCACGCTGCATCCTTTCAGCAGCAAGAACATGGCCGTGCAGGTTCTGCTCATCCCGATCAACTTCCTTCTCGAATTCGTTACCCTGATCGCCAAGCCTGTTTCGCTGGCGCTGCGTCTGTTCGGCAACCTGTACGCTGGCGAACTGATCTTCATCCTGATTGCCATCATGTTTGCTAACGGCGTGGTTCTGGGTGGGCTGGGTATTGTTCTGCAGTGGGCGTGGGCGGTGTTCCACATCCTGATCATCGTGCTGCAGGCTTTCATCTTCATGATGCTGACGATCGTCTATCTATCGATGGCTCATGAAGAAAACGATCACTGATTCGATTCGCTTTACCTAAACCCTTAACCAATACGACATAAAGTCGGAGGAAAAATGGAAACTGTAGTTGGACTGACTGCTATCGCTGTAGCTCTGCTGATCGGCCTGGGTGCCCTGGGTACTGCAATCGGCTTCGGCCTGCTGGGCGGCAAATTCCTGGAAGGTGCCGCACGTCAGCCGGAAATGGTGCCGATGCTGCAGGTAAAAATGTTCATCGTCGCCGGCCTGCTCGATGCGGTGACCATGATCGGTGTAGGTATTGCGCTGTTCTTCACTTTCGCGAACCCCTTCGTTGGTCAATTGGCAGGCTGATCCATTCGGGTTATCGAATGGATGGTTTGACGGACAACGAACGAGCGAGGTGTTGGCGTGAACATTAATGCAACCCTGATTGGCCAGTCCGTTGCGTTCTTCATTTTTGTGCTGTTCTGCATGAAGTTCGTATGGCCTCCGGTCATAACAGCTCTGCGGGAACGCCAGAAGAAGATCGCTGACGGCCTGGAAGCTGCCAGTCGCGGTGCTCGTGATCTGGAGTTGGCTCAGGACAAAGCGAGCCAGCAACTGCGCGAAACCAAGGCGCAAGCGGCTGAAATCATCGAGCAAGCCAAGAAGCGCGCTAACCAGATCGTCGACGAAGCTCGCGATCAGGCCCGTGTCGAGGGTGAGCGGATCAAGATTCAGGCTCAGGCCGAGATCGAACAGGAAATCAACAGCGTCAAAGACGCGCTGCGCGCCCAATTGGGTAGCCTGGCCGTCAGCGGTGCCGAGAAGATCCTGGGCGCATCCATCGATCAGAACGCGCATGCGGAGCTGGTTTCCAAACTGGCAGCCGAAATTTAAGCGAGGGCGCGATCATGGCAGAACTGACCACGCTGGCCCGACCTTACGCCAAGGCTGCCTTCGAGTACGCACAGGTCCATCAGCAACTGGCCGAATGGTCAGCCATGCTTGGTCTGGCTGCTGCGGTGTCGCAAGACGACACCATGCAGCGCGTGCTCAAGGCCCCGCGTATGACGAGAGACGACAAGGCCACCACCTTCGTCGAGGTGTGTGGTGAAAAGCTCGATGCCCAGGCACGCAATTTCATTCATGTGTTGTCCGCCAATGACCGTTTGCCGTTGTTGCCGGAAGTCTCCGAACTGTTCGAGCTGTACAAGGCCGAGCAGGAAAAAACGGTTGACGTGGATGTGACCAGTGCTTTCGCGTTGAGCAACGAACAGCAAGACAAACTCGCCAAGGTTCTCAGTGCACGGCTCGGCCGGGAAGTGCGCCTGCATGCCGCGGAAGATGCCTCCCTTTTGGGTGGCGTATTGATCCGCGCCGGCGACCTGGTTATCGATGGCTCAGTCCGCGGCAAGCTCGCGAAACTGGCCGAAGCATTGAAATCTTGAGTTTGAAGGGGCAGCAGAGCAATGCAGCAACTCAATCCTTCCGAAATAAGTGAAATCATCAAGGGGCGTATCGAAAAACTCGATATCGCCTCCCAAGCCCGCAACGAAGGCACCGTCGTCAGCGTGTCGGACGGCATCGTGCGAATTCATGGTCTGGCCGATGTCATGTATGGCGAGATGATCGAATTCCCGGACGGCGTCTACGGTATGGCCATGAACCTTGAGCGCGACTCTGTCGGTGCCGTGGTTCTGGGCGCATACCAGACGCTTGCCGAAGGCATGAGCGCCAAATGCACCGGTCGCATCCTCGAAGTTCCGGTGGGTCCTGAGCTGCTCGGTCGCGTCGTCGATGCGCTGGGCAATCCGGTTGACGGCAAGGGCCCGCTCAACAACGTCGCTACCGACGCCGTGGAAAAGGTTGCGCCGGGCGTGATCTGGCGTAAGTCGGTCGATCAGCCGGTGCAAACCGGTTACAAGGCGGTTGACGCCATGATCCCGGTTGGCCGCGGTCAACGCGAGCTGATCATTGGCGACCGTCAGATCGGTAAGACGGCTCTGGCGATCGACGCGATCATCAACCAGAAAGACAGCGGTATTTTCTGTGTGTACGTTGCCATCGGACAGAAGCAATCGACCATTGCCAACGTGGTGCGCAAGCTCGAGCAGAACGGTGCTCTGGCCAATACCATCATTGTTGCCGCGAGTGCCTCTGAGTCTGCCGCGCTGCAGTTCATTGCGCCATATGCTGGCTGCACCATGGGCGAGTACTTCCGTGATCGTGGCGAAGATGCCCTTATCGTTTATGACGATCTGTCCAAGCAAGCAGTGGCTTACCGCCAGATTTCGCTGTTGCTGCGTCGTCCGCCAGGACGCGAAGCCTATCCGGGCGACGTGTTCTATCTCCACAGCCGTCTGCTGGAACGTGCATCGCGCGTTTCCGAAGAGTATGTCGAGAAGTTCACCAACGGTGCCGTGACCGGCAAGACCGGTTCGCTTACGGCGTTGCCGATCATCGAAACACAGGCTGGCGACGTTTCGGCGTTCGTTCCGACCAACGTGATTTCCATCACGGATGGTCAGATCTTCCTGGAGTCGGCGATGTTCAACTCGGGCATTCGCCCGGCCGTGAATGCCGGTGTGTCGGTTTCCCGCGTCGGTGGTGCCGCTCAAACCAAGATCATCAAGAAGCTGTCCGGTGGTATCCGTACCGCTCTGGCTCAGTACCGTGAACTGGCGGCGTTCGCCCAGTTCGCCTCTGACCTGGACGAAGCGACCCGTAAGCAGCTCGAGCATGGTCAACGCGTCACCGAGCTGATGAAGCAGAAGCAATATGCGCCTATGTCCATCGCCGACATGTCGCTGTCCCTGTACTCGGCCGAGCGTGGCTTCCTGCAGGACATCGAAATCGCCAAGATTGGCAGCTTCGAACAAGCGCTGATTGCTTACTTCAACCGCGATCACGCCGATTTGATGGCGAAGATCAACGTGAAGGGTGACTTCAACGACGAAATCGACGCGGCCCTCAAAGCCGGTATCGAGAAGTTCAAGGCCACCCAAACCTGGTAAGCCGCAGCGGAGGTCGCAAAGCCTCCGCCTGCTAACCCGATAGGTGTCAAATGGCAGGCGCAAAAGAGATTCGCAGCAAGATTGCGAGCATCAAAAGCACGCAAAAAATCACCAGCGCCATGGAAAAGGTAGCTGTCAGCAAGATGCGCAAGGCTCAAATGCGCATGTCTGCCAGCCGTCCTTATGCGGAGCGTATCCGCCAGGTGATTGGTCATCTGGCCAACGCCAACCCGGAGTATCGCCACCCTTTCATGGTCGAACGTGAAATCAAGCGTGTCGGTTATGTCGTGGTGAGCAGCGACCGGGGTCTGTGCGGTGGCTTGAACACCAACCTGTTCAAGGCGCTGGTCAAGGATATGGCAGCGAACCGCGAGCAAGGCGTCGAGATCGATCTCTGCGTCATTGGCAGCAAGGGCGCCGCGTTTTTCCGCAGCTTCGGTGGCAATGTCGTCGCGGCAATCAGCCACCTGGGCGAGGAGCCGTCGATCAATGATCTGATCGGTAGCGTCAAGGTCATGCTGGACGCTTACCTCGATGGTCGTATCGATCGTCTGTCGGTGGTCTCGAACAAATTTATCAATACCATGACGCAACAGCCGACAGTGGAGCAGTTGGTTCCTCTGGTGGCCGATCCGGATCAGCAGCTCAAGCATCACTGGGACTATCTGTACGAACCCGACGCCAAGGAACTGCTCGACGGTTTGATGGTGCGCTACGTGGAGTCGCAGGTGTACCAGGCGGTGGTCGAGAACGGTGCGGCTGAACAGGCCGCCCGGATGATCGCGATGAAGAACGCAACTGACAACGCCGGTGATTTGATCAGCGATCTCCAGCTGATCTACAACAAGGCTCGTCAGGCCGCGATCACCCAAGAGATCTCGGAAATCGTCGGCGGCGCTGCCGCGGTTTAACGGTTCAAATATTCAGAGGAACCAGCTATGAGTAGCGGACGTATCGTTCAAATCATCGGCGCCGTGATCGACGTGGAATTCCCACGTGATCAGGTCCCGAATATCTACGACGCCTTGAAAGTGCAAAGCGTCGAAACCACTCTGGAAGTCCAGCAGCAGCTGGGCGACGGCGTGGTGCGCACCATTGCGATGGGCTCGACCGAAGGTCTCAAGCGCGGTCTAGACGTCAACAATACGGGCGCAGCCATCTCCGTGCCGGTTGGTAAAGCGACCCTGGGCCGGATCATGGACGTACTCGGTAACCCGATCGATGAAGCCGGTCCGATTGGTGAAGAAGAACGTTGGGGCATTCACCGTCCTGCGCCTTCTTTCGCGGAACAAGCGGGCGGCAACGACCTGCTGGAAACCGGCATCAAGGTTATCGACCTGATCTGCCCGTTCGCCAAGGGCGGTAAAGTCGGCTTGTTCGGTGGTGCCGGTGTCGGCAAGACCGTAAACATGATGGAACTGATCCGTAACATCGCAATCGAGCACAGCGGTTATTCCGTGTTCGCCGGTGTGGGTGAGCGTACTCGTGAGGGTAACGACTTCTACCACGAGATGAAGGATTCCAACGTTCTGGACAAAGTGGCTCTGGTTTATGGCCAGATGAACGAGCCGCCGGGAAACCGTCTGCGCGTAGCCCTGACCGGCCTGACCATGGCCGAGAAGTTCCGAGACGAAGGTAACGACGTTCTGCTGTTCGTCGACAACATCTACCGTTACACCCTGGCCGGTACCGAAGTATCCGCACTGCTCGGCCGTATGCCGTCGGCGGTAGGTTACCAGCCGACCCTGGCGGAAGAGATGGGCGTTCTGCAGGAACGTATCACTTCGACCAAGAGTGGCTCGATCACCTCGATTCAGGCCGTATACGTACCTGCGGACGACTTGACCGACCCGAGCCCGGCGACCACCTTCGCCCACCTGGACGCCACTGTGGTTCTGTCGCGTGACATTGCTTCGCTGGGTATCTACCCGGCCGTGGATCCACTTGACTCGACTTCGCGTCAGCTCGACCCGAACGTGATTGGCAATGAGCACTACGAGACTGCTCGCGGCGTTCAGTATGTTCTGCAGCGTTATAAGGAGCTGAAGGACATTATCGCCATTCTGGGTATGGACGAACTGTCCGAATCCGACAAGCAGCTGGTATCGCGCGCACGTAAGATTCAGCGTTTCCTGTCGCAGCCGTTCTTCGTGGCGGAAGTTTTCACGGGCTCCCCAGGTAAGTACGTTTCGCTGAAAGACACCATCGCAGGCTTCAAAGGCATCCTCAGCGGCGACTACGATCACCTGCCGGAACAAGCGTTCTACATGGTTGGTGGCATCGAAGAAGCCATCGAGAAAACCAAGAAACTGTAATCCTGCGCCCGGCGACGGGCGCTCACCAGGCGGCGCGGCTGGCGGTAGGCCAACCTCGCCGTTTGATACGTGAGGCTAGATATGGCTATGACAGTCCATTGCGATATCGTCAGCGCTGAAGGCGAGATCTTTTCCGGTCTGGTCGAGATGGTGATTGCCCATGGTAACCTCGGCGACATCGGTATTGCTCCGGGCCACGCGCCGTTGATTACCGACCTGAAGCCGGGTCCGATTCGCCTGACCAAGCAAGGTGGCGAAAGCGAGGTGTTCTACATCTCTGGCGGCTATCTGGAAGTTCAGCCCAACATGGTCAAGGTGCTCGCCGATACCGTGCAGCGTGCCAGCGATATCGACGAAGCGTCTGCTCAGGAAGCACTCAAGGCAGCCGAAAAAGCGCTCAACCAGAAGGGTGCTGAATTCGATTACGGTTCCGCGGCGGCGCGTCTTGCCGAGGCCGCTGCGCAGTTGC
Organism: Stutzerimonas stutzeri; assembly: GCF_024448935.1. Lineage (GTDB taxonomy): Bacteria > Pseudomonadota > Gammaproteobacteria > Pseudomonadales > Pseudomonadaceae > Stutzerimonas > Stutzerimonas stutzeri_AO. The sequence continues at coordinate 21,261 of NZ_JAMOIE010000062.1, forward strand.
GGACGATTCAGCAGATGCGTAAGAAGTTCGGCGGTTAGCCCTCGGCTTCTTCATCGCACGTAATTAAAAGGGTAGCCTTGGCTACCTTTTTTCTTTTCCGTTTTGAAAATAACCTCTCGCGTTGGCCTCAGGGCCCATGACTGTTCAGGATCTGCCATGTCTCTCGATATCGTCATTCTCGCTGCTGGGCAGGGCACGCGCATGCGCTCTGCACTGCCCAAGGTCCTTCATCCGGTTGCCGGAAAATCCATGCTGGGGCACGTGATAGACACGGCTCGCGAGCTCAGGCCGGAGGCCATCCATGTAGTGATTGGCCATGGTGCGGAGCGGGTTCGTGAAAGGTTGGTGTCGGATGATCTGAATTTCGTCGTCCAGGCCGAGCAACTGGGAACCGGACACGCCGTGGCTCAGGCTTTGCCGGCGCTCACGGCCGAACGAGTCCTGATTCTTTACGGCGACGTACCGCTGATCGAGGCCGCGACGCTCGAGCGGCTCTTGCAAAAGGTCGGTTCGCAGCAACTGGCGCTGCTTACGGTGAATCTGGACGACCCGACCGGATATGGGCGGATCCTGCGCGGCGAGCAAGGCGTGGTTCAGGCGATCGTGGAGCACAAGGATGCCACGGCCGAGCAGAAGCTGATCGCGGAAGGCAATACCGGCATTCTGGCGGTGCCGGGGGAGCGGCTCGGCGATTGGCTGGGACGGCTGTCCAATAGCAACGCGCAGGGCGAGTACTACCTGACCGACGTGATCGCCATGGCCGTGGCCGATGGCCTGACGGTCGCCACCGAGCAACCGCAGCATGCCATGGAAGTCCAGGGCGCCAACGATCGCATTCAACTGGCCGAACTCGAGCGGCATTATCAACAGCGCGCCGCGCGCCGGCTGATGGCGCAGGGCGTCACCTTGCGCGATCCCGCCCGCTTCGACCTGCGCGGTGAGGTGACCGCCGGACGCGACGTGATGATCGATGTGAACGTGATTCTCGAAGGCAACGTCCTGATCGAGGATGACGTCGAGATCGGGCCGAATTGCCTGATTCGCAATAGCACGCTGCGCCGTGGCGCGGTGGTCAAGGGCAACAGCCATCTGGACGGTGCCGAGCTGGGCGAAGGTGCCGATTGCGGACCCTTCGCGCGCTTGCGTCCCGGTGCGGTGCTGGGCAAAAAGGCCCACGTCGGCAACTTCGTCGAGGTGAAGAATGCACGCCTCGGCGAGGGTGCCAAGGCCGGTCACCTGGCCTATCTGGGCGACGCGGATATCGGTGCGCGGACCAATATCGGCGCCGGCACCATCACCTGCAATTACGACGGCGCCAACAAGTCGCGCACGGTCATGGGCGAAGACGTGTTCATCGGCTCCAACAGTTCGCTGGTTGCCCCGGTGACGCTTGGTGATGGCGCCACCACCGGCGCTGGCTCGGTGATCACTGCCGACGTACCGGCTGCCACGCTGGCATTGGGGCGGGCGCGGCAGGCGCTGATCCAGGGTTGGACACGTCCTGCGAAGAAGCGTTGAAAAAGTCATGGCGGCGACTTCGCTGATCAGGCCATCTTCCACGCCATGCCGCTCCGCGGCACCCCGACCGCACGCAATACTAGAATGGTTCGAGCAGCTCCTGGATCCAGCGGTCTGCAATCTGGATGAATCAATCGGTGGCTGTTCTGAAACGGTTATAAAGGATTCCTGTAGATGCGTGTACTGACCTACGCCGGGCTAGAGCCCGGCCGGCTGAAAACCGCCCTGAAGAAGGCCATCGCCGCTATCGAGCGCGATGATTGGCGCAGCGTTGACCTGAAGAAGTTGACGCCGCTGCCGTACTTTCGCATCAAGCTCGATCAGGCCAGCCGGTTGCTGTTGAGCTTCGTCCGCTATGGCGAGGAAACCGTCTGTCTGGCCCTTGAGGTCATTCCCCAGCATGCCTACGAAAAATCCCGCTTCCTGCGTGGTGCCAGGATCGACGAGGCGCTGATCGAGGACGGCGATGCCGCGCAGGCCGAGGCCAGTGCCGAACCGGTGCGCTACCTGCATCCGGGACGCGGCGAATTTCATCTGCTGGACAAGGTGATCTCCTTCGATGATACCCAGCAGGCCATCTATAGCCTGCCGCCGCCTTTGGTGCTGGTCGGCTCGGCGGGCTCCGGCAAGACCGCCCTGACCCTGGAGAAGATGCGCCAGATGCAGGGCGAGCTGCTCTATGTCACCCAGTCGCCGTGGCTGGCGCGCAATGCCCGCGAGCTGTACTTCGGTCATGGTTACCGCAACGACGCCCAGGAGCCGCAATTTCTTGCCTACCGCGAATTTCTCGAAACCCTGCGGGTGCCGCAAGGCCGGGAAGTGAGCTTCCAGGCGTTCAAGGCCTGGTTCGAACGGCACCGCCAGCAGTACCGCTTCACCGATGCGCATCAGTGCTTCGAGGAGTTCCGAGGGGTGATCGGCAGTCAGCCGGAGGGCGTTCTCGACGAGGCCGCTTACCTGGCTCTGGGGGCCCGCCAGTCGATCTACCCGCCAGAACAGCGCAGCGCCATCCATCAGCTGTTCCAGCGTTACCAGGCCTGGCTGAAGGACAGCGGCCTGTTCGACAGCAACCTGGTCGCCCAAAGCTGGCAGGCCCTGGCCGCGCCGACCTATGACTTCATCGTCATCGACGAGGTGCAGGACCTGACCAACGCCCAGCTGGCGCTGGTCCTCCGAACCCTGAAGCAGCCCGGCCAATTCCTGCTCTGCGGCGACTCCAACCAGATTGTCCATCCGAACTTCTTTTCCTGGAGCGCGGTCAAGGGGCTGTTCTGGCGCGACCCAGGCCTGGCCGAGCGGCAGACCCTGCAGGTGCTGCGTGTCAACTACCGCAATGCCCGCGAAGTCACCCGCGTGGCCAACGATCTGTTGAAGATCAAGCATGCCCGTTTCGGCTCCATCGATCGAGAAAGCAACCATCTGGTGGAGTCCGTTTCCAGCGAGTCGGGCGAGGTGCGCCTGCTGGCCGACAAGGACGCGGTCAAGCGTGACCTGAACAACAGGACTCGCGCCTCTACCCACTTTGCCGTGCTGGTATTGCGTGACGAGGATAAGGCAGAGGCGAAGAAACACTTTCGCACGCCCCTGGTGTTCTCGGTACACGAAGCCAAGGGGCTTGAATACCCCAATATCATTCTCTACCGCTTCATTTCCGACCAGCGCCAGGCCTATGCGCAAATCTGCGAAGGCGTTACCGGCGCCGACCTGGACAAGGACGAACTGGACTACCGTCGCGCCCGTGACAAGCAGGACAAGTCTCTGGAGATCTGGAAATTCTACGTCAATGCCCTGTACGTGGCGCTGACTCGTGCGGTGGAGCGCCTCTACCTGATCGAGAGCGATCATGGCCATCCGCTGCTGGCCTTGCTCGGCGTGCGCGACGGTGATGCCCAGCTGGAAATCCGCAGCAGCCGTTCTAGCCACGAGGAATGGGAACGCGAGGCGCACCGCCTGGAGCAGCAGGGCAAGCAGGAACAGGCCGAGGCGATTCGCCGCGAAATCCTGCGCACCCGCCAGGTGCCCTGGCCGGTGTGGAACTGGGAAGCGGCCGGGCCGATGCTCGCCCGTGCCCGCGATCCTCGGGAAGTCTCCAACAAGGTTCGCCAGCAACTGCTCGATTTCGCTCTCTGGCACCGACTGGAACGGCACATCGAGCACATGGCCGAGGACCTGCATTGGAACTCTGCCGTGCAACTGCTCGCCAATGTCCAGCAAGGCTCCATCCAGCGTGCCCGCGAAAGCCTCATCAACCGTTATCTCGGCCCCTACCAGAAAAGGAACTGCAAAGACATTCTGATGCAGTGCGACCAGTACGGCGTCGACCACCGCACCCCGATGGACGCCACTCCGCTGATGCTCGCTGCCCTGGCAGGCAACCTGCCGCTGGTCGAGGCGCTGCTCGAACGCGGCGCCGATCCCGAACAGCGCGATCTGTTCGGCCACAGTGCTTTGTCCTACGCTCTGGTTCGCGCCGCCGAAGATCGCGACTATGCCGCCGGCCCATTCGGCGACCTCTACGAGCCTCTGGCGACCCCGCTGGACCTGGAAGTGGAGGGGCGGCTGGTCCGTCTGTACCCACAGCAGGGCGAATACCTGCCGCTGCAGCTCATGCTGGCCGGGCTCAAGACACTTGGTTCGCAATTCAACCATACCCCGGAGTTCCCCATCGGCAGGCGCTATGGCTTCTATGCCGACTACCTGATGCGCAACCTCGAGCACTTCCCGGACAACGTGTTGCGCCCGGAACGCAGAAAGCGAACCTACTTCAACCAGGTTCTCGCCCGCGCCGAAGTCGACAGCAGTTATCGCCCGGCCCGCAAGCTCTGGCGGCGCATGCGCAACGGCCACTACCTGCCCAGTCCAGCCCTGCAACTGCGCGTGCCCGGCAGCGATGGTCTGGTGCAATGGCAACCGCTCTACGATCTGCTGGCCGTGCGGGAAATCCTGGCCGGCAATGGATATCTCATGGTGGGACAAGCGCTCCACTCTCTGCTCGAAGAACTGCCGAAAGTACAGTCTTGAGTCGAGCGGCCTGATTCAGGCGCAAGGCACCAGCGCGCGGCACGGGCGACTGCTGTTTACAACTTGCGAGATTTCAGCTCATGTGTTTTGATTCGCGTCCATTAACTTACGAATCGAAACTTTGGTATGTCGAAACGCAACACGCCGCAACGCCGCCACGCGATACTCGCCCGGCTTAATGAGCAGGGCGAGGTCAGCGTCGATGAGCTGTCCAGGCGTTTCGAAACGTCCGAAGTGACCATCCGCAAGGATCTGGCCGCGCTGGAGAAGAACGGTCTGCTGCTGCGGCGCTATGGTGGCGCGGTGCCCTTGCCGCAGGAGCTGATCGGCGACGCCGCGCAGCCGGTGTCGCCCTGGAAGCAGGCCATTGCCCGAGCCGCCGTCGGCTGCATCCGCGAGCATGCGCGCATCATCATCGACAGTGGCACCACGACTGCCGCGATGATCCCGCAGCTCGGTCACAAGCATGGCCTGCTGGTCATGACCAATTCACTGGGCGTCGCCAACGCGTTGCGTGAGCTGGAGCATGAGCCCACGCTATTGATGACCGGCGGCACCTGGGATCCGCATTCCGAGTCTTTCCAGGGGCAGGTGGCAGAGCAGGTGCTGCGTTCCTATGATTTCGATCAGCTGTTCATCGGCGCCGACGGCATCGATCTGCAGCGCGGCACCACCACCTTCAATGAATTGCTCGGCCTTTCGCGGGTCATGGCGGAAGTGGCCCGCGAAGTCATCGTGCTCGCCGAATCGGACAAGATCGGCCGACGCATCCCCAATCTGGAGTTGCCCTGGGGCGACATTCACACCTTCATCACTGACGAGCGTCTCACCGCCGAGGCGCGTTCAAGCATTCAGGCCCGCGGCGTCAAGCTGATCTGTGCCGCTGTCGAAACCCATCCGGAGAACTGAACATGTGTGGCATCGTAGGCGCCGTCGCCGAACGCAATATCACCCCGATCCTGCTCGAAGGCCTCAAGCGGCTTGAGTACCGAGGCTACGACAGCGCCGGTGTCGCCGTGCTGGATGCCAGTGGCACGCTGCAGCGCCTGCGCCGCTCCGGCAAGGTTGCCGAGCTGGAGCAGGCACAACAGCAGCAGCCCCTTGCCGGTCGCCTGGGCATCGCTCATACCCGTTGGGCCACTCATGGCGCGCCCTGTGAACGCAACGCCCATCCGCATTTCTCCGGTGATGATCTGGCGGTGGTGCACAACGGCATCATCGAGAATCACGAGGCGCTGCGGCAGCAGTTGAAAGCGCAGGGTTACGTTTTCGTCTCCGACACCGACACCGAGGTCATCGTCCACCTGCTGCGGCACAAGTTGGACGAATACGGTGACCTGACCGTGGCGCTCAAGGCGACGGTCAAGGAGCTGCATGGCGCCTATGGTCTGGCGGTGGTCAGCGCCAAACAGCCGGATCGCTTACTGGCAGCTCGCAGCGGCAGCCCGCTGGTAATCGGCCTGGGGCTGGGCGAGAACTTCCTCGCGTCGGATCAATTGGCCTTGCGCCAGGTGACCGACCGTTTCATGTACCTGGAAGAAGGCGACATCGCCGAGATCCGCCGTGACAGCGTGCAGACCTGGGATGTGAATGGTCAGGCTGTGATGCGCGAAAGCGTGCAGTACCACGAGGGCGCCGAAGCGGCGGACAAGGGCGAGTACCGCCACTTCATGCTCAAGGAAATTCACGAGCAGCCCAAGGTCGTGCAACGCACCCTGGAAGGCAGATTGGGTGACCATCAGGTGCTGGTGCAGGCCTTCGGTCCGCAGGCGGCGGAGTTGTTCGCCAAGGTGCGTAACGTGCAGATCGTCGCCTGTGGTACCAGCTACCACGCCGGCCTGGTCGCTCGCTATTGGCTGGAAGAACTGGCTTGTATTCCGTGTCAGGTCGAGGTCGCCAGCGAGTTTCGCTACCGCAAGGTGGTGGTGCAGCCCGACACCCTGTTCGTCACCATTTCCCAATCTGGCGAGACCGCCGATTCGCTCGCGGCGTTGCGCAACGCCAAGGCGCGCTCCGAGCAGGAAGGTCGCTATCTGGCCAGCCTGGCGATCTGCAACGTCGGCATCAGTTCGCTGGTGCGCGAATCGGACCTGACCCTGCTCACCCAGGCCGGCCCGGAAATCGGCGTGGCTTCGACCAAGGCCTTTACCACGCAGTTGGTCGGCCTGTTGCTGCTGACCCTGTCGCTAGGCCAGGTCCGCGGCACGCTGGCCCCGGCCTTGGAAGCGGAGCTGATCGATGAGTTGCGCCGCCTGCCAACCCGCCTGGGCGAGGCGCTGGCCATGGACACCACGGTGGAGAAGATCGCCGAGCATTTCGCCGAGAAGCACCATACGCTGTTCCTCGGCCGCGGCGCGCAATATCCGGTGGCGATGGAAGGTGCGCTCAAGCTCAAGGAGATTTCCTATATCCATGCCGAGGCCTACCCCGCCGGTGAACTCAAGCATGGGCCGCTGGCACTGGTGGACGCCGACATGCCGGTGGTGACGGTGGCACCGAACAACGAGTTGCTGGAAAAGCTCAAGTCGAACCTGCAGGAAGTGCGCGCCCGTGGCGGCGAGCTGATCGTCTTCGCCGACCGCGAAGCGGGAATTGAAAACGGCGAGGGGGTCTTCATCGTCAGCATGCCGCATATCCACGACGTGCTGGCGCCGATCCTCTACACCCTGCCGTTGCAGCTGCTGTCGTACTACGTTGCCGTGCTGCGCGGTACTGATGTCGACCAGCCACGCAACCTGGCCAAGAGCGTCACGGTGGAATAAGCGGCGCGGTTCCGAGCGATCTAATGGTTTCAAACATAAAGAACTGTCGCTGGACGATAAAAACTGTCGCAGAAGGCGGGAGACGAGCTGGCTCCCTCGTTACGAACATCAGCGTCCTAGCAATGCTCGTCGCTCAGTGGTCACGATATTTCTTTTATGAGGGCGGCTGGCATAGGGTGGCCTTTTTGTGCCGGCATGGCTGCGACCATCAGCACGAAAATCGGTGAAACCTTCAGCTGCATGAGGTAGCCCCGCGAGGGCCCACCTCAAGGGGAAATCTGCAGGACAGGGCGCAAAAGGATTTCCTCGACCAGTACATTAGCCGGCTGAGCGAAAGCATAAACCAGGGCCTGGGCTATGTCTTCGGCTCTCAATGCATCGAGCTTTTCACGTCGCGACTCTAGCGCCTCGCTGACATTCTGGCCAAATTCAGTCCATACGGCACCGGGTTCGATTACCGAGACGCGAATCCGATCAGGGCCCAGCTCCTTGCGCAGGGCATCGTGAAATCCAACCACAGCGTATTTTGTAGCGCTATATACTGACCAGTTCTCGACTCCATAGCGCCCGCCCACACTGGAAACGGAGCAGATCATTGCACCGGCGCGGCCACTCATGAGTTTGATCGCCCCGCGCGTGCAGTTGAGCACGCCGTACAGGTTCGCATCGATCATCGTCTTCCAGTCTTCCTGAGCGCTGTCCTCGAACTTGCCGCTGATGCCGATGCCGGCATTGTTGAAGAGAAGATCCAAGCCGCCGAAGCGTTCGCGCACATGATCGAACAGGGTGTTTACCTGTGCCTGATGCGCCACA
>NZ_JAMOIE010000063.1 GCF_024448935.1 Stutzerimonas stutzeri
TCATTTATATCTCTTATTATTCTAAGTTAGTTATTGGGGGTATTCGGGAAAGGTTGTTGATTGAGCCTCACCCGTAGGGGGCTACAAATCGTTTTTGCATACGGGAAATCTTGTTGACACACCGCCTTGGTCGGGATACCTTCCTCCCGTCGCTGTAAGTCCAGCGGCCTGGGATTGGCGTCCCGGATTCAGAGGCGGACACAACCGCCGTTTTCGAGCGGTTTTTTTGTGCCCGCGGCATGGCTGCACCCGTTATGGGCGGGCCGTGCGTGGGGGTCGAAAGACCCGCCGGCCCTCTGACCGGTACGCCAACCCGCACGGTTCCGCTCACCCAAATTGGCGTTTGGGCGCGGAGGTCAAGCCTTCAGAGGGAAACTGCCATGCAATCGCTCACCTTCAACAACACCCAATTCGACATCGTTGATCGCAACGGCAATCCGTGGGTAAGGGCAAACCAGATCGGTTTGGCCTTGGAGTACAAGAACCCAGAGCTGTCGATTGCCAAGCTCTACCGCAGCAACGCCGAAGAGTTCAGCGACAAGATGACCGCCCTGATCGAGATGCCCACCAAAGGCGGCGTCCAGCAGGTTCGCATCTTCTCCCTGCGCGGCGCGCATCTGCTGGCTATGTTCGCCCGTACCAAGGTTGCCAAAGAGTTCCGTCACTGGGTGCTCGATGTCCTGGAAGGTGTGGCTGAGGTTCCTTCCCCCGCCAAAGAGAAGCGCGCCCCCAAGGCCCTGCCCAACGGCCTCTCCATCGACCAGCAGGACGCCATCAAGGCGCTGGTGAAAGCCCGCGTCGAGGCGCTGCCGAAGGAGAAGCAGGCCAAGGCCGCAGTGACCTGCTGGAGCGCCCTCAAGTCCAAGTTCGGCTGCTCGTACAAGAAGATCGAGTCCGACCAGTTCGCAGAGGCTGTCGGCCTGGTGGCGCGCATCGAGCTGGAGGGCGAGTGGCTGCCGAAGGCGAAAGAGGACGAGTTCGTGCTCGGCTTCTACGAAGCTCAGGAGGTCTGCCACCTGGTGCATCACGCCATCTGGTGTGTCTACCGCTGGGACAGCGGTATCGCCGCCGGCGTGAAGGCGATGAACTACCCCGTCTGGCTCAGCGCCTTCGAGCACTTCCAGGAGGCGAGCCGCTCCGCGCGCAGGATCGAGCGCCTGATGCCGGAGTTGATTGGCTACTTCCGCCAGAAGAATGGCGGCCTGCTCCCGGAGCAGTGCGCAGCAAAAGGAATCGTCGCATGACTCCCCCAAACAGCCTACTGCACCCCTTGAAGGCCCAAGTCCTGGGCTTTCAAGAGGATGAGCACGACTACCACTTCCAGGTGGAGTACCCAGACCCCGACGCCTGCCACACCTGCGGTACGGTCGGCCAGCTGGTGCGCTTCGGCAAGAAGCAGGTGAAGTTCCGCGACGTGCCGATGCACGGCAAGCGCGTGTCGCTGTGGGTGATCCGGCGCCGGTTCCAGTGCAAGTCATGCAACAGCACGTTCACACCGCCCATCTACGAGATGGCGGAGGATCACCGGATGACCCGGCGATGCTACGACTACATCATCAAGCGCTCGCTGAGCGGCACCAACGCCAAGGTTGCCCAGGACATCGGGTTCGATGAGTCGGTAGTGCGGGCTGTGATCAAGTCGCACTGCGACATGAAGGCCATCGGCTACAGGCCAACCCTACCGCGCGTTCTCGGCATCGACGAGCTGTACCTGAACCGGCAGTTCCGCTGTGTGCTGACCGACATCGAGCGGGGCACCATCCTCGACATTCTGGAGTCGCGGCAGTATCCGGTGCTTTACAACTACCTGGCCAACATGCAAGGCCGGGAGAACGTCCAGATCGTCTGCCAGGACATGTGGAAGCCCTACCGCGACGTGGCCTCGCAGTTGTTCCCCAAGGCCGCCATCGTGGTGGATCGGTTCCACATCCAGCGCATGGCCAACGAGGCGATGGAGACGCTGCGCAAGGGGCTCAAGAAGGAGCTGACCCAGCACCAGCGCCGACAGCTCAAGGGCGACCGGAAGATGATGCTGATGCGGCGCCGTGACCTGAACCCGATGCAGGAGCTGATCATCCATACCTGGTTGGATCAGTTCCCCGAGCTGGGCATGGCCTACAAGCTCAAGGAGGCGTTCTTCGACATCTGGGAGGCCACAACCGAGGCTGAGGCAAGGGCGCGCTACCAGGAGTGGCTGAACGCGATTCCAGAGGGGCACAAGTCCCACTGGAAGCCGCTGATTACCTCGATGACGAACTGGGAGCGGGAGATCTTCTCGTACTTCGGCCCAGCCCAGCGCAACACCAACGCCTTCACCGAGTCGATCAACCGGCAGATGCGCGACCTGAACAGGGACGCCAGGGGCATGTCGTTCGAGATGTTCCGGGCCAAGACGCTGTTCAGCCTGGAGCACAAGGTGAGCATGCCCAAGCCGAAGCGGGAGTCACCTTTCGTTGGCTACGCACGCCCCATGGAGCGGGTCATGTACAGCATCCCGATCTACGACCACGGCGTTTCCATCGAGGCCGTTCTCAAGGCCATCCAGGGCGCCCAGTAGGGCGTCCATCAACACGACCACCCATTTCAGCTAGCGGTGTTCGGGAAGTCCTCTAACAACAGGATTTCCCGAATACCCGAATTTCCGAACCAGGCGACATCAAAGACAGCGTCGCCGGATTCGTCATCATACCGGCCGCTCCCACATCGAATGCGGTGGCTGCTCCGCCCATCGCTGTTGAGACGGGGCCATGCCCAACGAACCTAAATACATCGCTGGTAGCCAGGACCTCTTGAGAGGTGACCACCAATACCGCTGTGCTTATTGCGCCAATCAGTATTCTCATCATTTATATCTCTTATTATTCTAAGTTAGTTATTGGTTATGACCAGACGAACACCGCACCCTTCGTATCCATCTTCGAGTTTATCGTGGCCAAGACTTTTCACTATACTTTCAGCAGAAACACGTACCGACGCACATTGCCGAAGCAATGTTTATTATTCAATATTTCGTGACCAACTAGACCAGGAATTAGGCATTACCGCAAAACGCCCGGATCATTCGCCTAGTCGCCTTGAGTATCTATCGAATATATCCAGCAGAATGAATTCGCGAACTGCCGCGTCCCAATCAAGCTTCTGTATTTTTATAAGTTTCAGAATTAATCACTCCGCGCACTAAGATGGAATTAGACCGCGGGCTTGCGCCATGGTCAGCGCCGTATCTTCGATCATATCTTCCTGGCCTCCGACCATGCCGCGCCGGCCCATCTCAACCAGAATGTCACGTGCTGGCACTCCGTATTGTTTTTCTGCCCGCTTGGCAAACAGCAGGAATGAGCCATATACACCGGCGTAACCTAGTGTGAGCGAGTCGCGGTCAATGCGGATCGGGAAATCCATCATCGGTACCACCAAATCTTCGGCTACATCCTGGATTTTGAACACATCGACACCAGTCTCGATCCCGGACCGGGAGCAAACTGCGATGAAAACTTCCATCGGCGTATTGCCGGCACCAGCACCGAGACCTGCAGCCGCGGCATCGATCCGGTTGGCTCCGTATTCAACCGCCATCAAAGAGTTAGCCACGCCCATTGCCAAATTGTGATGGCCGTGAAAGCCGAGCTCGGTTTCCGGATTGAGTTTCTCCCGCAGCAATCCAATGCGTGCTTTAACGTCTTCCGGCAACATGTAGCCGGCCGAGTCAGTGCAATAGATGCAGTTGGCTCCATAGCTTTCCATCATTAGCGCCTGCTCCAGTAGCTGCTCAGGCGATGCCATGTGCGCCATCATCAGAAAGCCGACCGTATCCATGCCTATATTGCGGGCATATTGGATATGCTGCTGCGAGACATCGGCCTCGCTGCAATGGGTAGCCACACGAATAGTATGCACACCCAGTTCGTGCGCCATCTTTAGATTGTCAACGGTACCGATACCAGGCAGTAGCAACGCAGACACCTTGGCTTGCTTCATCAGAGGGATCACCGACGACAGATATTCCTCGTCGGTATGAGCGGGAAAACCATAGTTGATTGACGAGCCGCCCAAACCATCGCCGTGCGTGACCTCGATCAACGGCACGCCAGCAGCGTCTAGTCCCCGTGCGATGCTGGTCATTTGCTCCAGCGTCATTTGGTGCTGCTTCGGGTGCATGCCGTCACGCAGTGTCATGTCATGAACGGTAATTTTTTTGCCTTTGAGTGCCATGCTTTATTCCTCACGCAGCAGTTATTTTTTGCTTATTTGTCGTCGGACCGAGTGTAAGTTTTCCGCTGCGAATTTCTTCAGCGAACATCTCCGCAGTGCGGACAGCTGCGGCAGTCATGATGTCAAGATTGCCGGCATATTTGGGCAGGTAATCACCTAGGCCCTCAACCTCCAGAAACAGAGAGATGCGCTTACCGTCAAATACCGGCCCGTTAACCAGTTTGTAACCGGGAACATATTTCTGGACTTCCTTGACCATTGCATGCACCGACGCAGTGATTCTTTCACGATCAGGTTCGGTTTCAGTCAGGCAATGCACGGTGTCGCGCATAATCATCGGCGGTTCGGCCGGATTGATGATAATGATGGCCTTGCCTTTTTTTGCGCCACCGACGATTTCAATCGCACTGCCGGTAGTACGGGTGAACTCATCAATATTGGAGCGGGTGCCGGGGCCAATCGATTTGGATGCAGTGGTGGCTACGATTTCTCCATAAGTTACAGGCTGCACACGTGACACCGCAGCGACCATCGGGATAGTGGCCTGGCCACCACAGGTCACCATGTTGACATTCATTTCACCCTGACCAACATGTTTAAGAAGGGCGGTTGCAGAAGCTGAGTGCAACACGGTTACTGGATTGAAGCAGGTGCATCATGCTGCAACGCCACTACTTCTGTCATGACCTCAATCGGGCATTTCCAATTGAAGCGCTTGCGCGGTCGGATGTTCAGTTCGTAGGCAATGGCATCCAACTGCTCCTGGCTGTACACCGACAAGTCCGTGCCCTTGGGCAGGTACTGGCGGATCAGGCCGTTGATGTTCTCGTTGCTGCCGCGCTGCCAGGGGCTGTGTGGGTCGCAGAAGTAGATCGCCACACCGGTCTTCTGGGTGATTTCCGCGTGCCGCGCCATCTCTCGCCCCTGGTCGTAGGTCATGCTCTTGCGTACAGCCAGCGGCATGCGGTTCAGCGCCGCGCTGAAGCCCTCCACCGCCGAGGTCGCCGTCGCATCGTTCATCTTCGCCAGGATCAGGTAGCCGCTGGTGCGCTCGACCAGGGTGGCTACCGCCGAGGCGTTGGCCTTGCCCTTGATCAGATCGCCCTCCCAGTGACCGGGCATCAGGCGGTCTTCGATCTCCGGTGGGCGTACGTGGATGCTGACCATGTCGGGGATCTGGCCACGTCGATCCACCCCGCCGGAGCGCGGCCGGCGGGTAGTCTTGCCCTGCCGCAGACAGATGATCAGCTCCTTGCGCAGCTCGCCGACCGGCAGGGCATAGATCGCGTTGTAGATTGTCTCGCGGCAGACGTAGGCGTCTTCGAAGCTTGGGGATTTCATGGTTCGCAGCTTGCCGGCAATCTGCTCGGGAGAAAAGCGCTGTCGCAGCAGGTGGGCGACCAGCTCGAACAACTCGTTGCCGGGCACCAGCCGTTTTGCGGGTCGACAGACCACGCGGCGTGTATGCATCAAGCGCTGGGCATCGTCTGCAACGTACTCGCCTTGAGCATTCCGGTTGCGCCGGATCTCACGGCTGACCGTCGAGGGGCTGCGGTTCATCAGCCGGGCAAGCCTGCGCTGGCTGAAGCCATTGCACAGGCCGATCTGGATCGTGACGCGCTCTGTGGCGCTGAGTTCGTGATAGGACATGGGGCAACACCTTACCGAAATGGTCGGGTGTTGCACTCAGTTTTTGCGGCCGCCCCTGCATTCGAGATCGTGCAGATCACGCTGCCTCGGCTGGCAACCAGCGCTGGCAGGCATGCCTTGACGGCGAGAATATAGCCCTTAACATTAATCTGAAATACTTCATCAAATGCTTTGTCGATACTGTCTTCAGGTAGATCGACAAGTGCCGTGTTGTAATCCCAGATAGCGGCGTTGGGGATCAGAGTGTCAATCCTCCCGAACTTGGCAATACAACGACTGGCAGCCAGTTTCTGGTCTTCCATTGAACGCACATCACCGACAATGCATACCACATCTTCGCCGTGATCAGACTCCAACTGTTGAAGCCGATCGGCACACTTATCGAGGACAGCCACCTTGGCACCTTCGGCCACGAACCGTTCCACAAGGGCATGCCCCAGTCCAGATGCGCCCCCTGTGATTAGTATAACTTCTTCTTTTAGTTTCACTTTTAAGCTCTTCTTGTTATTAAGAATAAGTCGACGTTCACTCGCATCGCTCAGCTTTAGCTTTAGCTTTAGCTTTCATAAAATCCCGCAAGTTAGAGCTAGCGTCCTGCAACTTTGTGGCCGATACAGGAATGTGATCAGCCACCAATCGGGTTGCAACGGAAAAATCCTTCGGGGCATTGATAGCCGTTGCTGCTTCAACGCGACCATCAAGAACCCTGAACTGCACCAGCGGCTGACCATTCTCGACGTTACCGCGCAAGACAACTTCTCCGGGGCCTTCGATGTCGCCAACCATCTGTATCCGATGCCCCGCAATCTCCGTCCACGAGGTTGGCACCTGAAGAGCGGGGATAGACTTGCCTAACATGGCCGCGGCGGCAGTTTCAGCCTGCATGTGGCTGTTCAGGTAGGTCTCCAGCGAGCGCTGTTCACCGGACCTCAGGGGCCAGGCTGCTACGTCACCTGCGGCGAACACTCCAGGACATGAGCTTGCACCCGTAGCGTCAACCACCACGCCGCGCTCACATGCGATACCGGCCGCACGTGCCAGCTCGTCGGCTGGTTCTGCACCGATGCTCACCAAAACTGTGTCAGCTGCTATCCGACGTCCATCGGCACAAACGACGGCATGCACGTGTCCCTCGCCCTCGAAATGCGCTGCCTGTGCGTTCAGTTCAACCCGGACACCCAAACGCTCCAACTCGTTGCGACACCAGGCCCCGGTTGTTCGGCCTAGCACTCGCAACAGCAGTTCGTCCCCGGCCTCCAGAATCGTGACGTGGGCACCGGCATTAATAGCAGTGGTCGCCACTTCGCAACCGATCAGGCCACCGCCGACAATGACCAGAGACTGGCCCGGCTCAAGCGCCTGCCTCAGCGCCTGGCTGTCGGCGCGGTCACGCAAGGTGTGGATGCCGGCCAACTCGCTTCCCGTAATCGCCATACGCCGCGCGCGTACGCCGGTGGCTAATAGCAATCGGTCGTAGGCCAGAATGTCACCGGATTCGAAAAGTACCTGGTGGTTTACCACATCAATACCGGTGACGCGCACCCCTAAATGGAGATCTATATCGGCCGATGCATACCAATAAGGATCCAGGATCGCGGGTGGTTCGACCATTTTTCCTGACAGGGTGTCCTTGGATAAGGAGGGGCGATCGTAAGCCACGTGCAACTCCTCCCCGACCAGATGGATCTTTCCCTGATATCCTTGGGCGCGAAGATAGCGAGTGGCAGTTGCGCCAGCCAAGCCAGCACCAATAATGACGATTGATTTAATCATGGCGCTAGATACCCGGCATCAAAGTCTACGAACACATCGCTGCCATCTATTCGAATCGGAAATATTTTCAGCGGTTCACAGGGCGGCGCTGCTTTTATCTTGCCCGTGCGAACACAGAACTTACCCATGTGCAGCGAGCATTCGACAACGTCACCTTCTAGGTAGCCGCCTTCGGACAATGACCAGTCACCATGAGTGCAACGGTCCTGTGTTGCGAACAACTCTCCATCGACGTTGAAAATCGCGACGGCTTCCCCCTTACTTTCAACCTTCAAGGCGTCACCGACGGGCACATCAGATACTTTACAAACCCTGGAGAAAGTCATTCTCTTTGCTCTCTTATAGCTAACTTTAATTACTGATTATACGAACAAACAACCCCCTCCCAAAACCACTCCTCTATGATTTAGGGTAAATGGCCAGCATTATTTACTTAGAAAAACTGGCTGAGATTATTCGCCGTAATCGTGCTCTGGTCGAGCAAGATCGTTCGCTTGGCAATTTTGAACCCCAGCCCGTCACTTACACGGCGCAAAATATCTCGACGCTCACCGACATAGATGTCCGTCATACGCTCCAATCGATTACGGTAACAAAGGAACGCAGAACTAACTTCCAAAGTACCAGCACTCTCAGTTTCGCGGACGATAACGTTGCTTACAATGTGCCGGCTGCGCGACGGTGGATCTTCAGACCAGTTAAGCCCCGAAACCCTTCCCCGAATGCGCGCACGCATGCTCTCATACGTCTCGTCAAAATGGGCATTGCCGCCGGGGGGCACGTACTCCATCGCCTTGTTCCGGGATGTATGAGTAGTACGAATTGGCATCCAATATTGGATGTCTTGGGTCAGTAAAGCCAGCCAGGCTTCATAGTTTTGATAATCAAGCAACTGTGCTTCGCGATAGTAGAATTGCTCAACGGCATTTTGCAATTCAAGACTGACGGGCATTTCTGGCCACTCGATGGGTTTTGTCAAATCAGCGGATGTCATAATTAGTTTCCTGTATATATGTTGGGCGACCTGCACTCGGCTCATGCAAATAGCAAATCCATAGCATGACGATTATCACCAAACGCACAGCTGTACATTTTGGAATGCACCCGAGTAAATACCCCCGACAAAGCCAGGGGTTTTCCCAAGTTAATCAATTCACTCACGCACTTCCAGTAACCAAAAAACAGGCTAAACCCTTGTCTACCAAGGTAGAAACTCGATAAAAGTGATTGCTTTTTTCGGTCACTTTATCTGCTCAAGACTTTAGCGTGTCCCAACTCGGCTCGGACATCATGCGGCTCCAGTGGTGGTAGAACCCGCGCGCAGCTTCTTCGCTATAAACGTAGCTGGTCTTTCCAGGAAAATCCGGGTTGTTTTTGTTTGGCACACCCGCCCCCATCTGGGCACAAAAAGCTCTACTTCTAGCCTTGTGGCCGCGCAACACCCGCTGAACCTCCACCCAGTTTTCGCCATCGTCCTGCTCGTAGGTCCCCCCTTGGTTGAAGGTAAAGATGTTTTTCCGACGATATTCTTCCTTGATATCTTCGGGTGCATCAGCATCCACTACGATGAAAGACCAAACTTCGACCTCATTAGGGCCACGCGGGTGCCAAGTACGGACTGTATTGATGCCAGGGAGAAATGAGCAAGTCGGAAAAACGGTCATGTGCTGAAAGACCATGCGATTAGCCGGGAGAGTTTGTCCCAGACGATCTTGCGCACGTTCAGCGGCTGGACCTTTGGTCAAGTAATCGACAACTTTAGGCCCCATCACGGCTTGCAGAAGTGCGAAATCGTCATTGAACCAGCCGGTCCCGTGCCCACCCCACTTAGCCCGGAACTGGTTTCCAGTTGACGGCAACTTTACTTGGGACAAATCCATCTCAGGTGGAAGGCTGGACAAAACACCGGCAAGATGCGCCATCGTGCCCGCATGGTACATATCGCTACAGAACTGCTCGGCGGCGAATTTCCAGTTGCAGGGGATTACCGTCTTTTGCATGCCGGTGATGACCTGAGTACCCGCCTCGGTGCGATCGAGCATCACGTCCATGTAGGGGGTTGCGTCGCTCAGATAGGTCTTCAGATCAGGCGCTTCGGCATCCCAGTTGGCAAAAATCAGACCCTTGTAGGTATCCACCCGCGCTTGCAACGGCCCCCAGTCGGCCTTGTCGAACCCGCAGTCACCCTCTTTTTTGTCACAAAAAGCCTCTTTCTCGTAGGGTACATTGACCAGATTACCGGCGGTGTCATAGGCCCACCCGTGATAAGTGCAGGTAAATGACTTGGCGTTGCCAAAATCCGAGCGTTCAATACGCATGCCGCGATGCCGGCATTGGTTTAGGAAGACCTTGATGCTGCGGTCTTTCTGCCTCACTACAATTACGGGGTCTTCACCCATGTAGGTGGTTAGATAGTCCCCGGCTTTGGGAACGTGCCCCTCGTGTCCAAGCAGCAGCCAGGATCGAGCAAAAACCCTCTCAAGCTCGATCTCATATAGATCCTGATCAGAGAAAATACGGGGGTCAAGCAACCCCTTTTCCTCATCAACGAGCGCCTTAATCTCCTCGTCAGACCAGTTTTTCACCCATTTCAAAGGGGCTTCCTGCACTTCTTTTTTTATTATTGAACTCATGACCTATAGTCTCCTTCAAGATGCTCTTGTTAGAGCAAAAAATAAGCTTCTTTATCTTGCTCACGTCGAAATCCAATACCTACGATACCGCACCCCTGCGCATCACCGTAACAAGCCGATTATCTGAAACACAGAAAGCGACCATTCAACATGCGCTCGCAACAGCCAAACTCTAAACTTTGCAGTTTGATATTGTGCTCCTTATCCTTAATCTAGCCATCCGTACGATTGTATTTAGCTCGGCCCCATTCCAGGTTTCTGCCGACACAAAACGTGTGAATGCTGATCTTGGTTGTTCAGGTATATGGATTCACGCCGCTGTTGCTTTCATTCCATGGATATCATGCTACGACGCGGAGACGCGGGGGGGTATCCGTTATTCAGCTATCGATATCCGTTTTCTTAAGATCGTCATCCGTAACAACAGGCCAGCGCTACCAAGCAAGGTACCGGCGATAGGCACTTTTCATCTAATAGCGCGCCCCGCGACTCGTTTTCACAGATGCTATTAGAACTTGGCCGGAGAATAAGAGCAGTGATGGTGCGCGCAGCAGGAACAGCCTGACCCGGAGCCCCCCCCCGTAGAGCAAGGTGCTGCGGTTCTCCTGGTCGTCCCGTTGTACGCTACCGAGTCGGGCCTCCGGCTTCCTGAACAGATAGGCACTGAACCGCCCCGACTTTCCTGAAGACTCCAACCTTTGATAGGTTGGAGCCATGACTACCTTGCAAAACGCCGACCTCAATAAAATACTCCCCTGAAGTGAGGGAGCATCAGGCTGAGTACAAATCCGAATGGGCAGCCATCTCTTCCATTGCAGCCAAGATCGGCTGTACCGCTGAAACATTGCGCCGCAGGGTGCGCAAGGTCGAGGCGGATGCCGGTGAACATGGAGGCCTGACGACATGCGAGCGGGAACGCATCAAGGCTCTGGAACGTGAAGTACGTGGGTTGCGCCAGGCCAATGAGATTCTGCGCAAGGCTTCGGCATATTTTGCCCAGGTGGAGTGCGACTGGCAGGCATTCCTGCGTCCCTTCAAACGATGAAGGCATTCATCGACGAACACCGCGAGGCCTACGGGGTCGAGCCGATCTGCAAGGTGTTGCCGATTACCCCGCCAACC
This sequence comes from Stutzerimonas stutzeri, assembly GCF_024448935.1. GTDB lineage: Bacteria > Pseudomonadota > Gammaproteobacteria > Pseudomonadales > Pseudomonadaceae > Stutzerimonas > Stutzerimonas stutzeri_AO. Next base: position 11,391 of record NZ_JAMOIE010000063.1, read on the forward strand.
GATTACGAGCATGTGGCACGTCGTGCCAATCCTGCGCGGCAAGCGGCCAGGATCCGCGCGATACAGCTCTGCGTGAGCAGATCCAGCGGGTATGGGATGAAAACTTTCAAGTCTACGGTGTGCGCAAGGTCTGGCGGCAGTTGCTGCGCGTGGGCCTGGTTGTAGTGCGTAGCACAGTGGAACGCCTGACGCGACAGATAGGCCTCTAGGGTGTGATCCGGGGAAAATCGGTCAAGACCATGATCAGTGGTCGGGCTGCATCGTGCCCTCTGGATCACCTCAATCGGCAGTTCAGAGCCGAACGCCCGAATGCGCTCTGGGTGTCGGACTTCACCTATGTTTCCACGCGGCGAGACTTTGTCTACGTTGACTTCGTTATCGACGTATTTGCCCGGCGCATCGTCGGCTGGCCTGGACCACTAATTTCCGGGACCAAACACCTAGGTAGTCGTCAACCATGTACAGCGCATGCTGCGGGCCAGCTTGATAATGTGCGCGATGCTGAAGATTGAGGCCAGACCGCAAGTGCTCAAAAACAGCCACAGTCTGTGCTGCATACCACTCACGATCTAGGTCCAGACAGCACGCTCCTGGCGGCGCGCCGGGACACGGCGAGGGCAGGCGCACCCGCGTGGAAAGAGATTAGCCGCGACGGCGCAAGGTGTCCGAGGGCAACTCGCCGAAGGTGCTCTTGTAGTAATCTGCGAAGCGTCCGAGATGCAGGAAACCGTAGTCGAGGGCGACTTCAGTAACGCTGCTTACTGCGACCTGCGGGTCACTCAGGCGAGCATAGATTGCTTCCAGCTTGCGCTGACGTATAAAGCGCTTGGGCGTGGTGCCAGCGTGCTTTTCGAACAACGCGTATAGCGAGTGCGCACTCATATGCGCCAAATCGGCCAACTGCTCAAGGCTGATACTCTGCTTAAGGTTCTTCTCGATGAGCTCTTCCAGGCGCTCGAACGACCGACAAGCGCCCCCCCAACGGCTCGCGACTGACATTGCTACCCGGCAGGCTGAGCAGCTTGCTTACTATAATCTTGGCGTAGTGCTCCTTCACCTGAAAAATAGTCTGATCAGTTTCCGCCTCCTGACAGACCAGACTCAGCAATGTAAGGAAGCCGTCCAGTTGCTCGAGGCGATGAATCGGGGCAAAGCGCACCCCCTCGCTCGGGTAACTCCACTGGTTCTCGCTGCAGACCTTGTCGATGAAGCGGGCCGGCAACTTGACAATGAACTTCTCGTAGCAGTCCGAGTAGGTCAGGTCGAACGGGGCGCCAGGGTTGAGCAACAACAACTCGCCGGGGGCAAGGCCGTGCTCCTCACCGCAGCTTCGCCACATGCAGTGCCCCTTGAGTATGATATGCAAATGGTAGAGAGCCTCTCGTTCCGGCGAAGTGATTTGCACTCGGCTGCCGTAACTCATCTGGAACAAATCCAAGCTGCCGATAGTGCGGTGTTTCAGGCTAGCCTCTGGATCACTAATGCGGCGCTGGATGACCCGGTGGACGCCCACATGCTCGTTGGCATAGTCTGACACCACACCAGGATAGGCGTTGGCGAAAACCCGGCTCTTCTCATTTAGCAGACAAAGATTCATAAGCCATTGCGCTCTTATAACTATATGCACTTAGACAATGATTCACAGAACGTGTGGAGCTTTACATTTGACAACCAATTTTTATATCTTTCACTACATTATGAACCTAGTGTCCGGGCAGGAGATATCCGTTTTCACAAGATCGCTATCCATTTTCTTTGGAAAGCGGATAGGAGCTTACTGCCTTCATAAATTCGATCGGTGTCAGAGAGATCCCCAAAAAAAGTCTTTACGAATCATAAGGATAGGTCTTGAAGATACCTGCATGGGCGGGCACGGTGGTTGTCGCCAAACATAGCCACCACACCCGTTCCCCATGCAGGCCGTCCAACTTTTACATACCGCGTTCGCTCAAGCACTGCCGACCATTCACGCTCGTCGCCTGGCCGCACTCATGGTTTGCGTCAGCGCCTTGCTACAAGGTCAGCGCCTGACCCTGACGGCGCTGGGGCGCTCGTTGCCGGGGCAAGCATACCCCAAGCACGCCATCAAGCGTGTGGATCGCCTGCTCGGCAATCCACCCTTCAGTCCGAACAGTTGCTGTTTTACTGGGCCATGCTGCGCGCCTTGCTGGGCACCCTGAAGCAACCATTGATCCTGGTGGATTGGTCACCGATCAATGCCGAGGCCAACCTGTTCCTGCTGCGCGCAGTGATCCCTCTGGCCGGCAGGACGTTTCCGGTCTACGAGCGAGTACATGACCGCGATAGCTGCCTTCAGCAACAGCGTGTACTGCTCGATGCGCTGGAAAGTCTGCTGCCAACTGGCTGCGTTCCGGTGCTGGTCACCGATGCGGGTTTCCGTCGGCCCTGGTTTCAAGCTGTGGAGGCTCGCGGCTGGCACTATGTCGGGCGAGTACGTATCAGCGATCTGTATCGCACGCCGACGGGCGACTGGGAAACGATCAAACAGCTGTACAAACATGCCGGCCCGACACCAAAATCGCTCGGCTGGGTAGAGATGACCCGCAGTGCGCCGCATCGTATCCGCCTGTACTGCGTTCGCCAGGCGCCGAAGGGGCGCAAACACCGCCGGGTGACCGGGCGTATTGCGCGCAGCAAGCACAGCAGGCAGAACGCCAGCCGGGAGCGAGAGCCCTGGCTGCTGGCGAGCAACCTACCGAATTACACCGCCCGCACGGTAGTAGGTCTCTATCGCAAGCGCATGCAGATCGAGGAGGGCTTCCGCGGCGTGAAGAGCCTGCGTTTCGGCTTCGCCCTGGACCTGCACCGCACGCGCTGCCCGCGCCGCATCGAGATTCTGCTGCTGATTGCGGCGCTGGCCTGTTATGCCCTCTACCTGGCCGGCCTGTATGCCAGGCAATCCGGAGAAGCGCGCCGCTACCAGTCCAACAGCGTCAAGACAGAGCATGTTCTGTCACTGTGGCGAATCGGCCTCGAATACCTGAGGCGGCACGCCTGGGCGCTCCCCCGGCATGTGCTCGTCGGTATCGAGTACCGGCTGCGTGACGAAGTACATCAGCAGGCACAGGTACGGGGGTAGATTTGTGGGGATCCCTCAGGGTCTGGCCGGTGTGACGGAGTTGTACTTTTCGACCATCTGGCGAGCCTCTTTGAGCAACCCTATGCCGTTGGCGTATCCCTGCTTCCCGGCCTCACTTACCCAGTCTCCGTCTAGACTGCGAGCGAGCTCCATCCACCGATTCTGCTCTTGGGTATCCAGGACCATGACATCGTTATTTTTCTCATATGCAAGTCGATGCCCCGCATCCGTTCCATAAGTATCCCATAGGCGTCCTGCATACCCCGAAAGCGTGCGTCCGCTGTTGGCGTCGATGATCTGCTGGAGGTCGGTAGGAAGGCTATCATAGCGAGCCTTACTCATAGCCAGCACTAACGCCGAATACATCAACTTTGGCATTTCTGGAGCTGTTCCCATGTGAAACCTAGGTGTGTGGTCCCGGAATGAGGTGGTGCGGTTCAAGCTTGAAGCGATCCGGCGTTCGAGTCCAGGCATCGCAGATCGTTTTGAACGGGGTACGCCACCTCAGGGCTTTCAGGTGCTTGGCAAAGTTGTATGCCGTAACGAAGGCCCGCACATGGGCTTTCAGCGCATCGAAGTCCGGGTAGTGGAATGACTTGATAGTGGCTTCTTTCACGGTACGGTTCATCCGCTCGACCTGTCCGTTGGCCCACGGGTGATAGGGCTTGGTGAGCTTGTGCTTGATGCCATGCTCCCGGCAGACACGGTCGAAAATATGCCCACCAAAGCGATTAGTTTGGCCGTTTCGATACCGTGGCTGTTCAGTAAATGCCACGCCGTTGTCCGTGAGGACGGTGTGAATCGTGTAGGGGTAGACCGCCACCACCTCCTCGAGAAACGCCGCTCCGTTCTTTTTTGTCGCAGCATCGAAGAACGCCACATGGGTGTACTTGGTGACGCGATCAATCGCCAGGAACATGTGCTGTTTTCCCTGTTCCAGGCGGAGTTCACAGCTGTCGATGTGCAGGTAGCCAATTTCGGTTGGCGCAAATTTTCCACGCTTTGCTCCGTCCAGGTCACTACTGGGCAGCCTGCTGATGCCGTGGCGCACAAAGCAGCGATGCAAGGCACTACGTGTCAACTGGGGGAGGATTTCGCGCACATGCCCCAGCAGGTCGTCCAGTGGAAGCAGGGTACGGCGCCTGAACTCGACCACCATCGTTTCTTCAGCATCCGAGAGCTTGGCGCTACGCGGCTTGGCAGGCCCCATAGGCTTGTCAGCTGTCGTCGAGCGCGAGCGCCACTTGGCCAGGGCGTCGTAGGCTTCGAGCAGCTCGGCGAGGTTGCCGGCATCGGCCCGCGCATCGCCCAGCAGGCGGGCGAGGAAGTAGGCGTCCTCAAGCCCTTGGCCGGCACCGGCGCCCTGGTGCGGCAGTATGGCGTGGGCGGCATCGCCGATCAGGGCGACCCGGCCGTGCACGTAGCCCGGCAGCTCCGCCAGGTCGTGCAGTGCCCAGAGGGTTGGCGCCGGGATGCACTCCAGCAGGACGCGCGCCGCGTCACCCCAGCCGGTGAAGGCGTCGAGCATCTCGCGCTGGCTCGTCTCGCGCACCCAAGGGGCATCCGCGGGCCAGGTGGGCTCCGGCTGACTGCGGTCGGAGATGAAGGCCACCACGTTGATGATGCGGCCATGCTTTACCGGGATGGTGAGGATATGGCCGTCGAGCCCCAAGTACATCTGCGGCACGTCCACCAGGTGCTCGTCGATGCCGTGGGCCCGATAGGCTTCGCGCAGGCGCGGGTACCGGTGAAGCGTGGCGCCTGCGGAGCCACGCCCAGCCCCTCCAGGACATGGCTGCGCAGCGCGGACTTGATGCCGTCGGCGCCGATCAGCAGGTCACAGCGGTAATCCGTGCCTTCAGTGAACAGCACGCGCACCTCGTCGCCCTGCTGCTCGACCTGGGTGGCGCGCTTGCTGAATTGGGCGATACCTTCAGGCAGTTGGGTAACCAGCGCGTCGAGGAAGTCCGCCCGGTGCACCGAGGACCGGCCCACGCCGGTAGCGATGCTGGCCCCCAGGTAGCCGCAGTACAGCCAGCAGCGCTGGGTCGAACATGCCATCGGAGTGCTCGACGCCCTCGGCATCGCCCAGGCCGACATCGTCGGCAACTCGTTCGGCGGCGGCCTGGCGCTGGCCATCCTTCACCCCGAGCGCGTGCGCCGGCTGGTGCTGATGGGCAGCGTCGGCGTGAGCTTCCCGATCACTGCCGGCCTGGAAGCGGCGTGGGGCTACACCCCGTCGCTGGCCAACATGCGCCAGCTGCTCGACGTGTTCGCCTACGACCGCAATCTGGTCAACGACGAACTGGCCGAGCTGCGCTACCAGGCCAGCATCCGTCCGGGCTTCCAGGAGTCGTTCTCCGCCATGTTCCCGGCGCCGCGCCAGCACGGCGTCGACGACCTGGCCAGCAAGGAGGCCGACATCCGTGCCCTGCCCCACGAGGCCCTGGTCATCCACGGCCGCGAGGACCAGATCATCCCGCTCGAGGCCTCGCTGACCCTCGCCCAGTGGCTGCCGCGCAGCCAGCTGCACGTCTTCGGCCAGTGCGGCCACTGGACCCAGATCGAACATGCCGGTCGTTTCGCCCGTCTGGTCGAGGACTTCCTCGCTGAGGCCGACATCTCTCGGGAAAAATTCGCATGAATCAAGAGCTGATCAACCAGCTCGGCGAGGATCTCTACCAGGCAATGCTCAGCCGCGAGCCCGTGGAGCAGCTGGAGCCGGTCAAGGCCGGCGACTTCATGCGCGTCGCCACCCACTGCACCGAGGCCGACGTCTCCGAGCAGCACATCGGCATGGCCGCCAAGATGGGCGTCGACACCGTCGGCTTCCTGATGATGGCGCACATGACCAGCCCCGAGAAGATCCTCGAGCAGGCCCGCCTGATGGAAAGCTACGGCGCCAACTGCATCTACTGCACCGACTCGGCCGGCTACATGCTGCCCGACGAGGTCAGCCAGAAGATCGGCATGCTGCGCGCCGAGCTGAACCCGGCCACCCAGGTCGGCTTCCACGGCCACCACAACATGGGCATGGCCATCGCCAACTCGCTGGCCGCCATCGAGGCCGGTGCCGTGCGCATCGACGGCTCGGTGACAGGCCTCGGCGCCGGTGCCGGCAACACCCCGCTGGAAGTGCTCTGCGCCGTGCTGGCGCGCATGGGCGCCGAAACCGGCATCGACCTGTACAAGATCATGGACGTCGCCGAGGACCTGGTGGTGCCGCTGATGGACCAGCCGATCCGCGTCGACCGCGATGCCCTGACCCTGGGCTACGCCGGCGTGTACAGCTCGTTCCTGCTGTTCGCCCAGCGCGCCGAGAAGAAGTACGGCGTGCCGGCCCGTGACATCCTCGTAGAGCTTGGCCGCCGCGGTACCGTCGGTGGCCAGGAAGACATGATCGAAGACCTGGCCCTCGATATGGCCAAGGCCCGTCAGAACCTGAAGGTGACTGCATGAACCGTACCCTGCCCCGCGAACAGGTGCTGGCCCTCGCCGAGCACAGCGAGCACCTCCCGACCGGTATACCTTCATCATGACCGGCAGCATCACTACCCGCTTCGTCTGAGCCCCCTTTCGCCCCAGCCTCTGGCTGGGGCTTTTTTACCGAGGAATCATTACATGCCGATTGTCCAGATCCATATCCTCGAAGGCCGCAGCGGGGAGCAAAAGGAAACGATGATCCGTGAAGTCAGCGAGGCAATCTCGCGCTCACTGGGTGCACCTATCACCAACGCGCGGGTGATCACCAATGAGATGCCGAAGGGGCACTTCGGCAGTGGTCATTGAGGGTGCCCAACGCAGCAGTGCCGGCAGCCGCCCACCCTTATAAGGACGGAGCCATCGACTAATAATGAACCAGTCTCCAACAGCAGCAACGGCCAGCGGCAGGGCGGCCTGAAAGCCTGTCCCAGCCACGCCATCCTGCCCCTCCTCCCCCCTGTACTGGTAATCCACCACCTCTCGTTCCCGATCAGGAATAATTCACCAGTGCATCAGCCTAAACACTCATAATTTTCCCGATCAGGAAGATTAGCTTGCATTGGCGCGGTACCAGCCGAATAATTTCCCGATCAGGAAAATAATCGAGCAGGCCATGATTCATATCGACTCCACACAAGCACTCGGCGCAGCCCTGAGAGCAGCACGCAAGCAGCTAGGCCTGACGCAATCCGATCTGGCCTTGGCCGCCGGGGTTGGCGTGCGCTTTGTGGTCGATCTGGAGGCAGGCAAGCCCACGGTGCGGCTGGAACAGGTGCTCCGTGTAATCGATGCCCTGGGTGGACGGGTGCAACTGGCCGGACTTCCCGAATCGCCAACTACAGCAGAGACCACTCGCCATGGCGCATGAACTCGAAGTCTGGCTGTTCGCCGACAAAGTCGGCACCTTGTCACTGCTAGATGGTCGCCTGAGCTTTTGTTATCACGCCAGCTGGCTGGCCACCCCAAACGCAGTCGCACTGTCGTGCTCCTTGCCGCTTCAGGCTGCCTCCTTCGATGACATTCGTACTCGACCTTTCTTTGCCGGGTTGTTACCGGAAGGCCATTTGCGGCGACTGATCGCTCAGCAGTTTCAAGTGTCGAGGCAGAACGATTTCGCCTTGCTGAATGCCATTGGCGGCGAGTGCGCCGGGGCCATCACATTCTTGCCAAAGGATGCAGTCCCTCAGATCGGCAGCGAGGGCGAAGTGCTGTGGCTGGACGATCAAAGACTGTCCGCCATCCTGGACGAGTTGCCCCGCCGCCCGATGTTGGCTGGCCAGGACGGCCTGCGCCTGTCGCTCGCTGGTGCTCAGGACAAACTGCCGGTGGTTTTCGACGGACAGCGCATAGGCTTGCCTCTGGGAGGATACCCCAGCACGCATATCCTGAAACCGCCGATACACGCAGTCGAGGACAGCGTGATCAATGAGGGCTTCTGTCTCGCTCTGGCCCGTGCGATGAAGTTGCCAACCGCCGAAGCACGGATTCATAAGGCTGGCGACTGCTGCTTCCTGCTGGTCACACGTTATGACCGCCAGCGCGATGCTCAAGGCAACCCGGTTCGCTTGCATCAGGAGGATTTCTGCCAGGCACTCGGCGTGGTGCCGGAAATGAAGTACCAGAACGAGGGTGGGCCCGATCTGAAAGCCTGCTTCGATCTGCTGCGGCGCATCACCCGCCCCAGCGCCCCCCAAGTGCTGCACCTGCTGGACTACGTGGTGTTCAACGCCCTGGTCGGCAACCACGACGCACACGCCAAGAACTTCTCGCTGCTGTACGCGCCCCCGTCATCCCAGGCCGCACCGACTCTGGCCCCGCTCTACGATGTACTGTCGACCGCCATCTACCCGAGCCTTACCCCGAAGATGGCGATGAAACTGGGCAGCATGTACAAGTTTAGCGAAGTTCAGTCCCGGCACTGGGAGCAATTTGCCGAGGCCGCCGGGCTGGCACGCGCGCAGACCCGCAAGCGAATCCTTGGCATGGCGCAGGCTCTGCCTAAGGTTTCGCGCACCTTGCAAGCGACGCCGCTGTTTGCGGGAGAGCCACTGATCGAGCAGATCGTCATCTTGATCGAGCAACGGGCTGCCCTGACAACTCGACGCCTGACAGACGGTGAGGACTCAGCCTGATGGATGCGGGCCCAACTCCGAACTCGGGACTGGCGCCGTTTTCATCGAATTGGCGCCGAGCCATGCAACCGGACTTGGCTGATAGTCCTGGCATCACGTCGCTTCCAGGCAAAAGAACCAGCCTCGCCCTACGACAAGCCTGCCAAAGCCACCCAACAGGGTAGAAAACCGGAGCAGCCCGAAACTCCATCCCCTGTCGGCGCTCACTGAAAATGATGATTTATCATCATTCAAGCGCTTATGAAGGATGATAAATCATCATTTTCACCGTTCAGCAGGGCTTCGATACCCACGGAAGCCCTTTGCGCTTGGCTGCACGGACAGCTCATCGTCCCGGGCAAATGAACCGCAGTCCCAAAAAGTCACTTTAAGTGCGTAAAAGCACTCTAAAGCACCTTTTCGGGGACATTACGCCACCGCTTGCGCAGCCTTCCCCCCAACAGCAGCAGGCTCTCATCTCGAGGGCCTGCTGGTTACAGGTATCAAGTGCAGCCAAGCCTGCCGTCTGCCAGCAACTGACAAGCATGTAATCCGACAAATCCGCTCGGAATTGAGCAGCAAACCGACCTACCTTGATATGCTTCGCGCGAAGCCGCTTTCCGGTCATAGTCATACCACCTGGCCGGAACCCCGCATGCAACGGTGATGGCCACAGGCACCCGCTAGTAAGGAATCCATGGACGTGGACAGCAGCCCCGCCCCCATCAGCCGACTGGAACAGACCCGCAAGAACCTGATCATCGCCGGTCTCTATGCCCTGGCCGGCTTCGCCGCCCTGCTGCTCACCCATACCTCGGGGTATGCCTCGCCGCTCTGGCCGGCGGCCGGGATCGCGGTCGCCGGCTTGCTCGCCTGGGGCTGGCGCTGCTGGCCCGGCGTCTGGTTCGGCAGCCTGCTGACCCACCTGTGGCTCGACCCTTCGTTGCAGGGAGCGGGCATCGCCGCCCTGCTGGCCACGGCCACCAGCCTGCAAGCGCTGCTCGCTGCCGCGCTGGCGCAGCGATACCTGCGCGGCAACTGGACAGTGGCAGGGGACCGGGGGCTGGCGGTCTGCCTGCTGGTCGCCGGCCCACTGAGCTGCACGGTGGCTGCCAGCCTCGGCTGCGCCGTGCTGTTCACCGCCGGCCGAGTCGCCGGCGAAAGCCTGCTCAACGAATGGCTGATCTGGTGGTCCGGCGACACCCTGGGCCTGCTGCTGTTCGCCCCGCTGGCCCGCCTGCTCTGGCCGGGCGCGCATCCACTGCGTATCGCTCGCGTCGGCAACTATCGCTTCGCCATGCCGCTGCTCATCACCGCCATTCTGTTGGTAGTCGGCCACCTCGGCCTGTCACAACTGGAAGAGCTGCGTGCACGCAGCGAGGCACGCAAGCTGATGGAGGTCATCGGCGACAGCGGCACCCGCGAGCTAGCCGAGACAATCTACCCGCTCGTGGGCCTGGCGCACTTCATCGCTGCCAGCCAGGAAGTCACCCGCGAGGAGTTCCGTCACTACACTCGCAGCTTCACCAACCACCCAGCCATCCTCTCGGTGGACTGGGCACCACGCATCACTGGCGAGCAACGCGCCGGTTTCGAGGCCTCCGTCGTCCGTGAGGGCTTCCCTGCTTTCCGCATCAGCGATCTGGACAGCGACGGCCACCTGCGCCCCGCCGCCGAGCGCGACGAGTATTTCCCGATCCTGTTCAGCGGGCCACTGACCCAGAGCCACACGGTGCTCGGACTCGACCACGCCTTCGAGCTGCCGCGTCGCGAGGCAATGAACGTCGCCCGAGGCAACGGCCAGGCCATTGCTTCCGACCTGATCCAACTGGTGCGCACCGACCGCCACGCCGCGCTGGTGTACATTCCGGTTTACCACCTCAGCCACGGCGTCCCCGCCCAGCAATTGACCGGATTCGTGGTCGGCGTGCTGGACATCGAAGAGCTGTTTGCCCCCCTGCTCAACATGGCCCGGGAGCGCCAGTTCGACCTGCGCATCTCGGACGTCACTCCTGGCAACCCGCGGCGAGACATCGTAGGCTCTCTGCCCACTGGGGCCCATACTGACTGGAGCTACGACTTCCACATCGGCGAACGCACCTGGCGCCTGGAGATGGAGCCCGAGGCGCCGCTGTGGCAGCCCGGCTCGACCACCGAGGAACGTCTGTTTCTCGGCTTCTCGATCTTCACCGCGTTCCTCGCCGCGTTCGCCACCCTGAGCAGCGCCGAACGGCACAGCCTAGTGTCCCACCAGGTGGCCGAACGCACCGCGCAGCTACGCCGTGAGCTGGAGATGCGCACCGCCGCCGAGCGCGCCCTGATCGAAAGCGAGGAGCAACGCAGTCGCTTCTTCGCCCTGTCCCTCGACCTGTTCTGCATCGCCGGGACCGACGGCTTCTTTCGCAGCGTCAACCCGGCCTTCACCCGCACGCTGGGCTGGAGCGAGGAAGAGCTGCTGGCCCGCCCTCTCGTCGATTTCGTCCACCCTGAGGATGTCGCGCGTACCCACGCCCAGATCGAGCTGATCGCCCAGGGGCGCAGCACACTGGACTTCGAGAACCGTTACCACTGCAAGGACGGCTCTTGGCGCTGGCTGGCCTGGAAGGCTCTGCCGCAGCCGGGCGGCCTGATGTTCTGTACCGCGCACGACACCACGGCCCAGCACCTCGCTGCCGAGCAGCTACGCAGCCTGAACAGCGAATTGGAACAGCGCATTGAGGAGCGCAGCCAGGCGCTCCTCGATCTGCACGCCAAGAAGGAGGAAATCCGAGCAGTCCTCGACCATCTGCTCGAATGCGTGGTCACCATCGACGAGCACGGCGTCGTGCGCAGCGTGAATCCCGCCATCGAGCCACTGCTGGGCTATCACCCGGAGGAGCTGATCGGGCGCAACATCTCCTGCCTGATGGCCCCGCCGCAGCGTGACGAGCACGACGGCTACCTCGAGCACTACCTGAGAACCGGCGTGAAGCACATCATCGGCTTCAGCCGAGAAGTCAGCGCTCGCCACAGGGACGGACATGCGGTCGACCTGGAGCTGAGCGTGTCTGAGTACAGCGCGCATGGGGAGCGCTTCTTCATCGGCACCCTGCGTGACATCCGAGAGCAGAAGGCACTCATCGCCAGTTTGACCCAGGCGCGCGAGGGCGCCGAACAGGCTAGCCGGGCCAAATCGGCCTTCCTCGCCACCATGAGCCACGAGATCCGCACGCCGATGAACGGCGTGGTCGGTCTGATCGACGTGCTGGCCCAGGACCACCTGCCCCCTTACCAGGCCGACCTGATCAAGGCCATCCGCGAGTCGTCGAGCAATCTGCTCGGGGTGATCGACAACATCCTCGACTTCTCCCGGATCGAGGCCGGCAAGCTGGAAATCGAGCGCGCGCCGCTGCAACTGGCCGAGCTGGTCGACAACCTGTGCAATACCCTCAAGCCGCTGGCCAGCTCGCAGGGGGTGACGCTCACCCACACGATCGCACCTGGCATCCCGCAGTGGGTGACCAGCGACGCGATGCGGCTGCGGCAGATTCTCTACAACCTGCTCGGCAACGCCATCAAGTTCTCCAGCGGGCGCAGCGACCGGCCGGGCCAGATCGTGGTGCAGGCCCACCTGGTCAATCGGCAGCCGCTGCGGCTCGCCATCAGAGTGGCGGACAACGGCATCGGCATCGCGCCGGAGCATCTGGACAATCTGTTCAGCCCCTTCACCCAGGCGGAAACCTCGACCACCCGCCGTTTTGGCGGCAGCGGCCTGGGGTTGGCTATCTGCCAGCGCCTGGTGGAATTGCTGGATGGCGAGATCCGCGTCGCCAGCACCCTGGGCAGCGGAACCCTGTTCAATGTCGAGCTGCCCCTAGCAGCCTGTCGGACTTGAGCCCCGTATGCAGATAGAGCAGCGGCTTTTCCGGAAACCAGGCGGTTTTGGCCTGTTTTCCCGGATTTATGCCTGTTTTTTGCTCAATCTCCGATTTTCAGGCGCAATACGGCCATGCGCTTCAGGTTCCACGCCAGGCACACCAGGGTCCATTCACCGCTGACCTTGTCCAGACCACGCAGCGAGAACTGCCGGAAACCCAGCACCGCTTTGATGATGCCGAACACCGGTTCCACCGTTTGCTTGCGCAACGCATACAGCGCACGGCCCGCCTGTGTTTGCAGCTTGTGCGTCATGTGCTGCGCCGGGCTGGCGTCGGCGGCCAGGGCCTGCGGTTCGATGAAGCGGGCGCAGGGCGACGGGTGATGCTCCTCCCGCTTGACCGCCATCAGTGGCTCGATGCCACTCGCGGTGCAGGCGCGGGCATTGGCTGCACTGTAGTAGCCGCTGTCGGTCAGCAAGTGCGTGGGGGTGCCCAGGGCTTTGGGCAATTCGGCCAGCTGTGCCAGCATCGGCACGACTTGCTCCTTGTCGTTGCAGGCCTGAGTGACGGTCGTCGCCACCACCAGCATGCTGGTTGTATCCACCGCTGCTTGGGCGTTGTAGGCCTGTTCGAAGCCGCCGCCCGACACGGGCATGATGCGCGAGTCCGCATCGGTCAGATTGATCTGGTCTTTGGCCATTGGCCCCGCGGCTGGTGGCTTGGGCGGTTTGCCACCCGGTTTTTTGCCGCGGGCTGCAGCCTTGGCCTCCCGTTGCGCCAGCTTTGCTTGATACTCGGCGTGTTCCTTGGCGAAGCGCGCCTTGGCACGGGCTTCGATCTTGGCTTTCGCCTCGGCCATGGCCGCCAGGCGGGCTTCACGGCGGGCGATTTCCTCCGGCAGGCTCATGCCGTCCGGCACCGCCGACTGGTCCGCCTGCTCGGCCAGATCGAGCAGCGAGCGCACTTCGGCTTTGAGCTGGCTTTCGAGCTGTTCGATATGGCCATGGGATAGCGCGCTGTGCCGCGAGGCGTTGGCGTGGATCTTGGTGCCGTCCAGGCTGATCGTACCCAGGCTGAGCAGGCGCATTTCCTGCGCCATCTGCAGCACCTGCACGAACAGACCGGCCAGTTCGTCGAGAAAGCGGCGGCGGAAGCTGGCCAGCGTATCGTGATCTGGGTGGGCGCCGGCGGCGATGAAGCGAAAGGCCACCGAGTCATGGGTGGCGCGTTCGATCTTGCGGCTGGAGAACACGCCGGTGGCGTAGCCATAGATCAGCAGCGCCAGCAGCATCGACGGGTGGTAGGCGGCGCTGCCGCGTCCGGCATAGGCCTTGGTCATGACGCTGACATCAAGCCCCTCCACCACTTCCACGATGAAGCGTGCCAGATGGTTCTCCGGCAGCCAGTCCTCGATGGAGGGCGGTAGCAAGTAGCTGGTGTGACGATCAACTGGGCGGAAACGGCTCATGCTCGGACTCGCGGAAGGCAGGCTGCCATGATCGCAGAAACCCATGGGAAAGCCCGACAGGCTGCTAGAGCCAGCCGTCGCGCCGACGCCGGTTGAAGGTCCCGCCACGACCGGCGACGAGTCCCTGGCCTCACGGCCGGAGCCCGACGCCCCATCGCGCCGGCACATTCTGGTGGTCGAGGACGACACGCTGAGCCGCAAGGTCATCCAGCTGCAGCTCGCCCTGTTCGGCTACCGCTTCGACATGGCCAGCAACGGCGCCGAAGCGCTGGCCATGTGGCGCGCGGGCGACTACGACCTGATCCTCAGCGACCTGCACATGCCGGAAATGGACGGCTACCAGTTGGCCGAGCGGATTCGTGGCGAAGAGACCGGCCGGCGGCGCACCCCGATCCTGGCGCTGACCGCCAATGCTCTGCGCGGCGAGGCCGCCCGCGCCCACGACGCCGGCATGGACGAGTACCTGACCAAGCCGATTCGCCTGACCACTCTGCGGGCGGCACTGGAGCGCTGGCTGCCCGGCGCCATCCCCGCCATGCGTAGCGAGGCGGCAGACGCCCAGACGGTGCCGGCCTCGCTGCTTGACCCGGCCGCGCTGTCCGCGCTGGTCGGCGAAGACCACCAGTTGATCCGCGAGATTCTCGGTGACTACCGCAATGCGTTAGGCTCCCTGACTGGACAACTGCTGGACGCCTTCGGGAATGGTGACCTGACCGGTGTCGGCGCCCTCGCCCATCGACTCAAGTCCTCGTCCCGCGCGGTCGGTGCGACGCGCCTGGGCCAGCTCTGCGCGATGCTCGAACAGGCCGTCAAGAGCGGCGACCATGACTCGCTGGAGCGCAGCATCGCCGAATTCACCCCGCTCTGCGCCGCCACCGGAGCAGGGATCGAACAGTTACTGGAAGCTGGCAATCCGGCCGAGCAGGAGGCACCCCGATGAGAGTCCTGATAGTCGACGACGACACCTTCATCTGCCGGCTACTGGAGCGACAGCTCAAGTCGCTGGGCCTCACAAACGTGATCGCCTGCGACCGCGCGCGCATTGCGGTCGAGCACCTCGAGCAGGGCCCGGCCGAGGTCGACCTCATTCTCTGCGACCTGCAGATGCCGGAAATGGACGGCATCGAATTCATCCGCCATCTGGTGCACCTTGGCTACCGCGGCGCGCTGGTGCTGGTCAGCGGTGAAGACGAACGCATTTTGCAGAGCGCCGAGCGGCTGGCCCAGGCTCATCGCCTGTGGGTGCTCGGCACCCTGTTCAAACCGGTGTCCAACGAACAGTTGCAGAAACTGCTGGACCAATCCGTGGCGAACGCCATCCCTCCGATGGATACCGATGCGCACAGCTATGACGCCGACGAACTGGCCAGCGGCATCGCGGCGGGTCAGTTGGTCAACCACTACCAGCCCAAGGTCGATTTACACACCGCCCGGATCATTGGCGTCGAATCGCTGGTGCGCTGGCAACACCCCCAAGATGGCCTGGTCTACCCCGACCGCTTCATCGACCTGGCCGAGGACAGCGGCCTGATCGAGCCGCTGATGCGCTCGGTGCTACGCAACGCCCTGCGCGACACCCGCCACTGGCACGACGCCGGGCTCTCCCTGCAAGTGGCTGTCAACGTGTCGATGGACAACCTGCAGGTGCTGAGCTTCCCCGACTTCGTCGAGCAGGAAGCCCGGATCGCCGGGGTGCCCCTATTCAGCCTGATACTCGAGGTGACCGAAAGCCACCTGATGAAGAACCGCCAAGCCGCCCTAGACATCCTCACCCGCCTGCGCCTGAAGCGCATCGGTCTGTCCATCGACGATTTCGGCACTGGCCATTCCTCGCTGACGCAACTGCGCGACATCCCCTTCAACGAACTGAAGATCGACCGCAGCTTCGTGCATGGCGCCTGGCAGGACTCCGCGCTCGGCAGCATCCTCGATGCCAGCCTGGGGATGGCGCGCAAGCTGGGCATGAAGACGGTGGCAGAAGGTATCGAGGACCGCGCCGACTGGGACTACCTGCGTGCCGCCGGCTGCGACGTGGCCCAAGGCTGGTTCATCGCCAAGGCCATGCCGGCACGAGCACTACCCGCCTGGCTGACGGGGTGGGAGCAGCGCCGGAGCGAGCTGGCCTGAGACCGGAACCCAGGCGCAGCAGCAAGACCTCGACAGGTCGGCCCCTTGCAGGAACTCCGTGAGCCACAGCTGCGCTTGCCGAAAACCCACCACGGTTATCCCCATACGCGCGAAAAAGACTATGCCTCAGGAAAAAGTCGTGGGGCCGATCCGCACGATGTTCTCAGTACGCTCGACGAACGCCAACCCTGCCGACTCATGCAGCAGTGTCTTGGGCACGCCGGGACTGAAGCCGAAGTCGTACTCCTCCAGCATCTTGATCGCCGGTAAACAGGCCATTCGCGTCAGCAGCTTGCGGCTGCATTGCTGGCGAAAGCTCTGCTCGGTCAGCAGCAGTTGCTCCAGGAAGTCGCCGAAGCTGAACTCATCCCTGCCTGCTTGGCCAACACCGGGTAGTGATAGGCGACGCGCTCCAGGACGATTGTCTTCATGTTGTCGAGCAGCGCTGAGCAACGCGGGACTGGGGCTCCTTGAGCTAGTGCCGGACGGTATTGCGGGACACGCCCAGCGTCGTGGCGATCTGCCGAATGCTGCGTCCCTAACGGGGCAATACCCTGAACTCCACTGCTTGCTCCTGGGTCAACATGAGCAGCCTCGACAAGGCCGCGACGTTAGCCCAGGTGGGTCAGTTTTACATCGGCCTTGGCACATACAGTTGCATACTTTCCCCTCAATATTCATACCGGTGATGATGGCTATACAGCTTCGCTTATTTACTTATATAACAGCCTTCTCTATTTTTCACCCAACGCATCATTAATGGGAGCGTGGTCAGAGCGGGCTCTCACGCCACGGCATGAGACGCTGCAATTCACCGCCCCCTGTTAAATGCCCCAGCATGATGCCATTCGTACCATCTCAATTTTCGCCCACCCCTAATAAGAAAGAGATAATAATTATGAATGAAAAAGAAACCAATAAAATACGCCGCATTGCTGTGGTCGGCGGCGGTATCGGCGGCTTGACCTTTGCGATTGCTATGCGTCACCACGGTATCGACGTTGATGTATACGAGCAAGCGGAGGAGTTGCGTGAGGTGGGTGCTGCGGTCGCCCTATCCGCCAATGCCACGCGTTTTTATTATAACCACTGGGGTTTGGGCGAGGCGTTTGAAGAGGCTGCGTTTGAGATTTCAGCCTTGATCTACCGAGACGGAAAGACCGGCCGTGAAATCGGCAGGCACGCCGGGGGGCAGGCGTATCGAGACCTTTTCGGCGGCCCATATCTCGGCATCCACCGGGCCGAGCTGCAAAGAATACTCTCCACCAAGGTGGGTATGGATCGCATCCACCTGGGTAAACGCCTAGTAAATATCGATGATACTGGCGAGCACGTAGTGCTGAACTTCAAAGACGGTAGCAAAGCGGAAGCCGATATCGTCATTGGTGCTGACGGGGTGCGTTCCTCTGTACGAAACTTGATGCTCGGTTATGAAGATTACATATACGCGGGGTACACGGCGTTTCGCGGCATCGTGCCAGTCGAAAAATTACCCAGCATGCCTGACCCGACCGCGATCCAGTTCTGGATGGGTGAGTCCGGCCACTGCCTTCACTACCCGATCGGTGGAGATAGGAAAGGAGACATCAATTTCTTCCTCGTTGAACGCACCCCGACGACCTGGCCGCTAAAACAGTCGACCGCACCTACAGGCGACGGTGAACAATTGCGCCTATTCAAGGACTGGCATCCCGCTCTCCTTGAGATGATCGCTTCGAACACCCTGAAGACAGTCAATGAGCGATGGGGCATGGTCTATCGCATGACCCTTGGTCGCTGGAGTAAAGGTCGGGTAACGCTGCTCGGTGATGCC
>NZ_JAMOIE010000064.1 GCF_024448935.1 Stutzerimonas stutzeri
ATGTACAACTTGGCAAACAGATGGCCAATGCAGTCGCTATGGAATGACCGTCTTTTTTGGCACCTGGCTGCCTTGAAGGGTATTGATCGCTTTCAGCTCAATCGCTGCACAGAGGAGTCAGTTCATGATCCCAGCCGCATTGGTCGACGCGCTGCGCAGCGCCAGGCACGTTGTGGTTTTTACAGGCGCCGGTGTGTCGGCAGAAAGCGGTATCCCGACCTTTCGCGACTCGCTCACCGGGTTATGGCAGCGTTTCGACGCGGCATCGCTGGCCACCCCCGAAGCCTTCCAGGCCGATCCGCCACTGGTCTGGGGTTGGTATGAGTGGCGTCGGATGAAGGTGCTGCAGGCCCAGCCGAACCCTGCGCACATGGCCATTGCCGAACTGGCCCGCCACGTCCCTCACCTAACGCTTGTCACCCAGAACGTCGACGACCTCCATGAGCGCGCGGGCAGCACCGACGTCATTCACCTGCACGGCTGCCTCCATCAGCCACGTTGTTTCAGCTGCGGCAAGCCCTCCGACACACCACCGGGCATGCCGGACGAGCCCGAAGGTGGACGCCGACTGGAGCCGCCGAGCTGCAATGCCTGTGGCGCAAAGCTGCGCCCCGGCGTCGTCTGGTTTGGCGAAAGCCTGCCGAGCGAAGCACTGAATACCGCCTTCGCGGCCGCAGAAACCTGCGATCTGCTCATTTCGGTCGGCACCTCCGGGATGGTCTACCCCGCTGCTGAAGTCCCGGGACTGGCCTGGCGGGCCGGAGCCGTAGTGGTCCACGTCAACCCGCAGCCAAATACCGATCACAGCGAGCGGGAATTTGCATTGGCAGGGCTCGCTGGTGAGCAGCTGCCACAACTGGTGGAGCTGGCCTTTGCTGACCGCTGAGCGCCGTGCCTGCCTGACTGCAGAGCCGCGCGCTTCAGGTCAGTGGCGTGACCACCGCCGCCTGATAGGCCGGCCGCTGTAGCAGTCGCTCAGACCAGCTGCGCAGGTGCGGTAGGTCCGGGCGCTCGATGGGCATCTCGAACCAGACGTAGGCGAAGCAGCCCAGCGGGATGTCGCCCATGCCGAACGAGGCGCCGGACAGGTAGGGTTGTTTCGAGAGGGTCTGGTCGGCGATAGCCAATAACCTTGCGCATTCGCCGGTTGCCGCCTGTACTGCTGGCATATCGCGTTGGTCCGGCGCAGTGCGCAGCATGTTCAAGAACACCGTGCGGAAGGGAGCGGCCAGCGACGAGGTGACCCAGTCCATCCATTTGTCCGCCTCCGCGCGCTCGGCAGGGTCTGCGCTCCAGAGTGTTCCTTCCCCATAACGAGCGGCCAGATAGCGAACGATGGCATTGGACTCCCACAGCACCAACGCGCCGTCTTCCAGACATGGCACCAACTGGTTGGGATTCTTGGCGATGTAGTCTGCGTCGCTTACGACACCGAAGGCGCCGCCTGCATCGATTCGTGTGTAGGGAACATCCAGCTCTTCAAGGCACCAGAGCGCCTTCTTCACATTGGTCGAGTTCGCTCGGCCCCAGAGTTTCAACATGCGATTCGCTCCTGTTCTTTAATCGATCAGTCAACGCTCAACCCTAGCTGTAAATTGCCGCGCTCAACGGGCCTTACCTTTGTCAGCAAGCAGCCGCGTCGCACCCTGCGCTTTCTGTGTGTACCACAATACCCGACTTACACCGCGAGTGATCGCCACGTACGCCAGCCGCAGGCTTTCATCTGCCATGGCCTGGTCATAGCTGTTTCGAAAGAAGCCGCTGTAGGCGTACAACGCACTGCGCAGCGGGTGGCGTTCACTCGGCAGGCAGTCATCGACGATGATCGCAACTTCCGCCTGCAGGCCTTTGGCGCGGTGGATGGTGTATGCCTTGACCGGCAGCTTGCGATCCAGCTGCGCCTCGATGGCACGCAAGGGTTCGTTGCGACGGCTGAGAACCAGTACGGCGTTGCGGTCGGCGTTCGGCAGCCCGGCGACGTGGTCGCACTGGGTCTGGATATCGCGGATCAGATCGGGCAGACGGGTCTTGATATCGAAACGGGTCACCAGCTTCACGCCGTGATCGCCTGGCTGCGTTGGGCGGCTCGCCTTGCTGGCTTTCGCCTGTTTGACCGCAATACCCGCCAGCACGGCCTCGCCGTCGCGGATTACCGGTTCGATGGAACGATAGTTGGTTTCCAGCACCAACGTGCGACTTTGCTTCGCCCCTCCCTTGGCCGGGAAGTACTTGTCGAAGTCCATGAACAGCTCCGGCGAACTGCCCCGCCAGCCATAGATCGACTGCCAGTCATCACCGATTGCCATCAGGCTGACCGTTTCACCCTGTCTCGCAAGGGTGCCGTGCAACGCCTGCAGCCACTGAACGATCTGTGGCGATATATCCTGAAACTCGTCGATCAGCAGATGGCTGAATGGTGCCAGCGCATCCCCGGAAACCTTGCCACCGCCGTTCAGCTGCTGAGTGAGGGCTTGGAACGCACCGTTGAAGGTCATCAAGCCCTGCGCTTCCAGAGCGCTCTGGAAATGCCGCCAGAACAGCTGCAGCGCTTCGATGAAGTTACGCTCGGGTTCCTTGCACGCCAGCCGTGTCAGTTGAATCTGGTCGATGCGAATGCCGATGCTTTCGATGAAGCCGGCTTGGGCATAAAACGCCTCGAACAACGGCGCTGTACTGAACTCCCCGGCCAGCTTGCAGCCGTCCAGGGGCGCACGCGGAACCGCTCGCCGGGTGCCAGACTCGGGCGGCGGCGCGAGACCTAGCAAGGCATGCACCAGCTCCCGAAAACGTTGGTCTTCGCCATAACAGCGCTGGTACGCCTCTTTCAGCAACCGCAACTGGCCGGCCCGTAAACGCGACGCGGTGAGCGGGTTGTCCAGCTCGGTGGGCGAAGCCCCCTTCTCGTCCAGTTGTTCGAACCACTGCGGCTTGCCGAGCACGTCCTTGGCCAGCACTGCCATGGCCGAGTGGAAGGTACGAACGCACTGACGTGCGCGGGCCGGATCAAAGTCGAAATTCCAGAAGCCCAGCACCCGGATCAGTTGCTCGCGCAACTCGGCGCAGGAGGCATTGGTGAAGGAAATCACGGTGAGCCGCTCGGGCGGGATGTCCAGGTGGCAGAGCATGAACACCACGCGCAGCACCAGCGTCGTGGATTTGCCCGAGCCCGCCCCGGCGAATATCCGCGTTGCTGGCGACTCTTCAAGAATCATCGCCCATTGCTCGTCGGACGGCGCCCGGATCACGCCAGCGTCCACCGCCCGCCCTACTCGCAGGCGCATGGCCTGGATCTGTTGCTCGTTCACGGAGAGTTTCGCAGGGCCGTAGATACCGTCACCGGCCGGCTTGCGCGCCTTCGTTCGGGGCTTGGACGCGACCTTGGGCGCGGTACTGGCAGCCGTATCTGTACGGCGCGTTGGCTTAGCGGCTGACTTGGCTTTCCTGACCTTTTTGCCTGGGTGCCCCGACTTGCCGCCGGACCCGGCGTCCGGCCAGCGACGCAGAATCAGATCATCTTCGGACTGAACGTACGCAGAGGTACGCGGAAAACAACGCGCGAGCGCACTGGACACCAGCAGCTTGTAGCGCTTGACGGCAGACAGCATGAACAACCAACCGGAGCTAGACAGGTGGCCGATATGGTACGACTTTTTGCCTTGAGGCTGGGCGCCAGGCGACAAGCCCGCCAACTGTTTCCGCAGTACCGGGTCAGCTTCGAGGGATCCCGTGCTTGCGCAGTTTTCGGTACAGCGTGTTACGGCTGATCACCAGCTGCTGCGCAGCGCGACTGACGTCCCACTGCCGCGCGTCGAGCACCGCTAACAAGGCCTCGCGTTCAGCCTGACCCAGCGGATCCTGGGACGGCTCGTGCATCATCGACGGCGGGTATGCAGGAAGCACAGCCTCAACGTCAGCGCCGCCGATAGAACCGTCCTCAGCCAAGGCAATCAAGGTCCTGAGCGCGTTGCGCATCTGCCGAACGTTGCCGGGCAGCAGGCGCCTTCATGGCCGCACGCGGGGCAGCTGAAGCCGGTTGGCCAGCGCAGCTTGAATACCGCTTGACGACATTGCCCCTCGGTTCCGTAGTGCTTGAAGAAATCGGTTAGCGAAAGGCCTGGCTGGAATTGAATCTGGTTGCGCGGCCTGAGCCAGCTCCTGCTGGATAGTCATACAGATAGCCGTAGCAATGAATTCCAGCTGAGCAACTGAGCTTGGTACGTAATCAGGAAACATTCCGTCTAGCTCAGTTTCGAGTAATCCTCGTCGTCCCCGCGCAGAATCAGCCTGCGGTACTGCCCCGGATTGGTTCCGGACCATTTGCGAAACGCCTTGTAGAACGAACTGACGTCGGCAAAACCCAGGCGCCCGGCGATTTCGGCGTAGGTGATCGAGGCGTCCGCTAGCCACAGGGTGGCCATTTCCTGGCGCACCTGGTCCTTGATGGCCTGGTAGGTCTGCCCTGCCTCGGCCAATCGGCGGCGCAAAGTAGAGGCTGATACGCACAACGTCCGCGCCAGCGCTTCGCTGGTCGGCCACTGTTCGGCGGGCAGTTCACGCAGCTGCGCCTTGATGCGGCTGGCGAGGCTCGTGGTGTCGCGGTATTTGACCAGGATGTTGGAAGGCGCATGGGCCAGGAACCCGTGCAGCTCCTGTTCGCTGCGCCGCACGGGCAGGTCGAGCACCTCGGCCGCGAAGATGACCCGCGTGCTGGGCCGTGCGAAACGCAGGTTGCGCGAGAACATCACCCGGTAGTCATCGGTATAGGCCGGCTCTTCGCAACGCAGCTCGACCGCTAGCAGCGGGATACGCCGCCCTACCAGCCAACAGGCCAGACCGTGCAGCAGCATCCAGAAAGTGAAGTAGCCGAAGGCTCTGAGCGGCGGCGCATCTTCCGGCTCCGACAGCGTGATCTCGGCCAGGCTTTCGCTGCGAAACAGCTCGCCGCGAAAGCCTTCGAAGGTCAGCCTGAAGAAATCCAGCGCGACACGAAGCGCAGTATCGAGTGTCGGCTGGGCCATGGCCGCGCGGCAGACGAAGGCGAAACTGCCGGTACGCATACGCCGCGCATCCATGCCGAAAAACTCATCGTCGAACTGCCGCGCCAGGCGTCGCCAGAGCTTACTGAAATCAGCCACATCGACACGCGCTTCGCTACCGGCCAGGTCAATAGCGCCGAGCCCAAGCTGGCGCAGCAGCTGTTCGGCTGAGCGCGAAGACGAGGTGAAACCCTGCAGCGCCTCCTCCACCAGCCGGACGGAAATGGTGCCTTTGCCGTCGCGGCTCATGCGCGCCCCATCATCACGTCATGGCTGTCGGCAGCCACATCCCGCAGGAAGTCCCAACACACACGCATCCGCGCCAGGTCCTTGTTTTCCACCGGCATCAACATCCAGAAGGTTCGAGTAAATTCGACCTCGCCGACCAGAACCTCCTTGAGCAACGGCTCCCTGGCCGCCAGGAACGCCGGCAGGATTGCCAGCCCAGCCCCGGCGGCGACGGCTTCCTGCTGGGCGAGGATGCTGGTGCTGCGCAGCGAGTGCTGACGGGGGCGAACGATCTCGTCGAGGTAGAACAGCTCCTTGCTGTACAGCAGGTCCTCGATGTAGCTGACGAACACATGGCCGCTGAGGTCTTCCCGGCTGCGGATAGGCGAGTGTGACGCCAGGTAGGTTTCCGACGCGTAGAGCCGCAGCACGTAGTCGGTGAGCTTGGTGATCACGTAGGGGCCGCGCTCGGGACGTTCCAGGGTGATGGCGATGTCTGCCTCATGTCGCGCCAGCCTGACCGAACGTGGCACTGCCAGGAGATCCACACCGAGATGCGGGTAATCACGGGTCAGGTTGGCCAGCTGGCCCGCCAGCATCACGGTGCCGTACCCCTCGGTAGCGCCAATGCGAACCTGGCCGGACAGTTTGTCGGCGGTCAGGCTCGGCTGTTCGATGGAGGCGATGGCGCTTTCCATCGCCTCGGCTTGGGCCAGCAATTCGCGGCCCGCTTCGGACAACCGATACCCCACTTTGGCGCGGATGAAGAGCTGGCGGTCCAGGCTTTTCTCCAGCGCCTGCACCCGTCGGGCCACCGTGGTGTGGTCTACGGCCAATCGCCTCGCGGCGACCGTCAACTTGCCCGCACGCGAGAGTTCGAGAAAAAAACGCAGGTTGTCCCAGTCCACTGAAGACTCCAGATCCATCGAATTGACGCGTGCCGTCCGCGGCACGCTGTGCAAAAACACAGAATACCTGTGCATTTCGCACCATGGGTTTACTGATTTTACGCTGCTAGGCTCGTCTATCGAACTCCGTTTCGCCTCACGGCATCCGTATCATTCCAAGCACAAGGAACCGACATGAGCCAAAAGATCCAGCTCGACATGCGCGACCATACGGCGCTGCTGACCATCGCCAATCCACCTGCCAACACATGGGATCGCGAGTCGCTGGCTGCGTTGGAACAAACCATCAGCCAGCTCAACGACAATCCTGACGTGTATGCGCTTGTGATCACCGGCCAAGGCGAAAAATTCTTTTCCGCCGGCGCCGACCTGAAGCAGTTTGCCGATGGCGACAAGCAAAATGCGCAAGAAATCGCAGCATTGTTCGGGCGTGCCTTTGAAGCCTTGAGTCATTTCCGCGGTGTGTCTATTGCCGCCATCAATGGCTACGCCATGGGCGGCGGACTCGAATGCGCGTTGGCCTGCGACATACGTATCGCCGAAGAGCAGGCACAGATGGCACTTCCGGAAGCCAAGGTTGGGCTGCTGCCCTGCGCAGGCGGTACGCAGAATCTGCCATGGCTGGTAGGCGAAGGGTGGGCCAAGCGGATGATTCTCTGTGGCGAGCGCATCAGCGCACAGAAAGCCGAGAAGATCGGCCTGGTTGAAGAGGTGGTCGGTCGCGGCGAGTCACTCGAGGCGGCGCTCACGCTCGCGGCCCTTGTGGATCAGCAGAGCCCCTCCTCCGTCAGTCGCTGCAAGCGCTTGGTGATGAATGCGCGGCAGGCGCCGCAAGACGCCGGCTGGGCAGCTGAGCGCGAACTGTTCGCCGAGCTGTTCGACACACAGGACCAGAAGGAAGGGGTCAATGCCTTCCTGGAAAAACGCAGCGCCAAGTGGCAGAACGCCTGAGGCCTTGCCGGGTGTGTAGAGGACTTTCACCTCCAAGTCGTCCGGCTCACCACCTCAGTGAACCGAACAGCGCCAGTCACGGCGCTACGCACCATGCCTGGCGCACCGAATCAAGCGGCTGGTCGAAACCAGCCGCTGGCACCATTACTCGGCAATGCCGAGCTCTGCGACGCTGATCTCGCGCATCTTGAACTTCTGGACCTTACCGCTGATGGTCATCGGGAAGTCCTCGACGAACTTGATGTGCCGCGGCGTCTTGAAGTGGGCGATGCGGCCCTTGCAGAACTCGCGCAGCGCCTCGGCCTCGACGGCATGGCCCGGGTGCAGCTTGACCCACGCAACGATCTCTTCACCGTAATTCTTGTCGGGTACGCCGATCACCTGCACGTCAGCCACCGCCGCGTGGGTGAACAGAAACTCCTCGATTTCCCGTGGATACACGTTCTCACCGCCGCGAATGATCATGTCTTTGTTGCGGCCGACGATCTTGATATAGCCCTCCTCGTCCATGATCGCCAGGTCGCCGGTGTGCATCCAGCGCGCGCCGTCGATAGCACCGGCGGTGGCCTCCGGATTGTTCCAGTAACCGAGCATCACGCTGTAACCGCGGGTGCAGAGTTCGCCGATCTGCCCGCGCGGGACGATGCGGTTGTGTTCATCGACTACCTTGCTTTCCAGGTGCGGCTGGGTGCGGCCGACACTGGTGACACGGCGATCAAGGTCATCATCCGGGCCGGTCTGAGTCGAGACGGGGCTGGTTTCGGTCATGCCGTACGCGATCTGCATCTCGGCCAGGTGCATGTCGTCGATGACGCGCTTCATGACTTCGATCGGACAAGGGGAACCGGCCATGATCCCGGTGCGCAGATGGCTCAGGTCCAGCGATTGACGCTCCGGGTGGTCGAGCATGGCGATGAACATGGTCGGCACACCGTACATGCCGGTGGCCTTTTCTTCAGCAGCCGCTTGCAGCGCCGCAAGCGGCTCGAAGGCGGCGCTCGGATAGATCATCGTGGTGCCATGGGTGACGCAGCCAAGATTGCCCATGACCATGCCAAAGCAGTGGTAGAGCGGAACCGGAATCACCAGGCGGTCGTGCTCGCTGAGCTTGAGGCTCTCACCGACCATGTAGCCGTTATTGAGGATGTTGTAGTGACTGAGGGTGGCGCCTTTCGGAAAGCCCGTGGTGCCGGAGGTGTACTGGATGTTGATGGGGTCGTCGAATTGCAGCTGCTCGCCGCATTGGCGCAGCTGCTCCGGGCCGACGTCCTCCGCCATGTCCATCAACCCTTTCCACGGGAGCATGCCGTCCACCGGCGTGTCGCACAGGCTGATCACCCCACGCAGCTCGGGCAGCATATGGCTCTGCAAGGCGCCGATGGCCGAGCGCTCCAGCTCCGGCAGCAGCTCATGCAGCATCGCATGGTAGTCGGACGTCTTGAACGCATCGGCGCAGATCAGCCAACGGCAGCCGGATTGCTTCAGTGCGTATTCCAGTTCGCTGAGGCGGTAGGCCGGGTTGATGTTGACCAGCACCACGCCGATCTTCGCCGTGGCGAACTGAGTGATGCGCCACTGGGCATTGTTAGGCGACCAGATGCCCACCCGCTCGCCAGGTTTGAGGTCGAGTGCCAGCAAGCCCCGTGCGCAACGGTCCACCTCTTCGGCCAGCTGGGCCCAGGTGTAGCGCAGGTTCTGGTGACGAACGACCAAGGCCTCACGATCGGAGAACCGCTCGACAGCCCGGTCGAACGCCGCACCGATGGTCATCGGCAACAGGGGTTTGGTCTGCGATCCGCAGGTGTAGCTCGGAAGACTCATGTCGAAATCCCTCAGTCTTATGTTTGTTATGAGGCCTTACTGTCCCGCGCGCTGCAGTTGACAGTCATTCGGAACATG
The DNA here is from genome assembly GCF_024448935.1 of Stutzerimonas stutzeri. Lineage (GTDB taxonomy): Bacteria > Pseudomonadota > Gammaproteobacteria > Pseudomonadales > Pseudomonadaceae > Stutzerimonas > Stutzerimonas stutzeri_AO. The sequence continues at coordinate 9,023 of NZ_JAMOIE010000064.1, forward strand.
ATTACGTTAACGTAAAGGTAACAGCGTGACAACCCACCGCACCCCACGCCAAAAGCCGGTGTTGGAACGCGGTAAAACCGGCAGGCCGGACGACAGGCATACTCAACGTTTCCCGACGTCCGGCAGTCGAATCAGAACAACTACAAAATTGAACAGGTGGCACATGAACTACTCCGGCCTCAACTTCGCCCTCGGTGAAACCGTCGACATGCTCCGCGACCAGGTGCGCGGCTTCGTGGCCGACGAACTGGCGCCCCGCGCCGAAGCCATCGACCGTGACAACCTCTTCCCCAGCGACATGTGGCGCAAGTTCGGCGACATGGGCCTGCTCGGTATCACCATAGACGAGGAATACGGCGGTGCCGGCATGGGTTACCTGGCGCATGTCATCGCACTCGAGGAAATCAGCCGTGGCTCGGCCTCGGTGGGTTTATCGTATGGCGCGCACTCCAACCTGTGCGTCAACCAGATCAACCGCAACGGCACGCCGGAGCAGAAAGCGAAATACCTGCCCAAGCTGGTATCCGGCGAGCATGTCGGTGCGCTGGCCATGAGCGAGCCCAACGCCGGCTCCGACGTGGTTTCGATGAAGCTGCGTGCCGATCGCAAGGGTGACCGCTTCGTGCTCAACGGCAGCAAGACCTGGATCACCAACGGCCCGGATGCCAACACCTATGTGATCTATGCCAAGACCGACCTGGGCAAGGCCGCGCACGGCATCACCGCGTTCATCGTCGAGCGCGACTGGAAAGGGTTCTCCCGCGGCAACAAGTTCGACAAGCTCGGCATGCGCGGCTCCAACACCTGCGAACTGTTCTTCGATGACGTCGAGGTTCCGGAAGAGAACGTGCTTGGCGTCGAAAATGGTGGCGTGAAGGTGCTGATGAGCGGCCTTGATTATGAGCGCGTGGTGCTGGCTGGCGGCCCGATCGGCATCATGCAGGCATGCCTCGATGTGGTGGTGCCCTACATCCACGACCGCAAGCAGTTTGGCCAGAGCATCGGTGAGTTCCAGTTCATCCAGGGCAAGGTGGCCGACATGTACACCCAGCTCAACGCCAGCCGCGCCTACCTCTACACCGTGGCGCAAGCCTGCGACCGTGGCGAGACCACCCGCAAGGATGCCGCCGGGGTGATCCTCTACAGCGCCGAAGCGGCGACGCAGATGGCCCTGCAGGCGATCCAGATTCTCGGCGGCAACGGCTATATCAACGAATTTCCCACCGGCCGCCTGCTGCGCGACGCCAAGCTCTACGAGATCGGCGCCGGTACCAGCGAAATCCGCCGGATGCTGATCGGTCGCGAGCTGTTCCGCGAATCTGCGTAACCGAGCGGTAATCCGCGCAACAGATAACTGAATCGACCGAAGCTAACAATAAGAGAGCTGGGTATGAGTACGTGGGCGATAGTGGTTTCGTTGTTGTTGTTGATGTTTTTTGCCTACCGCGGCGTGACCGTGCTCATCCTTGCCCCGTTGATGGCTGGCCTGGCTGTGCTGCTCAGCGGTGAAGCGATGCACATCATGCCGATCTACACCCAGGTGTTCATGAGTGAATTGGGTGGCTACCTGATCAAGTTTTTCCCACTGTTCATCCTCGGCGCGCTGTTCGGCCAGCTTGTGGCTGACTCCGGCGCCGCGCATACCATCGCTCACTCGATCATGCGCCGGCTGGGCACGCGCTACGTGATTCTCACGGTCGTGCTGGCCTGCGCATTGCTGACGTATGGCGGCGTATCGCTGTTCGTGGTGGCTTTCGCCGTATATCCGATTGGTGCGGTGCTGTTCAGGGAAACAAATACACCCAAGCGCTATATGCCAGCGGCCATTGCCCTGGGCTCGTTCACCTTCACGATGACCGCCCTGCCCGGCGCGCCATCGATCCAGAACGCCATTCCCACGCCTTACCTGAGTACCACGACGTTCGCCGCACCGGGTCTTGGCATTATCGCGGCGTTGATCATGCTCTGCCTCGGCACCTGGTTCTTGCAGTCGCGTGCACGCAAGGCCATGGCAAAGGGCGAAGGTTATGGCGACCACAAGAATGAAAATCTTCCAAGCGAAACAGTTTCGAGACCGGGACTGCTGGTGGCGCTGCTACCGATAATCCTGGTCATCGGCCTGAACGCCGCGTTTACCTACGCCATTCTGCCTTCGCTGGATCTCAGCTTCCTTCGGCAAGACCGCTTCGGTAATACCGAGCCGTCCGCAGTGCTTGGCCTCTGGGCGGTGCTGCTGGCCCTGATGTGCGCCATCACCTTTGTAATCGTCCTCAACTGGAATCGCTGGGAAGACCTCAAGGGCTCGGTGAACAAGGGTTGCTTCGGCTCGCTGCTGCCGATCTTTAACACTGCTTCGGAAGTCGCCTATGGCGCGGTAATCGCCGGCATGGCCGGGTTTGCGATCATCAAGGACACGATCCTCAATGTCTCGCCGGAGAATCCGCTGATTTCCGCAGTTGTCAGCATGAACGTGCTGGCAGGTATCACCGGCTCTTCATCCGGTGGTTTGAGCATCGCGTTCCGGACTTTGGGTGAAGACTACCTGCGCATGATCGAGGCAGCCGGCATCAGCCCTGACCTGCTGCACCGCGTAGCGACAATCGCCGCCGGTGGCCTGGACACCCTGCCCCACTCCGGCGCGGTGATTACGCTGCTGGCGATATGCGGGCTGACTCATCGCCAGTCCTATCCGCAGATTTTCATGATGACCACTGTCGTCCCACTCTCCGCACTCGTCGCCGTGCTGGTGCTTGACTCTACCTTCGGCAGCTTCTAGCGGGTCATTTAGAAATCACCTGCTAAGCAGACGAACGAAAACAAAGGACACAACCATGGCAGTATTTCCGTCCCCGCATCCAGAAGCCCCGCAGTGGGATATTCCGGACCGGTTCAACATCGCTGAGGCTTGCTGCGACCGCTGGGCAAGCGATCCGGAGCGGATCGCAATCATCCAGAAGAATCCGGACGGTTCGGTGCAGCACTTCAGCTTTCTGGATCTGCAGCAGCAAGCCAACCGCCTCGCCAACAGCCTGCGCGAGCAAGGCGTGGTGACTGGCGACCGAATCGGCGTCATGCTTACGCAAGGGCTGGAAGCCGGTATCGCGCATATGGCCGCCTACAAATTGGGCGCGATAGCCGTTCCGCTGTTCAAACTGTTTGGTGCCGACGCGATCCAGCATCGAGCCGCCAACTGCGCCATGCGCGCGGTCATTACCGATTGCAGCGGCTTGGCGAAGGTCGACGATATCTGGCCGAGCCTGCCCGACTTGCAACTGTGTCTGGTGGTAGACGCGCCGGCCGGACGCGACAACGTCTTGGATTTTCATGCCGAGCTCGAGCGCCAGAGTGCGGAGTTCGGAACGCTGGATACCCACGCCGAAGACCCGGCACTGATCATCTATACCTCCGGCACCACCGGCCACCCGAAGGGCGCCTTGCATGCGCACCGGGTGCTGCTCGGGCATTTGCCGGGCGTGCGCGCGTCCCATGACGACTTCCCGCAACCCGGCGACCGCATGTGGACACCCGCGGACTGGGCCTGGATTGGCGGCTTGCTGGATGTGCTGTTGCCGTCCTGGTATCACGGCGTCCCTGTGGTCGCCTATCGCGCCGAAAAATTCGACGCCGAACACGTGTTTGCCCTGATCGAAGAATTGCAGATCAGGAACATCTTCTTTCCACCCACCGCATTGAAAATGCTACGCCCCGTGCCGCATCCGGAGCAGCGCTGGAAACTCGCGCTGCGCTCGGTCGCCTCTGGTGGCGAATCTCTCGGTGATGAACTGCTGGCATGGGGGGATCAGTCGCTGGGCGTGCGCATCAATGAATTTTACGGCCAGACGGAATGCAACCTGGTGATTTCCTCGTGCGCCAGCGATGGCATCTACCGCCCTGGCGCCATTGGCAAGGCGGTACCGGGATTCCGCATCGGCATCATTGATGACCACGGCGACGAACAGCCGGCCGGGCAGCCCGGGCACATTGCGATTGCATCGCCCAATGGCAGCGAAATGCTGAACTACTGGAACAACCCGGACGCAACCCAGGAAAAATACATCGGCTCCTGGTTGGTTACCGGCGACAAGGGCTCGATGGATGAAGCTGGCTATATCTACTTCCTTGGCCGCAACGACGACGTCATCACCAGCGCCGGATATCGTATCGGCCCTACGCCCATCGAAGACTGCCTGCTAAAGCATCCCGCGGTAAAAATGGCCGCGGCGATCGGTAAGAAGGACCCGGTACGCACCGAGGTGGTCAAGGCGTTTGTCGTGCTCAACGAAGGCCACGAGCCGAACGATGACACCGTGCGCGCCTTACAGGAACACGTTCGCTGCCGTCTGGCGGCCCACGAATATCCCCGCGAAATCGAATTCATCGACGCCCTCCCAATGACCGCGACGGGCAAGATCATCCGCAACGCATTGCGCCAGCGTGAAGAACAACAGGCTGCCAAGGAGCACGCATGAACTTTGTAGGCAAGGCGTACGACGAAATCCGTCAGGGCGAAACCTTTGGCCAGAGTCTCACCATCGAGTCCTCTCATATCACGCAGGCATGCGGCATGTTCGGCGACTTCAACCCGCTGCACAGCAATGCCGAGTTCTGCGCCAAAAGCCGTTTCGGCCGTCCGATTCTCCACGGCCCCATGACCAGCGCGTTTATGTCCGCCTCCATCGGCATGTATTTCTATGGCACCGCAGTGGCGTACCTGGAACATAACTGTCGCTTCGTTGCGCCCGTTTTCGCCGGTGACACCCTGAGCGTGCTCTGGACCATCAGCGAAATGCTGAACAAGCCACGCAGCAACGGCGGCATTGCAGTGCTCAGCGGCCAGTGCAAAAACCAGCGCGATGAAATCGTGGCTGAAGCCAACGGCAAGATCCTGTTGATCAACCGTAGCGCAGGAGAGCACGCATGAGCATTCTGACCACGGCACTGCACAGCAACAGCCCCGAATTCCAGGCCAACGTCCGGGCCATGCAGACTCTGGTTAGCGACTTGCAATGCAAACTCAGCGCTGTGCATAAAGGCGGCGGTGCCGCTGGCCAGCAACGCCACACTTCTCGAGGCAAATTGCTGGTGCGCGATCGCATCGATACCCTGCTCGACGCCGGCTCCGCCTTTCTCGAACTGTCGCCATTGGCGGCTTATGAAGTGTACGGCGAAGACGTCGCCGCGGCTGGTGTGGTCGCTGGCATCGGCCGGGTCGAGGGCGTGGAATGCATGGTCATCGCCAATGACGCCACAGTAAAAGGTGGCAGCTACTACCCGCTTAGCGTGAAGAAGCATCTGCGTGCCCAGGCGATCGCCCAGCAGAACCGCCTGCCCTGCATCTATCTGGTGGACTCAGGCGGCGCCAACCTGCCGCGCCAGGACGAAGTGTTCCCCGACCGCGAGCACTTCGGCCGGATTTTCTTCAACCAGGCCAATATGAGCGCCATGGGTATTGCGCAGCTCGCCGTGGTGATGGGGTCGTGCACCGCCGGCGGCGCCTATGTACCGGCGATGGCCGACGAAACCATCATGGTGCGCAACCAGGCGACCATCTTTCTCGCCGGCCCGCCGCTGGTCAAAGCCGCCACCGGCGAGGTGGTCACTGCCGAGGATCTGGGCGGTGCCGACGTGCACTGCAAGATATCCGGTGTGGCCGACCATTACGCCGAGAATGACGAGCATGCACTGGCCATCGCCCGGCGTTGCGTTACCAACCTCAATTGGAAAAAGCTTGGCCAGGTACAGACCCGCCAACCACGTGCGCCCCTCTATGCCGCGGATGAGCTGTACGGGGTGATCCCGGCCCAGGCCAAGCAGCCCTATGACGTGCGCGAAGTCATCGCACGGCTCGTCGATGGCAGCGAGTTCGATGAATTCAAGGCGCTGTTCGGCACCACGCTGGTCTGCGGTTTCGCCCATGTGCATGGCTACCCCATCGCGATCCTGGCGAACAACGGCATTCTTTTCGCTGAAGCTGCGCAGAAAGGTGCGCACTTCATCGAGCTGGCCTGCCAACGCGGCATTCCGCTGCTGTTTCTGCAGAACATCACCGGCTTCATGGTTGGCCAGAAGTACGAGGCCGGCGGCATCGCCAAGCACGGTGCCAAGCTCGTCACCGCGGTGGCCTGCGCTCAGGTGCCGAAGTTTACCGTGGTCATCGGCGGCAGCTTTGGCGCGGGCAACTACGGCATGTGCGGTCGTGCCTATGATCCGCGCTTTCTGTGGATGTGGCCGAACGCGCGAATCGGCGTGATGGGTGGCGAGCAAGCCGCTGGCGTGCTGGTGCAGGTCAAGCGTGAACAGGCCGAGCGCAGCGGGCAGAGCTTTTCCGACCAGGATGAAGCCCAGCTCAAGCAGCCGATTCTCGAGCAGTACGAACGCCAGGGGCACCCCTACTATTCCAGCGCTCGGCTATGGGACGACGGGGTTATTGATCCGGCGCAGACACGCGACCTGCTGGGCCTGGCTCTCTCGGCCAGTCTCAACGCACCGATCGAGCCGACCCGCTTTGGCGTATTCCGGATGTAGGGAAAAACCGATAACCGCGCCAGAGGCTGGAGGCTCGACGTCCTGCCTCCAGCTTCTAGCCAAGGGCCGAAGGCCTTCGTCTGCAGGAACCATTTATGAGCACGTCGATCTTTAACACCATCGAACTCGAATACGCCGAGAAAGGTTTCGCCACGCTCTGGCTGAATCGCGCCGACAAGAACAACGCCTTCAACGCCGAGATGATCCGTGAGCTGGTGCTCGTCATCGATCAGGTGCAGTCGGACAAGAACCTGCGCTTCCTGCTGCTGCGTGGCCGTGGCAAGCACTTCTGCGCGGGAGCCGATCTTGCCTGGATGCAACAGTCGGCGAAGCTGGACTTCGACGCCAACCTCGCCGATGCCCGCGACCTCGCCGAGCTGATGTACAGCCTCTACCACCTCAAGCTACCCACGCTGGCGGTGGTCCAGGGGGCGGCGTTTGGCGGTGCGGTCGGCCTGGTGGCCTGCTGCGACATGGCCATCGGCGCGCATGATGCGCTGTTTTCCCTTTCCGAAGTGCGCATCGGCCTCGCGCCGGCAGTGATCAGCCCGTTCGTGGTCAAGGCCATGGGCGAACGCGCCACACGTCGCTACGCCATAACCGGTGAGCGCTTCAGCGGCGAGCGCGCCCGGGAACTCGGCCTGTTGTCGGAAACCTATGCGGCCGAGGCACTGGAGGACAGCCTCTGCGGCTGGATCGATACGCTCATGCTGAACAGTCCCCAGGCCATGCGCGCCAGCAAGGACTTGATGCGCGAAGCCAGCAGCGGATCGCTCAACCCGGCGCTTCGCCGCTACACCGAAAACAGCATCGCCCGTATCCGCGTCAGCCCCGAGGGCCAAGAAGGTTTAAGTGCCTTCCTGGAGAAGCGCAAACCGAATTGGATGCAGGAGCCAGAACAATGATAACCACCCTGCTGGTGGCCAACCGGGGCGAAATCGCCTGCCGCGTGATGCGTACCGCCAAGGCCATGGGCCTGACCACCGTCGCCGTGCATAGCGCCATCGACCGTGATGCGCGCCATGCGCGCGAAGCCGATATCCGCGTCGATCTCGGCGGTGCCAAGCCCGCCGAAAGCTATCTGATGATCGACAAGCTGATCGCCGCGGCCAAGGCCAGCGGCGCCCAGGCGATTCACCCGGGCTACGGCTTCCTGTCCGAAAATGCCGAGTTCGCCCGCGCCATCGAAGGCGCCGGGCTGATTTTCCTTGGCCCGCCCGCCTCGGCCATTGATGCCATGGGCAGCAAATCCGCCGCCAAGGCGCTGATGGAAAAAGCCGGCGTGCCGCTGGTACCCGGCTATCACGGCGAAGCGCAGGACGTGGAAACCTTCCTTGCTGCCGCCGAGCAGATCGGCTACCCGGTGCTGCTCAAGGCCACCGCCGGCGGTGGTGGCAAAGGGATGAAGGTGGTCGAGCGCGAAGCGGATCTGGCCGAAGCGTTGCAATCGGCTCAGCGTGAGGCGCAGTCGTCTTTTGGCGACTCGCGGATGCTGGTCGAGAAATACGTGCGCAAACCGCGCCACGTGGAGATCCAGGTATTTGCCGATCAACACGCTAGCTGCCTGTACCTGAACGAGCGCGACTGTTCGATCCAGCGCCGCCACCAGAAGGTCGTCGAGGAAGCTCCCGCGCCAGGCCTATCCCCGGAACTGCGTCGCGCCATGGGCGAAGCAGCGGTCAAGGCGGCTCAAGCCATCGGCTATGTGGGCGCCGGCACGGTGGAATTCCTGCTCGACGCGCGCGGCGAGTTCTTCTTCATGGAGATGAACACCCGCCTGCAAGTCGAGCATCCCGTGACTGAAGCCATCACCGGTCTGGATCTGGTGGCCTGGCAGATCCGTGTCGCCCGCGGCGAACCGCTGCCGATCAGCCAGGATCAGGTGCCGCTCATCGGCCACGCCATCGAGGTGCGGCTGTATGCCGAAGATCCCGACAATGATTTCCTCCCCGCCACCGGCACCCTGGACCTGTACCGCGAATCCGCTGCTGGACCGGGTCGACGCGTCGACAGCGGCGTAGCCGAAGGCGATCAGGTATCACCCTTCTACGATCCAATGCTCGGCAAGTTGATTGCCTGGGGCGAGAACCGTGAGGAAGCGCGCCTGCGTCTGCTGGCGATGCTCGATGAAACCTGGGTTGGCGGCGTGCGTACCAATCTGGCCTTCCTGCGCCGGGTGGTCGGCCACCCGGCTTTTGCCGCCGCCGAACTCGACACCGGCTTCATCCCGCGCCACGAACCCGACCTGATGCGCACACCCGGCGAACTGCCGGATGACTTCTGGCAGCAGGCTGGCGAGCTGTTCGTGCAGACCGAACCGGCGAAGATCCGCGAGGACGACCTTCATTCGCCCTGGGCAAAGCGCGACGGCCTGCGTTTCGGTATGCCGGCGCGAATCGGCGTGCATCTGCAATGCAACCGTGAAAGCCGGCTGGTGCGCATCGATGTGGCCGCCAACAGGAGCGAGCGTGTCCCTTCAAATCCGAGCCGCCAGCCCAAAGTGATTCGCAAGGACCAAACCCTGTACCTGGAATGGAATGGCGAGCTGCAGGCCATCACCGCATTCGACCCCATCGCCGACGTCGAAGCCAGCCAGCAGCACCACGGCGGCCTCACCGCGCCCATGAACGGCAGCATCGTCCGTGTGCTGGTCGAGGCCGGGCAAAGTGTCGAGGCCGGCGCCACATTGGTCGTGCTCGAGGCGATGAAGATGGAGCACAGCATCCGGGCCGCCGAAGCAGGTGTGGTAAAAGCCGTCTACTGCGCCGAAGGTGACATGATCAGCGAAGGCACGACGCTGGTGGAGCTTGAGTAATGACGGCTACTGGCGGCTGGCAAACCGGGCAGCCACCGCCGGTTTTGCCGCGCGGTGGCGGTCGACGTCCACGCTCTGCTTTTGCCAAGAAGGCCTGCCGTAGGGGGCGCCTGCTCGCAAATGCGCCTTGGTCAAGCGTCGCGCTCGCCGCAACCAACGCACCAACATTGCCGCGTGGCTACATCCGGAAACGGCGCACCCGTCCGTTTCATTGCCGCGGCGATGTGCTCATCACTCTGACGAAGCGTTTCGGCATCGTGAAAGGCGAGCTGACGCATGGACCCGATCTGTACGTGTGCGAAGTGCAACGCCATGTCGTCTGCGGCTGCCTGGCTTGGCATCCAGTCGGTGTCGATCTCGCTGCCCGCCGCACGTATCGCCGCCATCTGCATCAGACTGAACACCCCAAGCGCAGTCAGCAGCACAGCTACAAGCGCAAAGAACAACAGCGTGTGATGAGAGGTTTTCAACTTGCGTGGCATGGCATGGCATGGCAATTCTCGGGCGTGCTACCCCCCCGGCAAGGGGCGACTCGCCTAACCTTATCTGCCACGCTGTTCGGTACTTGAGCATTGAGAGTTTTTGTATGACCCGATGGTCCACACTCTTTTACCGGGAAGGCACCCGTACTTGTCACGAGGAATACCGATGACCACTACCACTGAAATGCCACGCCGGGTACGCCTGGTCGAAGTCGGCCCGCGAGACGGCTTGCAGAACGAAAAACAGCCGATCAGCGTCGCGGACAAGGTGCGCCTGGTGGACGACCTGAGTGCTGCCGGGGTGCGCTATATCGAGGTGGGCAGCTTCGTGTCGCCTAAGTGGGTGCCGCAAATGGCGGGCTCGTCTGATGTCTTCGCGCAGATCCAGCAGAAACCGGGCGTGACCTACGCGGCACTGACCCCGAACCTGAAAGGCCTGGAAGCAGCCATCGAAGCGGGTGTCAGCGAAGTGGCAGTATTCGGCTCGGCGTCCGAAGCCTTCTCGCAGAAGAACATCAACTGTTCGATCGAGGAGAGCCTGGCGCGCTTCGCCCCGCTGATGGCAGCCGCGCGCGAGAACGGCATTCAGGTGCGCGGCTACGTCTCCTGTGTGCTGGGCTGTCCTTATGAGGGCGAGATCGACCCGAAGCGGGTGGCACATGTCGCGCATGAGCTGTTCGCCATCGGCTGCTATGAGGTATCGCTGGGCGACACCATCGGCACCGGCACCCCAGGCAAGACCCGTCAGTTGTTCGACGTCGTCGGCCGCGAGATGCCGCGTGACAAGCTCGCCGGCCATTTCCACGACACCTATGGCCAGGCGCTGGCGAATATCTACGCCAGCCTGCAGGAAGGCATCTGCACCTTCGACAGTTCGGTCGCCGGACTCGGTGGCTGCCCCTACGCCAAGGGCGCCAGTGGCAACGTCGCCAGCGAAGACGTGCTCTACCTGCTGAACGGCCTGGGTATCGAGACCGGGATTGACCTGGACATGCTGATCGCCGCAGGGCAACGCATCAGTGATGTAGTGGGTCGTCCCAACGGATCGCGGGTCGCTCGGGCGCGGCTAAGCGCACAGTGAACCACTGGCAGCCCGCAATGAGAAAGAGGTTCATATGAACAAGATCTACCCAAACGCTGAAGCGGCACTCGACGGCCTGGTCGCAGACGGCATGACCCTCGCCGTCGGCGGCTTCGGTCTGTGCGGCATTCCCGAAGCGCTGATCGAAGCGCTGCGCGACACCGGCAAGAAAGACCTTACGGTGATCAGCAACAATGCCGGCGTCGACGGCTTCGGCCTCGGCGTGCTGCTCGAGACGCGTCAGGTGCGCAAGATGATTTCCTCCTACGTCGGCGAGAACAAGGAATTCGAGCGGCAGTATCTGGCCGGCGAACTGGAACTCGAATTCACCCCCCAGGGCACCCTCGCCGAAAAGCTGCGCGCCGGCGGTTCCGGTATCCCGGCCTTCTTTACCAAAACGGGCTACGGCACGCTGATCGCAGAAGGCAAGGACACACGCCAGTTCAACGGCGAGTGGTACGTGATGGAAGAATCGCTGACCGCCGACATCGCGCTGGTAAAGGCGCACAAGGCCGACAAGGCCGGCAACCTGGTGTTCAACAAGACCGCGCGCAACTTCAACCCGCTCGCGGCGATGGCCGGCAAGGTCTGCGTGGTGGAGGTCGACGAACTGGTGGAAACCGGCGAGCTGGACCCGGACCAGATCCATCTGCCGGGCATCTACGTGCAGCGCATCATCCATAACCCGAACGCCGAGAAGCGCATCGAAAAACGCACGGTGAGGAGCTGATCATGGCCTGGACACGGGAACAGATGGCGCAGCGCGCCGCACAGGAACTGCAGGATGGCTTCTACGTGAACCTGGGCATCGGCCTGCCGACCCTGGTCGCCAACTACATCCCCGAGGGCATGGATGTCTGGCTGCAGAGCGAGAACGGTCTGCTCGGCATCGGCCCCTTCCCCACCGAGGCGGAAATCGATCCGGACCTGATCAATGCCGGCAAACAGACCGTCACCGCCCTTCCCGGCAGCGCCTTTTTCGACAACGCCATGAGCTTCGGCATGATCCGCGGCGGCCATATCAATCTGGCAATCCTCGGCGCCATGCAGGTTTCGGAGAAAGGCGATCTGGCCAACTGGATGATTCCCGGCAAGATGGTCAAGGGCATGGGCGGCGCGATGGACCTGGTGGCTGGGGTCAAGCGCGTCGTGGTGCTCATGGAGCACACCGCCAAGGGCACGCACAAGATCATCAAGCAATGCGACCTGCCGCTGACCGGCGTCGGGGTAGTCGACCGGATCATCACCGACCTGGGTGTGCTGGACGTGACCGAACACGGCTTGAAATTGGTCGAACTGGCCGACGATGTCACCTTCGAGCAGATTCAGGAAGCTACCGGTTGCCCGATTCAGCGCTGAAGGAGCGGCCACTGGCCACCTGCCACTGGGCACCGTACGAGGCCAGCGTGTAGCCTTGCCCCGATAAAAAACCGATGAAAACGCGCCCGGCTCCTCGCGAGCCGCGGGCGGGCAGGCAAGACTGGATATATACATGGCAAAGCAGACCTACAGCATTTCCGATTTGGCCAACGAGCTCGACATCACCACCCGCGCCATTCGCTTCTACGAAGAACAGGGCATGCTTTCGCCGACACGCCGCGGTCAGGAACGCATCTACACGCCGAAGGACCGCGTCGCGCTCAAGCTGATCCTGCGCGGCAAACGCCTCGGTTTTTCGTTGGCTGAATGCAAGACGCTGATCGAACTCTACGACCCCAAGGCCGGCAACCAGAAGCAGCTGAACATCATGCTCGGGATGATTGCCGAACGTCGTCAACAACTTGAGCAACAACAGCTGGATATCCAACAGATGCAGCTGGAGCTCGATACCGCCGAGGAGCGTTGCCTCACCGCACTGAAAGCGACTCTGGGCAAGGAAGCTGGCTGACATCAACGCCCCCGCTAGCACCCGCTACTACGACACCGACCCACCCGCTCCCCACCACGCTTTCGAGTACAAGCCGCATGTCGCGGTGCGTGCCCGAAAAGCTGGCCGTCTAGATAACCAGACATAGATCCAGAATCGTGGACGCTCGGATAAACGCCCTAGGCGAATGTCCGACGGACTGGACACAGGCGCATCCTAACGATCTATGAAAGCGCTCTGGAATGGCCGTTTGAGCATGTATCTGGAGTCAGGCACAGAACCTGCTAATGGGATAAGCGCTAGACGCCAAGACTTCTGGCGGGCGGGTGACTGGACGTCGCTCTTCCGCTTTCCGGCTACGCCGCACCGGGCCATAACCTCTGGCCATCACAACAACAAAAACAAGGAAATCTGTAATGTCCGTAACGAAAAAGCTGTCCCGTCTCGCCTGTGCGATCGGCGCAGCAACCGTTATCAGTGCCACGCTGGTGAGCGCCAACGCGATGGCCACTGAGAAAATTCGCTGGCAAGTGCCATTGGCCTTCCCGTCCCATCTCGTCGGTCTGACCACGCCGGTCAAACATTTGTCGGAATCGCTCAAGGCGATTTCTGGCGGCGATATCCAGCTGCGCTACTACGAGCCCGGCGAGCTGGTGCCGCCATTCGAGATTATGGACGCGGTGAGCAACGGCAAATACCCAGCCGGCTATACTTGGATCGGTTACGACCAGGGCACCATCCCCGCGCTGCCACTGTATTCCGGTGCACCGTTCAACATGGAGCCGCCAGCCTACCTCGCGTGGTACTACGAGGGTGACGGCAAGAAGCTGCTCGAAGAGATCTATGCCGAACGCAATATCCATCCGATGCTGTGCAGCATCATCGGCCCGGAAGGCGCCGGCTGGTTCGCCAAGCCGATCGAGAAGCTGGAAGACATCGACGGGCTGCGTATCCGTTTCGCCGGTATCGGCGGCAAGGTGCTGGAGAAGCTCGGCGCCTCGGTCACCATGATTCCGGGCGGGGAGATCTACCAGGCGCTGGAACGCAAGACCATCGACGCCACGGAGTTCTCGCAGCCCGCCGTCGACAAAATGCTGGGCCTCGACCAGATCATCAAGAACTACATCATGCCGGGCTGGCACCAGACGCTCACCACCTCGCACCTGCTGGTGAACAAGGGTGTCTGGGACAAGCTCGAGCCGCAGAGCCGCGCGCTGATCGAGATGGGTTGCGAATCGGCCACGCTCAAGGGCTTCGCCGAAAGCGAATGGGCCCAGCCGACCGCGCTGCGTGACTACGAGAAACAGGGCGTCAAGGCCCAGGTGCTGCCCGAGGAAGTGCTGCGCGAACTGGAGCGCGTGACCAAGGAAGTGCTCGACGAGATCGCCGCCAGTGACGAGGCATTCAACCGAGTCCTGACCAGCCAGCGCGAATTCGTGAAACATCACTCGATCTGGCACAGCAAGGGCTATCTGCCACGCGATTACTACCACTACGACTGATAGCTGCGCGCTGAGTCTGGCGCCCTGAATGGTAGGCGGGTCAGTCCGGTTCGTATGCTCAAGCCCCGATCATGCGGTTCGATCAGGGCGTCAGGCAACGAATTCGTTGACCTAGCCAACCAGGGCGCTGACGGCACGGCTTCGATCGTGCCCTTTCTTCACGAATGCTGGATTACCGAGGTGGCCATGTCCGTTCATCCCGCTTCCCCCAACGCTGCTGCGCCCGCCTCCGACGAGGCTGCGCTGCCGCATAACCGCCTGTCCTATTGGCTCGACAAAGCTCTGGTCGCTATTGGCGAAGCCAGCGCCTGGATCTGGCTGTTGATGCTCGCGGTAGTGCTGACCAACGTGTTCAGCCGCTTCGTGCTGGCCCGCGGCTCGATTGCCCTGGAAGAGCTGTCATGGCATCTGTTCGGCGCCGCGCTGATGCTCGCCCTGGCCTATGCCGTAGTACGTGACGACCATGTGCGAGTCGATGTCCTGCGCGAGAAGTTCACCCTGCGCAGCCAGGCCATCATCGAGTTGCTGGCGATCCTGATTCTGGCATTACCGGTGGTGTTGCTGATGGTCGATGCGCTGATTCCTTTTGCCTATCAGGCGTTCATCTACAACGAGCGCTCGCAGGCGCCAAGCGGCCTACCGCATAGGTTCATTTTCAAGAGCGTGCTCCCGCTGGGCCTGGCGCTGGTCGCCCTGGCGCTGGCCTCTAGGGCCACGCGCTGTAGCACGCTGCTTTTCAATTTCCCGCGGGCCTTGGCGCCCACTTCCGGTGGCCGCGACCGCGGCCACTCGCAGCCCTGATGGAGCAGTCGTAATCATGGGTCTGGAGCAACTACTCGTCATCAGCATGTTCGCTACGTTCATGCTGCTACTGCTGCTTGGCTTTCCCGTGGCCTGGTCGTTGGCCGGCATCGGACTGCTGTTCGCCATATTCGGCCACGTGCTGATCGAATACTTCGACGCCGACCTCTGGTTCACCTGGGACGGCACCATCGGCGTGCTGGATGCGCGCATCTACGGCATCGTCGCCAATGAGCTGATGGTCGCCCTCCCTTTATTCATCTTCATGGGCATCATGCTCGACCGCTCTGGCATCGCCGAACGGCTGATGCATAGCCTGGTGCGGGTGCTCGGCCCGTTACGCGGCGGCTATGCGGTCACGGTAGTGCTGGTAGGCATCCTACTGGCGGCTTCAACCGGCATCGTCGGCGCCTCGGTGGCCCTGCTGGGCATGTTGTCCGTCGGCCCAATGCTGCAGGCGAAGTACAACAAGAGTCTGGCCGTCGGTACCGCCTGTTCGGTGGGTACGCTGGGCATCCTGATTCCGCCGAGCATCATGCTGGTATTGATGGCCGACCGCCTCGGCACCTCCGAAGCCTCGGTGGGCAAACTGTTCATGGGCGCGCTGATTCCCGGCATGATGCTGGCGCTGATGTACATCCTCTACATCGTTATTGTGTCCTGGGTGAAGAAGGACTTTGCACCGGCACCGGCCAACCGCCCGAAGCTCGACGCGCGGGCGCTGCTCGACGTGTTCTGGGCCGTGGTGCCGCCGTTCGCGCTGATCTTGGCAGTGCTCGGCTCGATCTTCTTCGGCATTGCCACCACCACCGAAGCGTCTGCCGTGGGCGCGTTCGGTGCGGTATTGATGGCCGCCTGCAGCCGCAGATTGGACATGACCGTGTTGAAGGAGGCGCTTTACCAGACCAGCCGCACCTCGGCCTTTATCTTCGGCATTTTCATCGGCGCCACGGTGTTCGCCGCAGTGCTCCGTGGCTTAGGTGGCGACGACGTGATCCGCGCGGCGCTTACCGGCCTGCCTTTCGGCCAGACCGGCGTGTTGCTCACCGTGTTGTTCATCACTTTCCTGCTGGGCTTCTTTCTGGACTGGGTGGAGATCACCCTGATCATCTTGCCGCTGGTGGCCCCGGTACTGTTCTCCATGGGCGTCGATCCGCTGTGGTTCGCGATCCTCTTCGCCTTATGCCTACAGACCTCCTTCCTGACACCGCCGGTCGGCTTCGCCCTGTTCTACATCAAGGGTGTGTGCCCACCGGAAGTCACCACTCGCGACGTCTATCTCGGGGTACTGCCCTACATCCTGATCCAGTTGATTGGTCTGGCGCTGGTGTTCTTCTTCGCACCGCTGGCGACATGGCTGCCCAACGAGGTGTACGCCCAGTAAAAACTACCTGCGTTGACAATACTGCGTTGAAAGCCGCTTGCGGCTAACGCGCTTTAGCGCGGCCCTGAGGGCGAACGAAGTAGGTCATGCTCATTTACTTAAAGTAAACTCGTACGCGAGCCCGGTCCGCTTCTTCGGCCGTTTGACTCGCTGCGCTCGCCCTTCGGGCCAGCCTTCGGCTGTTACTCCCGTTGGTCGTTGCGCCTTGTCTTGCCTGCCTCGCTAACGTTTTTCCAGCTTAGTTGCGCAGGGGCCGGCTGCCTTGCTCGCGGCAGTCGGCGCCTTTCATAATCGGCCGAACCTCTTTGGACAGCTCGAACTCATGGCAATTGCCCGCAACGACCTCGACGACAACGGCCTGATCATCGGCGTTTCCCCGGAGCGCTTTCGCGCGGTGGCGATGCCGCTGCTGTTCGATCACCTCAACGCCCAATGCGAGGGCACCATCGCGGTCAACTGCCAGGCACGTATCGTCTGGATCAACGACAAGTACGCCGCGAAGCTCGGCATCAGCGATCCGCGCGGCGTGCTCGGCAAAGAGATCGAAGAAGTGCTACCGGCCAGCCGCCTGCGGGAAGTCATGGAAAGTGGCCTGCCGAGCATGCTCGATCTGATGGCGTTCGGTGACGAGCATTTCGTGGTGACGCGCATCCCGCTGCGTGACGAGGACGGCACCCTCGTGGGAGCCTTGGGCTTCGTGCTGTTCGACCGGGCGCAGCATCTCAAACCGCTGATGTCCAAGTTCAATATCCTGCAGACACAACTGGTCGCGACCCAGAACGAGCTGGCCAAAGCCCGCCGCGCACGCTACACCATCGCCGGCTTCATCGGCACCAGCCCAGCCGCCAGCGAGGTCAAACGTCAGGCCCGCCGTGCCGCGCAGCTCGACGCCACGGTACTGATACGCGGCGAGACCGGCACCGGCAAGGAGCTGCTGGCCCAAGGCATTCACAACCTTTCCCCCCGGGCCAACGGCCCCTTCGTCGCGGTCAACGTCGCGGCCATTCCTGAAACCTTGGTGGAAGCCGAGCTGTTCGGCACCGCACCTGGCGCCTTTACCGGCGCCGATCGCAAGGCACGTATCGGCAAGTTCGAAGTCGCCAACGGCGGCACCCTGTTTCTCGACGAGATCGGCGATCTGCCACTGGCCCTGCAGGCAAAACTGCTTCGGGTGCTGCAAGAACAGGAGATCGAGCCGCTCGGCTCCAACCAGGTCAAACCGCTCAATGTGCGGGTGATCGCGGCAACCCATATCGATCTGGAAGCCAAAGTCGCTGCCGGGCAATTTCGCGACGACCTCTACTACCGTCTCAACGTTCTCGCCCTAAAGGTGCCGTCATTACGCGAACGCGCCAGCGACATTCCCGCTCTGGTTGAACACCTGCTTGATGACATCGCCAACCGCTCCGGCCAGGCGCCGATGGAACTCACCGCCCAGGCCGTGGCCTTACTCTGCGGTCAACCCTGGCGTGGCAACGTGCGCGAGCTGAGCAATCTATTGGAACGCGCGCAGTTGAATGCCGATGGGCTTCCGCTGGCGCCGCAGCATTTACTGCCTTTGCTCGGCGAGCAGAACAGCAATGCCACGCCGCCGACGCCACCCGCGATAATCAGCACCATTGAGCCTCCCGCCGCGGAAGAAACCCCGCTACAGCTGCTGGCTGAAAGCGTCGCCCAGGCCGAACGCCGTGCGCTGCAGCATGCGTTGCGAGCCTGTAAAGGCAACCGTCGCCGCGCCGCTGTCGAGCTGGGTATCTCCCGCGCGAGCCTGTATTCCAAGCTGCAGTTGCATGGGCTGAGCGAGCGCTAGGCCACTCAGGCCCCTGCGGTAACCTTGCTGGCGGAGCCGAGCCGCACTGCAAGGTAGGAGAGTTCGAGTCTCTCCGTCCGCAGCACCATGAAGACGTCGAAAACACTTCGCGCGCCAAGGCGTGAAGCGCTGTTTGTAGCCGAGGTTGAGCCTGCAAAACCCATGCAGATTGGAAGCGATGGGTTTTGCTGCGCTCATCGACTATTGGGCCAACCAACCGCCATCTACATTCCAGGCAGCGCCTCGCACTTGCCTGGCTGCCTCGCTACAAAGAAACAGCGCCAGGTCACCCAGCTCCTCGGGCGTGACGAAGTCCAGTGAAGGTTGTTTTTCCATCAGCAGTTCGCGAGTTGCCCGGTTCGGGTCGCCATGGCCTTGAGCCTTGCTGTCGATCTGCTGTTGGACCAATGGCGTCAATACCCAGCCCGGGCAAAGCGCGTTGCAGGTGACACCGGTGGTTGCAGTTTCCAGCGCAACGGTTTTGGTCAGACCGATCACGCCATGCTTGGCTGCCACGTACGCCGCCTTCTGCGCCGAGGCAACCAAACCGTGCACCGAGGATATGTTGATGATCCGCCCCCAGTTGCGCTCGCGCATGCCCGGCAGTGCCAGACGCATGGTGTGAAATACCGAGGACAAATTGATCGCGATGATGCTGTCCCAGCGCTCGACCGGGAAGTGCTCGACCGGGGCCACATACTGAATTCCCGCGTTGTTGACCAATACATCGAGGGAGCCGAAGTCGCCCTCGGTCTGGCTGATCATGTCCCCGATCTGCGCGGCATCGGTCACATCGGCTGGATGGTGCAACACGGTTGTGCCATACGCAGCCACACGCGTAATGGCCCCCTCTACATCGCCGAAACCATTGATCATCACATTGGCGCCCGCCTCTGCCAGCTTGCAGGCGATGCCCAGACCAATGCCGCTGGTTGAACCGGTGACGAGAGCGGTTTTGCCTTTCAGAATCATGGCTGTCTCCGATTGCCAAGAGTCACGGTCAAGGCAGCGATGCGTAGGCTACCTTGTTGACAATCAGCATAGCGGTTGCCGCAAAGGGCGCTGTGCAAGGTTGAAAAAAAGCGGGACTGTGTGAGACCGGGAACCAATCCGCCGGAACGTTCGGGCAGGGCATTCATGCAGTTTTCCTTATTGTTCTGATCGCTTCGTCTGCTCTCCTGTCGTTCCAGTGCTGGCGGTACGACAGGGAAACAAGCGAGATAGAGAAACAGAGCGAAAGCCATGCCAGTCTGGGAAGAAAGCCACAAAAAAACCCCGGATACTGCGGCAGATACGTGATTATCTGCATTTGAAGAGGAGCCCAACTCCCTTCGCCCGCTTCAGGAAATAAGCTCGATGTCCATTTATCTGGGCATGCTCATAGACTGCGACACATCTGTTCGGCCCATGTCCGGCCAGCTGGACGGTGCAATCGTGGTCTTCCTTGTGTCACCATTGCTGCGCGCCGACTCGCTGATAAGCATCCGAGCCACTGCTGGCTTTATCGAATCCATGCCCGTCTCGTTAGTTACATTCCTGGTTAATTAGTGCCCATC
>NZ_JAMOIE010000065.1 GCF_024448935.1 Stutzerimonas stutzeri
ATTCGGCCCGAATCACTCTGACAGGATCCGATATCGGTACCGGCAGCCACGCAGGTGGTGTGGCCCACACCACCTGCACAGGACCCCATATCGGTGGCGGCAGCCAGGCTAACTTTCTACCTAGCCTCCCTCTATATATAGAAGCATCAACAAATCCCCTTCCATCGGGCTACGGATTTATTGCTGCGCCTGCTACAGCCAACTTGCAGCATGGGCACGTCAATCCTCTCCCCAAGGAAACACTGCACCATGGCTGACAACTTCCGGCTCAACATCGGCTCACTGCGCAGCGATGTGAAGCTCACCCTTCACACCCACCATGCAGCCCGCATCTGGATGGGACGCCCCAAAAATGACCTTAAAGTCGGCATCATCGGCTTGTCAGGGTTTTGCACTGTCATCAATCGTATGTCTCGTGGTGCCCAACAGGATGATCCGTACTCCGATTGGTGGATGATCCAGATAGAAGAAAAAATCAACGTCTCTAAAGAAGCGCTGAAAACCATCGAAGAACGCCTGGACATGGCCATGGCCTCTCTCCCCCCGGCCATCAGCATCAGCGAGAATCTTTCGATCCAGCCTGTCAGCCTACCGTTGTACATTGCCAACCCCCTCGGCTTTCAGGCCGTGTATCTGCTGACTAACTACGACGAAATTGTCAGACGCATTTTACTGGCCCAGCACGTCGGCCTCGTCGGGCGCCACGATATGGAAGCCTGGATTGATGAGGGTGCCGCAGTACTGAGAAGACTGTTTGGCCTTGCACAGATCTACAAATACTCCGGCGCTGCACGCGATGACTTCGCCGCCAACAATGCCAAGGCTGAAGCAGCCCGAAAAATGTACGAGCGTTACGGGGAGATGCCACAGGACATCCTGGAAGGCACACGCCGTTCGAACTTTGCTCCGCCCATTATTCGCGGCCAACAGCACGCCGCGGTGGATGACCACTTCGATGACGTCGAGGAAGGTTAATGAAGATGGGCCAGATCCCTTCCAATGACGGGTCGCTGCAACAGACCGCCTTCCGACCACTGCAACAGGAAGCCTTCCAGCGACTGCAACAGGCTGCCTCACTAAAAGGCCTTTTAAAGCCTTTTAAAGGTAAGGGAGAGCTGACCCAATTTGCCGATCTATGTCGAGCTCAGGCAGCGGACTTGAAAGCACTTGCCCAGGAAGTGCTGGAGCAAGCTCGATGCTATCCATTCACCCTCGTGCCGGTGCGATTGACTGAGCAGAACACCCAAGCCGGAACCCAGTTTCTGAGATGGCAGAAAGTGACAGACCGCCGGATGGGCGTGGGGGTTTGGACGGAGATGATGGGCTCACCCAGAACACCGGAATCCATGCTGCAGGACCTGTACGCGATGGAACTGCAGCGCATCACCCTGAACATGCAGATGAGTTTGATGCACTCAATCGCCAAACAGGCCGCCGAGTGCGCTGAAAAAATGGGCCAGGCAGAGGCCGTGTATACCGCTCGACTGCAGCAGCTCACCAACCCAACGCAAGACCAATAACCTCGGAGATTACTTATGGGCACGCCCGTTCAAGGCTGGGAAGGCAATATTGGCTCGACACCGGAGTTCAAAGAATTCCCAAACGGTAACAAGGATCCGCGTCGGCTGATGCGGGCCAACGTCTACTTCGACAATTCGATTCCGGACGGTAAAGGCGGATTCGAAGATCGCGGGGGGTTCTGGGCGAACGTCGAGTGGTGGCACAAGGACGCACAACACTATTCGCAGCTTTTTCAGAAAGGAATGCGCGTCATCGTTTCAGGACGCGCCGTGATGGACCGCTGGGAGAAAGATGGCGAGGAAAATGCAGCGCTGAAAATTCAAGCCTCTCGGGTCGCCATCTTGCCGCACAGGATTGCGAGCGTGACCCTGTCACCGTCGCAGAGCCAAGGCAGCACCTCACGTGATCAATCCAGTTCGCAACCTGCACCTGATTTCGACGACTATCCGGACCCCGACCGCCCGTTCTGAATTCCAGGGGCTTAATTTTGGCGCCCCATTCGTGATGCTGGTGGTGGAGGGAGATGACTTACCGTCGCTCCCTCCTCGTTCGTGAAGTCTGAAGGTGTACAACAATGTGGGACGATGAGGAGGTGAGGTGTCCAGATGGCTGGCTTCTGGTGGCTGCAGACCATCCTAAGTTGGGCCGTCTCTATTGGCGGTACTGTGATGAGCGCGACGTAAACGCAGCAGATTTCTACGGTATCACCGAGAATATCCAACTCGCCTCCTGGATAAAGGCTGGTTGGCGTGATAAAGACGTCTGGGCTGACGACTACAGTGACATGAGCTCAATGGTCGCACGAAGATTCATACAAGAGCTTTTAAATCCAGATCGCTACGACACCAACTACTTCGAACTTTTCAACTGGGATGAAGAGTCCGAGGATCTTGAACTTCACGGCGATTTACACGATCTGCAGGTACGAAGTGGTCAGTCGATTGAGTTATTCGTACATTGGCTGAGGGCAGCCAACTGGTTCGACACCCCGGCATCTGCCTGCAACACTTTCCCTTAAAAAATCGCGCCATGCGCGGATCTGCTGGTAGATGAATTTGAGCATCGAGGAGCAACCGGCATGGGTGATAACGCTTCATTGACTAAAACTGCTGACAGACGACGCTGCAACAATCCTCATTTGACGGTTTTTGCTACTGGTGTGACCGCTGCGCGGAAAGGGCTACGGGTGTATGACTGCCCTTACCAACACCCCGCTATGCGTGCGTCGTGGCTAAAGGGCTTTGCCCAGGCACAGCAGCTATCGCTGGACCTATAGCCGCATAATGCTCTCCCCCGCGTATTGACCATTTCCTATTGAAGCCCTACCCGCCTGACGCAACAGTTCCACTCTGATTATTTTGAGAGGGACACACCGTGAAGCTATTGATCATCGAGGCACCTGGTAAGCTGAAAAAGCTCCAGCCAATGATGAAGAAGCTACGCCCAGGCGAAGACTGGCAGGTGGTTGCCAGTGGTGGGCACATCCGCGACCTGCCGGCCAAAGGTCAGGACGACACCATGATCACCACCGGAGTACGTAAAAACTACACACCGGTGTATGAGATCCTGGATAAGAGCGACAGGGCCGTCAAAACCATCAAAGCCGCAGCGAAACAGGCCAGTGAAATTTACCTCGCAACAGACCCTGATCGTGAAGGTGAAAGCATCAGCTGGCACATCCAGCAGGTTTTGGCGGTCAAAACCTACAAACGCATTACCTTCAACGAAATCACCCTCAAGCGTGTTGAAGAGGCACTGGCCAATCCTCGACAAATCGATCTGAACAGGGTTGCCTCACAGGAATGCCGCCGTGTTCTTGACCGCCTGGTGGGTTATCTCGTGACTCAGGAGCTACGCCGCCTGATGGGCAAACCCACTTCCGCAGGCCGCGTCCAATCACCGGCAGTCTATCTGGTGGTTTTACGCGAACGCGAGATCCGCAATTTTAAGGTGATCAATCATTTTGGTGTGCGCCTGAACTTTATGGATATGAATCAGGGCACCACTTGGTATGCTGAATGGCAACCGGTACCGGATTTTGCGACTAAAGACTTTCCTTACGTTCAGGATGCCAATCTGGCCCAATTAGTCGCCGGCACACGCAATGTCGTCGTCGAGTCATGTGAAAACCGCAAGGCCGAGCGCCACCCACCGGCACCCTTCATCTCTTCGACCCTACAGCAAGCGGCCAGCAACGCCTTGAAATGGGATCCGGACAAGACCATGCAAGTCGCCCAGCGACTGTATGAACAAGGCGTTATCACCTACCACCGAACGGATAACCCTAACGTCCCAGACGAAGCCATGGACGATATTCGAACGGTTGCTAAAGCCCTCGGGATGACGGCCGTCGACGAACGGAGAACGTTTAAGTCCGCGGAAGGCGCTCAGGAAGGCCATCCAGCCATCACCCCGACTTACTGGGCTGATGCCAAAGCAGGTGAAAATGACGATGAGCTCGCTCTGTACAAGTTGATATGGGTGCGGGCTCTGGCAAGCCAGCTCGAAGCGGCAATCTTTGACGTACGCACGGTGAAACTGCTCGCAGTTGGACCTAGCGGTAAGGCGCTTAGATTTGGCGCGACAGGTGAAACTCTTTTTCATCCCGGTTGGAGGAAAATGCTCAAGGGCGACGACACCGACGATGAGGAAGACTCCAAGACTGACAACCCTGTTCCTGCACTCTCCCACAAACAGATTCTTTCAGTACACAGCGGCGAACTGCTGAAGAAGAAAACCCAACCACCATCACGCTACACCAAGGCCAGCCTGATCAAAGAAATGGAACGGCGCGGTATTGGTCGACCCAGCACATTCGCGTCGATCTTGAAGAACATCACCAGCAAGGGCTTGATCGAGGAGAAAAGCCGCAAGCTTGTACCGGCCACGCTGGGGGAGGAAACGATCGCCAAACTCGAAGGGTTCTTCGGTTTCGTGGAGCTGGATTTTACACGGGAGCTCGAACGCGACCTGGACAAAATCGCCCAGGGCAAGGACACCTATGGAGCTGTCGTTGCGCGCCTGCACAGCCGCCTGGAACAGGAACTGTCACAGCAACGTGGAGTGCCTAGTGTACCCATGGCGTCCAATCCCCGGCCAGCCGCCACCGGCCAAACTTACATCTGCCCCAAGTGCAATCAGCCTCTCGCAAGACGACAGAAGAAAGGGGACGGCGCGTATGATTTCTGGGGCTGCACCGGCTTTAGGTCGAATGGCTGCAAAGTCAGTTTCCCCACACTGAATGGCAAGCCAGACTTCAGCAAACCCAAAGGGGTCTAGACGGTTGGAAAAAACACTCTATGTTAGTTTGCTGTCCATTGTGGTAACTGTGCCTGACCCTAACCATTATCAAGCGCACAGGACAGTTGACATACATGGCAACTATGTCATCATTAGCCGACTACTCAGCCCCGTACGCAGCGATTCAGTTCGCTGGCTGTTGGGGTGAAGAAACCGGCCTAGCGCCGGTTTTTTCGTTTCTAAGGACTGAAAATCTTGCGCACAGCGTGCTTTGTAGACGGCTACAACCTGTTTTACGGCCTACTCGCAGGCACACCCTTCAAGTGGCTCGATCTCCCGTCGTTGCTGGAGCACATTCTGCGTGTCGAGCATCCCGACAACACTCTAGCATCGGTTAGATTTTTCACCTCGGGTGTGAAACCTTCACTCGCCAGCCGTGGTATCCAGTCGAAAGAGGCTCAAGACAGTTATCTACGCGCCTTGATTGCACGAGGTGTTGACGTAACTTACGGGCGCCATCAATTAGAGTCAGGCAAAGCTCCTCGTTTTGTTAATAAAAACACCCCTGCGTCAAGACTTGATCAAGTCGATATCTGGAAGCTTGAAGAAAAGGAAACGGACGTTCACATCGCAATCAGCATGTATCGGCTTGCAGCTCGCCAAGCGAGTCTCGTTCAGGAGGAACGTATCCAGCAGGTTGTGTTGGTTTCAGCTGATACCGACATGACTCCAGCCTTGCGAGCGCTTCGAGAGGACTTTCCAGACCTCAAAATTGGGGTGATTTTGCCGCATAGAGAAGGCATCAAACGCACCATACCTGGATCCCTTAAACATCATTCACATTGGATGCGACACATCGTTACAACTGAAGAACTTTCCACGTATCAGTTCCCAAATCGTGTAGCGACTCTAAAAAAGCCAGCAATTAAGCCTGACTACTGGTAAATCCAAACCGGTACTGCGAAAAGCTCTCGCTTTGTGGTACTCGACAAAGTCTAAATCACTCACGTGGGCGTTATGCATTAACGCTGGAACCTCCCCCTCCCGTGACCGACATTCCTCTGCGAATCGCAGAGGAGGTCATAGGTGACTACGCTAAAAAGACAATCGGTATCAGAGCTGACTAAACTTGAACCAAAGTTGAAGAAGTTCTCTGAGCGCCAGATTGAAGTCGCACAAACCTGGGCCTTACATTTTCGGATAACCCCCTCTCAACTGACCTCTTTCATCGAGCGGTATCTGAACTCAACCGCCTACACTCGCTGCTGGTGCGTGGCACTGGGCAGTACAGATGGAAGAGCTCGCCCGGCATTAGCCAGAGTCGGCAACCTGCTTCAATACTTCGATGGCCAACGCCTGATGGCCTGCAGGATTAACGCAAAAGACCGCGTTCATCGAAAAAAACCAACCGCCTCGGTAGCTCAGCAGTTGGTACTCAGGTTTAAGGCGCGCTGGTACGCGGACGTACTGCTGACATCGTTCTGCAAATCTGCAAGAGAGGCCGCAAAAGCGCTTTCAGTGGAAGATTTAGGAGGCTTCGGTCGTAGGGGTTTTGACTCAATGGTCAGCAACAACCGTTACTTCAATCCGCGCACCCAGTTTTACCTGGCCCAGATGGGTAGCACCTTGAAGCAGTTTTGCCAGTGCCTGGACCAAGAGCTTTTGTTCGCCATTCGCTCGGCCCAGTGCCCCTCTCCCAAGCTTTATAACTGGCTGACCCAAGGCGATCGTAAACGTCGCCTTCAAGCGCTGAAAGCCCAACCCGTTCTGATCCCGCTCGTTGTCTTGGGTGAGCATTGGCCATGGCCCTGGGACGATCAGGAACGGGTTTACATGAGCAGCCCGTGGGACGAGCTTCAAGAGTGTCAGCCGAACTGGAGCGACGACGGTTCTATGAACCGAGCGCAGGCCTGCCTGATGGGCCGCATCGCGGACACCGGCCTGCCCCTTAACGATACGCTGGCATGGCTACTACAAACTCCACGCTCATCGATTCGTTACCTGGGCCAACAACGTGTGTTCGATACCGGCAGTGCATTGACTCGAATAAGTCGCGAAGGTCCGGAGACCCCGTGGCATCGATTGCTGCTTGGAGCCTCAATGGGCAACCGCCGCCCGTCCACCAAAGCACAGTGGAAAACATTCTTTGACACGTTGGATAAAGTCCCCTTCCAGCTGCGTGAGCAAACGCAGGATTGGAACAGGCTGTTCTCAGGATGCCCGACTGACTGGTCCAACCCTGAGTGGCCTCAAATTGCAGGAAACCTGCAAGATCTCAATGAGGTTTTTAACAACATCAATGAGTGCCATGGAACTGTTGGCAGGGAAGCTCTTCAACGAGTTAAGCGGTTTGTTAGCTCTGCCACCTACCTCCAGATCGCCAGCCTGGTGACTGATTTTCATCAGGCGCTGGTAGAAATCCGTACAGCTCTGGATGCAACACAATCCCAGACACAGGCAGAGTCCATCAGTTCTTGGACTCCATTACTGGATGAACCCGGAGTGATACTTGCGCCCAATGGCTTGCAAATCATTGAACTCATATGTCCTGCAGATCTTGATGAAGAGTCCAGGTCACTGGGTCATTGCATCCACAGCTATGACTACAGCGCCTTTGGGGGCTATTGTCGATTAGTTTCAATTCGTGAAAACGGGCGCTCATTGGCCTCTGCAGAGATTCAATTGCACACTGAAAAACATTATGAAAACACGCCAACAAAGTGGACCCGGAAACACTTGGTGATGACGCAATTGCGGGGAGAACATAACAAAACACCCAAGAGCGGCTCCAATGTCGATCAAGCCTTCAAGTGGTTTTGGGCCAACCTAAAAACAGGGCAACTCCCCACGAACCTTGAATGGCCAGACCTGACACAATCCATCACGCGCTACACAAATAACAATCGAAAAACACTTCATGCCCAAGCCTGCGCGGAATGGGTCAACCAACGGCTGAGTAGAGCATGAGTCGCCCGCGCCTGATGAATCGGCGGCTGGACTTGGTCGAAAAAGTCATTTTTGATGGCTACGACTTCGGCATACTGCTGCAGTACGTCGAGGGAGCCAACCGCCTTTTTCTTGAGCGTGACGGATTCTACATCCGCCGTGCCGAGCATCCCCTACATCGCTATTGGCGTTTGCCCAAAGGTAAATTGCTCGATGACCTGGACCTGCTCTTCCACCGTCTGATGGAGTTGACAGAGAACCGCTTCAACGAAAGCTGGCAGACCTTCTCTGCAAAGCTGGCAGCAGCGCAGCGAGCCCCGGATCGCCAAGCCTTTATCTGGGGACTGACATTGCGAATTGCACCACTGGCTAAGGGAGGCATTTTGCTGTCGGGTGACTACCACCCTGGAGCAGTCGCCGTCTCTCGGCGTATGCACGGTATTTTCCTCGGACAATCCAAGTCCTGGCGCATCGATGCCAGTACCGAACTAGTGCGCAGTAACCTCATCCTGGAGCTGGGGCTGTCTGAGGATCAGTTCGAGATCCTCGACACCGTGCAGGAACTGCTGACTGACGGATCTATTGTTCCCGCTGATGAAATCACCCGTATCAATCTCGGAGGCCCGCCACAAGAACGTGCTGCTCAGCCTGGTAACGAAGACGTTTCAACCGACGTGTACCTTGCCGCTGTGCCATCCATTGAACGGACCGAGTTCACCACTGAACAAATCGATCAGGCCTTGGCGGGTCATTCTTTACTGGGACATCAACCAGCTGGCATCCGGCACTTGCTGCAACGGACCAGCGCTTTACTCGCGGATGATATGGGCCTCGGCAAAACACGCCAGGCAATTATTGCCGCCGCTGTTCGAGCGGCCGATAGACCTATCTTGGTCATCACACTGTCGACGCTGATCATTAACTGGCAACGCGAAATCCAGATGGTGTATCCCGACGCAAAGATCTGCCAACAGGCCTTTGATCCTGCGTCACAGTGGATTATCACCAACTATGAACGCCTGGGCGATTTTGTACTGCAGGCAGGCCACTTTGAAGTGATGATCATTGACGAGGCTCATCGCCTGAAAGAACCTACCGCTGCATGGACCCGCCACGGATTCGACATCGCGGCCAAGGTGCCCAATCGTTACTTACTGACCGGAACACCGGTCCTTAATCGAGAATCGGAACTTCACACGCTTCTGCGGCTTTCCGGTCACCCCGTTGGGAAGCTGTCTCTCAAGGAGTTCTGCGAACAGTTCGCCGGCAGCCAGGACTTTCGCAAGAACCTACGGGACGCGATTGGTGACTGGATGCTTCGTCGACGTAAAGATGTGCTGCCGGGACTCAAGGGCAAGCAGCGGCAAACACTGCCGGTGGAGCTGTCTCTCGAAGAGCGCCGTGAATATGATCGGATACGTCTCGAAGACAGGCCTAGCCTAGCTAGACTGGGGTCACTGCGCCAGTTACTGGAGCAGGTGAAGGTTCGCGTCGTCATGGAGCTGCTGTGCGAACTGGACGCGGAGGACAAGGTTATCTTGTTCTGTGAGTTCAAAGACACCGTAGGGACGTTGCGCGCTCAATGCGAGCATGCCGACTACGGTTGTGTCACGGTGGCTGGCAGTGACTCTGTGGGCAAGCGGCAGAAAGCGATCGACAAATTTCAAAGCGATCCTGATACCCGCATCTTCGCAGCCACCACCTCCGCTGCCGGTACCGGCAACAACCTGACCGCTGCCAACTACGTTATGTTCCTGGGATTACCCTGGACACCCGGATTACAGGATCAGGCTGAGGACAGAGCCTACAGGAATGGGCAGCTACGGATGGTCGTGGTGAAAATTCCTCTGGTGGAAAACACCATTGATCAAATGCTGTGGCAAATGTTGCTGGATAAACGACAACTAGCGAGCGACCTCATTGAGCCAGATGCAGCCGCCAACGCCAGGGCCGAGTTGTCGGCCAGCTTGTGAAACAGCGCCGATAGAGAAATCCCAACCGCTTGAACAATTCAATTCAGGCTGAATTGAAATTGCACAGAGACCAGCATGGCTGTATCGAATCCATTGCTGTTTTTAGGAGCCCTACATGAAATTCGCCCAACCAGCCCCGACGCTGGGCTACAGGAAAAATCTCATTCTGCATGCGCTCATGGAAATTGAGCTGCTGTGCGAGCTTGCTCAAACAGTCGCACCTTCGCTCAACGAAGAACTCAAGAAGCAAATCGCCGAACAAGAGAGCTTCTGCGAAATGGTCACTTCAATGGCATCACACTGCCTCAACCAAAAACTCATCGTGCCAGCCTATTTTGTAGACTCAGTTATGGATGAGCTGGACCGATTCCCCTTTAGCTACGAAGAAATAACAACAGTTCTAAACTCTCGCCTGAAAGAAGCGCTGTTATCGCAACTTTGACCGCGCCATGTCCACACGACGCTTACGCTTCATGTAAAAGTTGAAAAACTTGGCGCCATCAAGAACAATCTTCTTCTGGTAAAGATGCTCGGCAGCGTCGACATCTGCACCAGGTGGAACTTCCACAATCCGCATAATAATAGCTTCATTACCACCGTCCTTCACGGACTCGGCATGCCCGTAAAACATTAATCTAATTTTGCTGCGACTGCCTTCCTCCCTCTTAATGTAGTAATTACTATGAAACTGCTTAGTTGAAAAACCTTTTGAGTTCTTTCCTATCGCATCGGCAATTTCCTTACTTACCGAGCAACCAAATATATCTTTAGACTCTGTCATGTATGCGAAAGCATAAGGAAGGTTATATAGATTGATAGCTGAGTACTCATACCCCCTATTCTTTGAAAAATCATCCAGCATATCTTCTACTATCGAGTCTTGGAATTTTACTCCCGTATCACTTTCGGCGGTTGCAGGAGCTGAGTGCAACACGGTTATTGAATTGACGCAGGAGCATCATATTGCATAGCCAAGGCTTTCTGCATCACTTCGCTCATGACTTCGATAGGACATTTGAGGCTCTTCGCATTTAAGGGTGTAGCTGATTTCTAAACCCTCCTGACTTCAGCAAGCACCTGGCTATGTAATTGGTTAAATTTCTAAAGCCCAAGGCGGTACCTCGTAAGTGCTCAAGTCGCCCGTTGATAGCTTCTGTTGGACCGTTGCTGGTTCCTGGCCGGTCGAAGTAGGCAAGGATGCTCTCAGCGTATTTTTTCAGCGTTTCCCCCAAGCCTTTCACCTCGATGAGCGCTTTGGGCAAGTCGCTGGCTGTAATGATATTTATGACCTCTTCCATGAGTTTTTTACCACGTTTTCGATCCGGCTCGTTGTAGGCGCTGACCACCCGTTGGTACATGCTCCAGGTGCAATCCACTTCGAGGTGGTGCTCATCTGCAAACAGCTGGAACAGTTGCTTTTTGTTGGCGTCAGACAGGTAGCTGATCCGAGTCAGTAGCGTTCGACGGCTTTTGTAGAGCGGGTCATTTTTACGCCCTCTGCGGCCCAGGATGTCGTGTTGCACACGCCGGCGGCATTCATCCAGCATGTTGCTTGCCCAGCGCACGACATGGAAAGGATCCAGCACGGTTTGGGCTTGAGGCAGGGCTTCTTGC
Organism: Stutzerimonas stutzeri; assembly: GCF_024448935.1. Classification (GTDB taxonomy): domain Bacteria; phylum Pseudomonadota; class Gammaproteobacteria; order Pseudomonadales; family Pseudomonadaceae; genus Stutzerimonas; species Stutzerimonas stutzeri_AO. The sequence goes on from NZ_JAMOIE010000065.1 coordinate 11,295, forward strand.
GCTGCAGATTTAAACCCCGTAAAACCGTCCATGGCAATGCTTTCGATCTGGTCACGCCACGATTTGGGGCGACTCTGTAGCCATTGCTTAAAGGCTTGTTTGGAGCGGCCTTCCAGCACATCGAGCAAGCGGGCCGGCCCGTTTTTGTTACGCACGGGCGTAAGGTCAACCACGATGGTGACGTACTTGTCACCACAGCGTGTATGTCGCCAAACATGCTCATCCACGCCCAGCACGGTCACACCGTCAAAACGTGTCGAGTCATTAAAAAGCAGGCGCCGTCCTTCGTTGATAATGGCATTATTAGCGGTGTGCCATGCAACATCAAGCTGGCTCGCAACACGAGATACCGACAGATGATCCAGCACGATGGCAGCTAATGCCCAGCGTATCGCCCCATATGAAAGCTTTGAACGTGGAGGTGCTGCACTGTTTGTATCTTCATGCCAGAAACAGCCGCAAGCACAACGCCAGCGACGGATACGCAGCAGCAATCTGGTTGGTCGTTGTCCGTAAGGTGTGTGAGCAAGATGCCTATCGACAGTACCGCGTGAAACACCAGCAGCCCCGCACTTGGGGCATGGCTCGGGTGCTTTGGTTAAACGACATTCGATGACGGCGCGCTCTGCACAAAGATGTTGTCCAGTGGCAGTCAGGCCGAGGTTATTCAGTTGGCAAAAGCTGGAAAGATCAGGGCTAGAAAAGGTAAGATTGTTCACGTCGGGGGCTTAGTTTTTGTTGGTGTGAGAGCTTACATTTTCTAAGATCCTCGACTCCTTTTCCAGCCGGTCAGATTTTTTCTACACCCTTAAATGCGAAGAGCCACATTTGAAATCGAAGCGCTTACGTGGACGCATGTTCAGTTGAAACGCAATGGCATCCAGTTCTTCTTGGCTATGTACCGACAAGTCAGTGCCCTTGGGCAGGTACTGGCGGATCAGGCCATTAATGTTTTCGTTGCTGCCGCGCTGCCAAGGGCTGTGCGGGTCGCAGAAGTAGATCGCCACACCGGTTCTCTGGGTGATCTCGGCGTGCTGTGCCATTTCCCGGCCCTGGTCGTAGGTCATGCTCTTGCGCATCGCCAGCGGCATGTTATTGAGGGCGGCGCTGAAGCCCTCCATCGCCGAGGTCGCCGTCGCGTCGTTCATCTTCACCAGCATCAGGTAACCACTAGTGCGCTCCACCAGCGTACCTACAGACGAGGCGTTAGCCTTACCCTTAATAAGGTCGCCTTCCCAATGCCCCGGCATCAGCCGGTCTTCAACTTCCGGCGGGCGCAAGTGAATGCTGACCATCTCTGGAATCTGCCCGCGCCGATCCACACCGCCAAGGCGTGGTCTACGTGTCGTCTTGCCTTGGCGCAAACAAAGGATCAACTCCTTGCGCAGCTCACCGACGGGCAGGGCATAGATCGCGTTGTAGATCGTCTCGCGACAGACGTAGGCATCTCTAAGGCTGGGTATGTTCATACTGCGCAGCTTGCCGGCAATCTGCTCGGGAGACAAACGCTGGCGCAGCATATGGATCACCAGTTCAAAGCGCTCACTCCCTGGCAGCAGCTTTCGCATGGGCCGACAAGCCTGGCGGCGGGCCTTCATCCGCTGCTGAGCCACACGGGCCGAGTAGCTGCCAGCTGCATCTCGATTGCGGCGCATCTCCCGGCTGACCGTCGAAGGGGATCGGTTGATCAAGCAGGCAATCCTGCGCAAGCTGAGGCCTTGGGCATGACTAACTTGAATGGTGGCACGCTCTTCAACGCTGAGTTCGGAATAAGACATAGGGCAGCACCGTACCGGAAAGGTCAGGTGTTGCACTCAGTTTTTGCCGCCGCCTTCAATAAAGTTCATCACTAAATCGAACGCTTCTATCAGTGCGTTCTTGACCTCATCACTTTGTCCTTGACGAGCTGGGGGACGTCTCTTCTTCTCGTCCATCCTGGCCGGGTTGGCAAGGGGGCAATTTAGATACTTGTGCTCATGATACTGAGCAACACCCGGGACATCCCCTTTATTATGCTTAGCATAGAAACTCCCGCTACGGGTTTCCGTTGCGGTTCTGTTCACCATTAGGACCGGATTCTGGCAAGACGGACAGAGCGCGTACGAATTCATCTTGCCTCCAAAACTTTGAATGTATGGAGGCTTTCGGTTCGTACGGCTGTAGAAAATATCCTCAGTCAGAGGAATCGCTTCGGTAGGATTGGTGATCAGCGCAAACACATTCATTGAGTCTCTCCTAAAGCTTCATTTCTGAGCCCAGCAACCATCGTCATTAACAGCGTCATCGCGATGCTATAATGACATCACCAAATACTACATAAATACCCCACGTCGCGGTTTTCTATTTCCTACTGCGCCGTCAATGACTGGCTGTCACTGTGCCTCCATCATCAAAGGGGGCCTTTCGGCACATGATCAGGCACTTCACCACACTCTCCCTGCTCGCGCTCGTCGCCAGTTGCGCAACCCACACGCCACAGACGCCTAAGCCGGCATTTGATAGCAGCCGTAATCCGGATATGTTGACGCCGGACCTCTACCCCAGCGGCGCCGTGCCTGAAAAGGAACCGGTCGTGCGCTACGGTCGTTACACCCTGGTCAGTACCTTGCCTGACTCGGGTCAGCGTGACCTGATGGCTCAGATCATTGACATCAGTATTCCTGCCAACATGCACCCCAATGTGCGCGATGCCATGCAATACGTCGTCGACCGTTCAGGCTACACGCTGTGCTCGCCCGACACTGGTCACGTCAACATCCTTTACACGCGACCACTCCCAGCGGCCCAGTACAAGCTTGGACCCATGACACTGCGCAACACGCTGCAAGTACTTGCGGGTCCGGCTTGGCAGGTGAAGGTTGATGAAGTGAATCGCCAGGTGTGTTACGTGCTGCGTCCTGGTTACCAGCTCCCGGAATCATCGCGTACTGCGCCAACACAAGTGGCAGCCACCTCCATACCTTCCACTCCATCAGCTGCAGCGGCCCCAAAAATCACTCCTGGCGGCGAAACGCCCAGCCCCGTTGTGGTCGCCGCCGTACCGACACCGGCGCCGATCAAAACCGCTTCTGCGGCACCAGCAGCTGCACCCCAAGCATCTACTACCCCAGTAGTGCCCGCCAAGGACGGCTCTATTACGACGTATTCCGGTAAGCCCACATCGAGCCAGAAACTCACCTCCCCGATCAGCGCTGCATCCACTCAGCCTGCAAGCATTGGGAAATCTGAAAACGTTGCCCCAAGTGCCTCCGTCGCGCCAAAACCTGCTCTCGCAGTGGCAACCGCTCCAAAGCCGCTGGCCCAGATATGGACGGCGACCACTGGCTCAACACTTCGGCAAACCGTGGAAGCCTGGGCAGCAAGGGCTAAGTGGACGCTGATTTGGAAGGTCGACGACTTGGATTATCCAATTGACGCCCCGCTTCGATTCGAGGGCAGCTTTGAGGAGGCTATCAAAGAGATCTTTCCGCTGTACGACTCAGCCCCTCGGTCATTCGTCGTAGACGGCAGCCCAGCACAGTTGGTGCTTTACATCGCAGAGAGGAAAAAATGATGACTGCAGGCCTCTGGATCCGAAGCACAGCCTCATTACTGGTCGTGGCACTGATTAGCTCATGCTCTCTGCAACGGGTGAATGAATCGGCCGGACGCGCTGAAAACGACGCAGCGACCGCCTCCCAATACAGCCGCTTCCTTCGCAATCAGCAACAAGAGCCTGCACGCGAAACCGTGGTGTTCAGCGACAAGCCATGGGTCTCAAAACAACCCATGGTCGCCAAGCGCGGTTTGCCGCTGACCATGGATTGCGACATTACTTATCGCCCTTCTTACAACGTTGGGATCGCAGAGGTCGCGCACTACATCACCAGCGAGTGTGGCGTTCCAGTCATCGTGGCTCCAGATGCGATCGATCCAAGCGTCCTATCCAGCCCAAATCAAGGCAACTCAGGGACAACAGCTCCACCGGTTATGACGTCGCCGGACAACCTCTCCAGCTTCATGCCCGCCGGTGTCATCGGCAACATGCCCAGCAATGTCCGGTCGATGAGTATGGGCGGATTGTCAGCGCCCAGTACGTTCCCCATTAAATACAGCGGCAAGCTTTCTGGTTTGCTGAATCAAGTCACAGCCCAACAGGGCTTGGCGTGGAACTACTCCTCCGAAGATCGCAGCGTACGCATCACCTATTTCGACACCAAGACGTTCGATGTCTGGGCATTTGGTGATGACCAGGTCATCGAGAGTACCGTGAAATCAGGCTTGCTCACCGCCACAGGCAGTGGAAGCGGCTCCGGTGGTGGAGGGGGGGGGTCCTCGTCAACAGGCGCCTCGGGTGAGTCAGGTAGCAACCAAAGCACCACCGTCACCATCAAGACATCGCTGATCGGGGATATCGAAAAAAACGTCAAAGCCATGCTAAGTCAGCAACCTGCTGGTCGTATGTTCCTTTCTCGATCCACCGGTACCCTGACAGTCAATGACCGGCCTGAAGTGCTTTCAAATGTCGCCACATACTTGAACTCGATCAACCGTAGCATCACTCGCCAGGTGCTATTCAATGTGAAAGTTTTCGAGGTATCGCTCACCGACAAAGACCAGACCGGCTTGGACTGGACGGCGGTCTACACGTCCCTGAACAACAAATGGGGCTTCTCCCTGAAAAATGCCACCACGGGAATCAGCACCGGAGCGGTCTCGGGTTCCCTGAGCATTTTGGATACGTCGAAATCCCCCTGGGCTGGCTCGGGTCTCATTATAAAAGCCCTTTCGGAACAAGGCCGAATCTCAAACGTCCGCTCGCCCTCGGTCACCACGCTGAATCTCCAGCCGGCACCGATCCAGATCGGCAATGTGCAAAGTTATATTGCATCAAGCTCGACAACCACAACGGCGTCCGTTGGATCATCCACATCACTCTCTCCTGCGACCATCACCAGCGGTTTCAACATGATGTTGCTACCGCGCATTATCGACCAGGACAATATGCTGCTGATGATCACCCTCAGCATGAGCAGCAAGCCGACCTTTACAACCTTTACCAGTAACGGTTCCAGCGTCCAGACAGCGGACTACGACACCAAGAACCTGTCGCCTAAGGTCAAACTCCGCAGCGGTCAAACTCTGGTGCTGACCGGTTTTGAGGAGAACACCGAAAACGCGACCAAGTCAGGTGTCGGCGATCCGAGTTTCTTCGGGTTAGGCGGTAGCCGTCTTCGCGAAACCGGCCATAACGTACTCGTGGTGCTGATCACACCTGTTGTAGACAGCGACACAGGAAGCCCCAGCACTCTGAATGCGCCTGTCGCCAACGACCCTTGCGGAGTTTGCCCGAGCCCACTTCGCCTTTGCGCCGGGGTTAAGGGGTAGACAATGACCGACAACACCTCAAGAAGCGCACGCTCTGCCCGTGTCCAGGTACTGCAACACCGAGGAAAGTCATTCGTCACCGGCCTGCGCTGGCACCCACTAGGCAGTGTAACCGGCCACATGAAGGAAGCACGGCAGTACGGTCGTGAACACCAATTAGATATTGTCGCCATTCGAAGAACTCCTGCCATCATTCAGGCTGGATTTGTGGCCCGCAGTGACGACGTCACCAAGGGCATGTACTCGCTCGCGGCGACCCTCGCAGGCCAGTTAGGTGACTCGTGGATTGCCGCCTGGAGAACGGAAAGCGACCTCGACCAATACGCCTTAGTCGCTGTATATCAGGGTGGGGTGATCTCTGGGTGCGACATGATTGGTACAGGTGCCGAGGTTCGACGCCGAGTCGCGCAGCAACGCAGTCGTGGCATCAGCTTCACCCACGAGTACCTGCCCTTAGAGTTCGAAATGGGCGGGCAACCTCTGGACATCGAGGAACTGCTTCAACCCTCGAACCTGAAACGTGAATATCGACTCCGACCACTCGTTTTCGGGTTATCCAAAGCTGAACTGATGCAGTTGGTGATTCTTGGAGTGATAGTCGCTGCCGGCGTCATCGGCTGGGCTCAATGGCAGAATCATCAAGCACAAATCGCAAAGGAGGCTGCTTTCCAGGCTGAACAACGACGCCTCGAGGAGTTGGCCAGGCTACAAAAAGAGTCAGGTGTTGAACAAACACCCCAAGCACTGGAACACCCTTGGGCCAAACGTCCCTCTGTTGCAGACTTTATTGAGGACTGCAGCAACGTCATTTATCAACTGCCCTTATCCATCCAGGGATGGCAGTTCACAAGCGCCATCTGCGATGGCTCACAGGTACTGTCCTCCTACAAGCGCTCGGGCAATAGCACGGCCGACAAACTCATACAGGCTACCCAGGGCCACTTTTCTGATCGGCCGGCCTTCTTTGACGAAGGCAACACTGCGACCTTGAAATTCGACCTCTCGATTCCCGCAGCAGGTGATGAACCGCTCAAAGAAGCCATCGTGATGCTGGCGAATCTGTCTTCTTGGCTGCATAGCTTCACACAGAGCCCCGTACTGAAAGAAGTGCCAGTCGTGGTGCCGATCCAACCAGCAATACCTGGTCAGCCTGCTCCACCACCGCCACCACCGCCCCAATGGAAGCTATTCGAGCTGCACTACGCCACTGGAATTACTCCGCTGGACTCTCTATCCGGCGCCCCCGGTCAAGGCCTGCGACTGCGTGAAATCAAAACCGAATATAAGTCCGGCCATCTTATCTGGTCAGTAATAGGTGACCTTTATGCGAAATAAAACGCTGTGCTTTTGGTTTTCAATTATTGCTTTCGGGGCGCCGTTGAGCTGGGCGAATGAAAACACGCCATCTGGGGTCAACGTTGGTGAGCTAGCCATCATTCAAAGCCAGACGATTCTTTTGAATGCCAAGGCTGAAAGGGCCAAGGCCGAAAGATCCATTACTGGCGAAGACCAAAATGTGGCGGCGCAGTCTGCGCCCACAATCTTCCCTCAAGGAAGTTTCCCGCCATCAACAACATCTGCGGCCCGCAGCACTGAAGCGCAGCAAGACCTGCCTGTGGTGAAAGCCGTCTTCGGCTCTGGAAAACGGTTGCGTGCAACCCTGCTCTACAGTGGCGGATTTGAAGTAGACGCCGACGTATCCTCAAAGGAACTGCCCGGAGGTTTCCGCGTTGCCACGCTTACCGTTGAAAACGTGACCCTTGAGCGTGGAGGCAAGCGCTATCCGCTCGGTTTTTCGAATCGACCACCAATTAACGTCACCACAAATAAAGAGCCCACTCCCAGTGTTCCTCAGTTCCCTCCCGCCCTTCCTGGGCTAATTCCAGGACAACCTTGAGGGAGCAATGCAATGACGACCTTGGTTGAAACGCAGGATACAACAGAACCGTGCGCGGATGAGTCTGCAGCAGCGTTGCTAATCTCGCGCCAGACACTGCTAACGGCCACTGGAGGACCGTTTGAACTGAAACCGGAGCTGCGCCAACTGTGCGCGTTGACCAGCGATGGAATTTTGTACGTCTCTGCCCAGCACCAAACGGATGCCTATGTCATGGCATTCGAGGATCAGTTGGACCACGAGAATCATCACTTTGAAGTCAAGGTCTGCTCGATGAGCACGATCAAGGCGCTCTACCAAGCGAATGAAGATGTAAATAGTGGAGCCCTATCGACCACCGAAACGAAGCGCCAGGCCCAGGTGGTCCAACTTCTCGGTGAAGCTCACCGCCGTAATGCGAGCGACGTCCACTTTGTCGTAGGTCACGATATAACTCGAATTTTTTTCCGTATCCACGGGCTTTTGTGGGAAGCCGAACAGCATCAGAGCCAGGTGGGCATGGAGCTCTGTTCGTCGCTCTACAACAGCATGTGCGATGTAGCGAAAGATCACTATCAGCCCCAGGTCAGCCAGGACGCTCGGATAAAGCGTGCCTATGTGGAACAACTCGGTTTGTTCGGCGCCCGGGTCGCCACCCGGCCGCTCGTAGATGGCCCCCTGATGGTTTTACGTCTGCTGTATGACGATAAAACCAAAATGACGTTTGAGGATCTCGGTTTTCTTCCCCAGCAAATTGAGGCATTCAGCCGCATCCGTAGCTTGCCGTATGGAGTAAACCTGATCACAGGCCCAACAGGGTCCGGGAAATCCAAGTCCCAGCAGGTCAATCTGAACCTACTGTATGAAGAGTGTGGTGGCACAAAACACATTTTGACGATGGAGGATCCGCCTGAGTATCCAATCCTGGCCAACCAGTCACCTTTAGGTGCTGGCGAAACGTGGAACGACGGTATCACCAACACCATGCGGCTGGATCCAGACATTCTGATGTACGGGGAAATCCGGGATCTCGCCTCAGCCCAAGCAGCTTTCCGTGGCGGAATGACCGGTCACTTGGTGCTTTCAACACTGCACACCAACAACGCCGTGGCGGGGCTTCAACGGCTGATCGATATGGGTGTAGATCGCTACCTGGTCACTGACCCGGCCCTAATGACCAGCGTTGTGAATCAATCACTGCTGCCTCAACTGTGTTCTCACTGCCGCGTGCCAGCCACAGCGCATCTGGACCAGCTCAACGGTGCATTGATCCAGCGCTTGCGCGACCTGCATGCAATCGACTTTACTTATTTGAAAGGTCCAGGGTGTTCACACTGCAAAGGCTTAGGCGTCATCAGCCGCACCGCAGTTGCGGAAACACTCCTCACCGACCTCAATTTCATGCGTGTTTTTAATGAACAGGGGGCCAGTGCAGCACGTCGATACTGGGTGAAGGAAATGGGCGGTATCACCAAGACCGCTCATACGATCATCAAGCTCAAACAAGGCTTAGTAGATCCGCGTCATGCCGAAATGATGGTAGGTCCATTGGACTTTGACCGACAAATCCTGGAGCTCGCCCATGCAGAGTGACTTGAGAGGGACGTTGAAGCGTTGGGCCGAAACCTTCTACGCCAAGCAGTTCGGTAAGAACGAACGAATCCAGTTTTATGAAAGCCTCATGGGCATTCTTGAGGATGGCGTGTCGCTTGAGGACGCCCTGCTCACCGTGGCCCGTGCATTCAGTGATAACGGCCAGAAACAGCATCCCGTATCACTCGCCTGCCGGGATATCGCGCAATCAGTAAAAGGGGGGAAATCGTTAAGCGTTTCCTGCGAAGGCTGGGTTCCTTATGACGAAAACTCATTGATCGCGTCCGGGGAAGAGACCGGCAACCTGGTACAGGCTTTTCGGGACTGCGTGAGGATCATTGAAATACGCCAACGGATCAGCAAGCTCGTCGCCTCTGCCACTGTTTTCCCGTCGGTGGTGTGGAGCGTGATGGCGGCGCTGCTGTACGTCATCGCCGTGTGGATGGTGCCCTCTATGACAAAGCGCTCCAATCCCGAAGCCTGGACAGGCGTGCCGGCGTTCCTCTACGCCCTATCGAACTTCGTCACCCATTACGGGCTGGTGACATTGATAGGCGTGGTCTTATTCATCCTGGTTTCTATTGTAACCCTACCAGTATTTTGCGGGCTTCAGATCAACGCTGCCAGCCCGTCATGGAAGCTGCAACTGAACAAGATCCTCCAGACCTTGAGGGTACGAGCAGAAAGGTTCCCTCCATGGTCAGTCTACAAGGCTCTGCACGGCTCGATCTTCCTTCTTAACATGGCCGTGATGTTGCGTTCAGGCATCAACCAGCTCGATGCGTTGAAGTCTCTGCAGCGCAATGCCTCACCATGGCTGAAGGAACGGCTGAGCGCCATCCACTACGGTGTCAGCGCCGGCAAAAACTTCGGCACCGCGCTGAAACTCGCAGGTCATGAATTCCCCGACCCTATGGCCATGCACTTTCTTGAAGTACTCGCCACACGCAAAGGGTTTGCCGAATCGATGGAGCGTTTTTCCAACCGCTGGTTGGAACAAACACTTCAACGCGTCGAGGTAATCGCCAAGTCCCTCATCGGAGCATCCTCCATGACCATGGGAATCATGATGATTCTGGTAGTGATCGGGATATTCCAGCTGGCGGGCACCGTAACTGAAACGCTTTAACTCAAACGCAAACAGAAAACGAGGTACGAAAAAATGCCAACAAATACACACCACGCCCAACGGGGATTCCTTTCTTTGGATGGGATGTTCTGGCTGATGCTGATCGCCGTGGCACTGGGTTTCATCGTATTCATGGGTTACAGGACGTTCGGAAGCTCGGACGTCACCATTGAGCAAAGCAACCTCGGCACGTTGCTGAGCAATGCTAAAAGACTGAAAAGCACGACCGGCTACGCCACAGCAGGCACCAACTTGACGCCATCTTTGATCAACCTCGAAGCTACCGGCGGTATGAGCGTAAATGGCACGACCTTGTCCAACCGATGGAACGGTTCTGTCACAGTGGTCAGTAATGGAATGACCTTTACCATCACCGAAACCAATCTCCCCAAAACTGCTTGCATTACCCTTGCCTCTAATATGGCAAAGGACAAACAGACGACGACGGCAATCAACGGTGGTACTGCCATCGCCGGGGAAATCAGCGCCGTAGCGGCTTCGACCAGTTGCTCTTCGGACGCCAATACGATCGCCTGGACTTCTTACTAGAGGAGTACGGCGTGAGCGTGATCTCCGATGCTGAATTCGTCGACCTGTACCTAGGCGACGGGTTTGCCGATGCCAAAGGCCTCCCGGGGCAGGCGCGAAGAGTTGAAGCGCCCGCCGAATGGCGGGCAGACCTTGAGCGCTTACGGGGGCTATGTGAGGAAAAGCATGTCGCGACCCAGGACCCGGAATTCGCTCTGATTGAAGATGGCGTGGTTCTTCGCGTCACCCAGTTGCTGGACTTAAACGGCAAACCAGTGTTTGTCCTGAGCAAGTCCTCGGTTCAAATCCGTCCGTTGGACATGTTGGGCCTGCCCGATTATCTCCAAGATGCATTGATGAGTGACACGGTGCACGGCCTGATCTTTATCTGTGGAGAAATGGGCACAGGGAAAACCTCCAGCGCTGCATCGCTGGTGAAAGCCCGTCTTGAGGCCTGGGGAGGAATTTGTGTAGCCGTCGAGGATCCTCCTGAACCCTATCTGAATGGTCGACACGGTGATGGGCGCTGTATTCAAGTTCCAGTTTCTCGCCGTATGGGAGGCTATGAGGAGGCGTTGATCCTGGCACTGCGCACGAGAGCCGATTTGTTGTTTGTTGGGGAAATTCGCGATAGCTCGACGGCAGCACAGGTCATTCAGGCCTCCATCAATGGCCATCTCATTATTTGCACAGGCCATGCCGGCAGCGTCACTCAAGGTATTGAGCGCGTATCAGCCTTGGCTCAGCCATTACTCAATAACGCCCGGGAACTGCTTTCCAAAGGACTGGTAGCGGTCATTCACCAGTCTTTGTCGAAGGGGGCTGATGGGAGCCGCCGCCTGACATTGCAGAGCCTGCTGTTCACGGGCGATGACGGACCAGGTATCCGGGAAAAAGTCCATGCCGGAAAGGTCAGCTTGCTCGATCAAGACATCGCGCACCAATCATCTAGGAGCCTCTGGAATGACCAGTAAAAACAAACAGCGGGGATTCTTGAGCCTGGACATGGCGATCGGATTGGTCGTGTTTTCCATCGTTGTGACCTTTGCCATCGTATGGCAAATCAAGCAAATGGACGCCCAGGATTATCGCATTGCCGCCGACCAACAAAGAACGATCGCCGAAGCTCAAGCCAAGTACCTGAAGGACAACTTCAGCACTGTATTGGCCAACGCGTCGGCCACTGTGCCGGTTCAGATAACAGTGCCGATGCTGATCAACACCAACTACCTTCCCGCTGGCTTTAGCCCCACCAATGTTTTCGGACAAACCATCTTCGGCCTTGCCCGAAAACCAAACCCCAACCAGTTGGAAGCTATCGTGGTCACCACCGGTGGGCAGGCAATTCCAGAGATGGGCATTCGTGCCATCGCCGAAAACCTCGGCGGGCCTGGTGGTTTTATTTCAAAAACCAACCCGAATATCGTTCAGGGAGTACGGGGCGGCTGGCAGGTCGCGCTAAGTAACTACGCCATGGCCCCCGGCCCAGGACATACCGCGAGCGCACTCTTTCTCATGGATGGTGCCTTAGCCAACGACTATTTGTATCGAAATGCTGTGCCTAATCGCCCCGAGCTCAACGTCATGAACACAGATCTTGGAATGGGGAATCACAACATCAACAACGCGGCGACCATCACAGCCACTGGTAATGTCAATGCCAGTGGCGACGTTACGGCCCGTAATGTCACCGTCACCACTAATATCAACGCAGCAACCGCCAACATCACAGGTGAAACCTACACCGGAGGCTGGTTTAGAACGCGTGGTGACACAGGCTGGTATAGCGAAAAATGGGGAGGAGGCATCTACCAAAATAGCCCAAACTGGGTCCAAATTTATAACGATAAAAACCTATCAACCGGCGGTTTGATGCTCGCAGGCGAAATGCGTTCCACCGGAAAGATAACGGCCTATGATCGAATCCAGACCAATGAATACCTGTCCTTAGGCGGATTAGCCACCGAAGGTACAGCGTGTAGTGATCGAACGCTTATTGCAAAAAGCGCGGTGGGAATAATGCTGTCGTGCCAACAAGGCGTGTGGAAAACCAATGCCTCGAAGATTGTTATCGCTGGCGAGTTTGCGGCTGGATTTGGCGAAGCGGTCAGAATGATTCCGGCGTCAGATGGCGTCTGCTTTCAATCAGGATTCTATACCGGATCTTTGAATAACTATGACAGTTTTAACGGGCGTGTTTATATCGGACCTGACGGCTACTGGTATGTTTCAACGGTCGGTAGCGTGTATCCACGAGGACAAAGTCTGTACGCGACGTGTATCAAAAGTTGAGTTTCTATCGTGACCGTCAGCGCCTTGCCGTGTCGGGGAAATATATTTTGAGGGTGGGCTGAAATCTGACGAGGTACTGGGTAGTTACACCTCGTGATTCAGGGGTTAAGAGAACGACAATCCGTATCATAGATAGCGTACGAAAATCTGATTTTTCACGGCAGAACCGACCCTACGAGGAGCCCGCACCATGACAATGCACTGGGTGATTCTCATGATCCTTATTATAGCCACCGGTGTTTCTGTTGAAACTCAAAATCAAGAGCAGCGAGCATTTGATTACGCAACATTGGACTCACTAAGCCGCAACTTTCTGGTTTACAGATCCGCAGCAACCGAATTTGCTCGGTCCAACCCGACTTTTAGTGGAGTACCTAACGACTCTGCGCTTAGCCTACCAGCCTGGTTTGTCAAACCACTTGGCGTTGAGTCTTATATCGCAGCAGGAACAACCTACACCTATTTCAACGGTGTTGCGCCATCAGGTATGTCTTCAGCGTTAGTTGAGTTGACCCAGTCGGCAGTCGTCGGTGTGAAGCGATCTGGAATGCTAATTTCACCGGTTACCGGAGCTACCGGAATTTCAATTCCTCCAGCCGTACCCGAAGGTGCAATTGTCGCCGTCAATTAACTCCGAGCTGGACGTCTTGGCACGCCAGGTTGCATATCCCCCTGCCTATCAACATAATGCACGCAACAACGTTTCCACCCCGTTGGCTACTGGCGGTCATCAGTAGCGCCCGGTGATGCGGCTTGCCCCATCACCAACCCCAAAGCACGCTTAGCTCCGGGAAGGGCGTGCGGATCTGGTTCAAAGCTCTCCCTGTGTCTCCCTGTTCAAGCCAGACACGCAGCCGTCTAACTCGTGAATTGCGAGTTCATAGGCACACAGGGCTTTGTTGAGGTTCGAAGCACCTTAGTCTAAGGGCCACACTGGTGTTGTGGCCCACGCTTTTTAAAGCTCACTTGAAGGGTAGCCTGATGATCTTGCAAAGGATTATCAGGCTACCCTTTGGTAGCTGCTTTTCCCTGCCGGTGGCCCGCCGGCGAAACGCAGGGCTCCTTTTGTGCGCGGATGCGTGCCTAATGTTTGCTGGCCTCAGCCACGATAATCGGCCAGGTGAAGAAAATGAGACGTTCAGATCACAGCCCAGGGATCGATGACGCCTCAGTCTCTCACAGGTGGTATTTTTTTCTGAGTGATGTGTCTTACTTCTACCGAGGGTAGCTGCTGACGCAGCTACCCTCGGTAGCTTCCCCTGAGTTCAATCTGCATAGCCCCCGCCAGTAATTTCCCTCCCCGCTTGACACATACGTATGCGTCCGGCCAAGTCATCTACCCAACCCCGCAACGCTTGGACATGGTGTGCACTTAATTTAAGTGGGCACCAGTTCTAGCCTTTTAAGCGGGTATGTCATGCAGCCAACACGCCGTTCCTATTCCAAATCCTTCAAGGCCCAGGTCATTCAAGAGTGTGCCCAACCCGGCGCTTCGATTGCCGGCGTCGCCCTCAGCCATAGCCTCAACGCCAACCTCGTCCACAAATGGATTCGAGTGCACGCGCACAAAAGCTCAGCGCTTCAACCAGCATTTATCCCATTGCCCATGCAGATAACGGCACACCCACCTTCATCGAATATCAGCATTGAGATTCTGCACCCACGCGGCACCGTCAAAGTGAACTGGCCGACCGATAGTGCTGCTGCCTGCGCCGCTTTCCTTCGAGACGTGTTGCGATGATCCGTATCGACGCCATTTGGCTCGCCACCGAGCCCATGGACATGCGCGCCGGTACCGAGACTGCGCTGGCCAGGGTGATCGAGGTCTTCGGTGCGGCGAAGCCGCACTGTGCTTATCTGTTTGCCAATCGCCGCGCGACTCGGATGAAAGTGTTGGTACATGATGGGATCGGCGTTTGGCTGGCTGCACGTCGCTTGAACCAAGGCAAGTTTCACTGGCCAGGCCTTCGACAAGGCAGCGAAATGCAGTTGGATACTGAGCAACTTCAGGCCTTGGTGCTCGGCCTACCTTGGCAACGTGTTGGCGTCGGCGGTGTAATTACACTGCTTTAAAAAACTTTAATTAGCGTCTTGGTTTGCTGTCGCAGGCGGTCTGCTTTGGTAAAATCCACGGCATGACTTCCTCGCCCAATCTCGATCAAATGACTCCCGACCAACTGCGTGCATTCGCTGCGCAGTTGCTGTCGCAAGTGGAGACCATGGGCAAGACGGTAGAGACCATGGGCAGAACGGTCG
Source organism: Stutzerimonas stutzeri (assembly GCF_024448935.1). Taxonomy (GTDB): domain Bacteria; phylum Pseudomonadota; class Gammaproteobacteria; order Pseudomonadales; family Pseudomonadaceae; genus Stutzerimonas; species Stutzerimonas stutzeri_AO. The sequence goes on from NZ_JAMOIE010000065.1 coordinate 26,336, forward strand.
AAACCATGGGCAAGAAGATCAACCGCGATCAAACGGTGATCGAAAAGCTGACCCACGAGATCGCACAGCTCAAGCGTTTGAAGTTTGCCAAGCGTAGCGAGCAGATGAATCCTCAGCAGGCCAGCCTGCTGGATGACCTGATCGATACCGATATCGCGGCGATTGAGGCCGAGCTTCAGGCCTTGCAAATCGCGCCAGCGACAACTGAGAAAAAGCAAAAGCCCAAGCGCACTGCGTTGCCGGCAGAATTCCCACGCACCTTGATCCATCACGAACCGGACAACACTCACTGCCCATGCGGCTGTGCGCTTAAACGCATCGGTGAAGATGTCAGCGAAAAGCTGGACTACACGCCGGGCGTGTTTACCGTTGAGCGCCATGTTCGTGGCAAGTGGATTTGTGATGACTGTGAAACGCTGATCCAGGCGCCGGTACCTGCGCAAGTTATCGACAAGGGCATCCCGACTGCCGGATTACTTGCCCACGTCATGATCGCGAAGTTCGCTGATCATCTTCCGCTTTACCGTCAGGAATCGATTTTTGGTCGAGCTGGCTTGTCGATTCCACGCTCCACTTTGGCTCAATGGGTCGGCGTTACGGGCGTGCAGTTGCAGCCACTGGTCGATGCCCTGCGTGACGTAGTGATCGGGCAGCAGGTCGTGCACGCGGATGAAACACCCGTACAGATGCTCGCTCCGGGCACGAAGAAAACCCACCGCTCTTATGTTTGGGCTTACGCCACCAGCCAGTTCTGCGAAACAGCCGCTGTCGTCTACGACTTCAGCCCCAGCCGCGCCGGTGAGCATGCTCGCAACTTCCTGCAAGGCTGGAAAGGCAAGTTGGTCTGCGATGATTTTGGCGGTTACAAGGCCAGCTTCGAACTCGGCGTGACCGAGATCGGCTGCATGGCCCACGCCCGGCGCAAGTTTTTCGAATTGCATGCCACCAACAAGAGCCAGCTCGCCGAGCAGGCCCTGCGTTACATCCAGTTGTTGTACGAAATCGAGAGCGAAGTGCGTGACCTGGAGTCGGAATTACGGCGCCGAATACGGCAAGAAAAAGCCGCGCCAGTGATGGATAGGCTGCATGCCTGGATGATCGCCCAGCGTGATCTTGTGCCCGAAGGTTCAGCCATCAGCAGAGCATTTGATTACAGCCTCAAACGCTGGGCAGCGCTGTCGCGCTACCTCAATGACGGGGCCGTACCTATTGATAATAATTGGGCGGAAGTGCGACACGAAGTCGCTTAATGAAGTTGTTCCCCCTTGGTGGGAACCACCCGTGTCACCGGGTGAATCTAGAAGGCTGAATCAAGAGCGCCTTCGACAATGTTACGAGGCGCCGCAAGGTGCGGGGTACCAATCGTGAGAGGCGTACCCTTCTGGCAGCCATGGCCGGACAAGTGCTAGATAGTTGGTATGGTGAACACACGTGAATCTGCGCAACGATCGTTAAATTAAGCGAGCGGAAATGGCTTACACGCTCGAACCAAAATGGTAATGGAGGTGGGAACTGCGTCTTTCTACTACGCATTCGTGACCCACATGCCTCCCGGTCGATAGCAGGCACCTAACCCGACGCACTTCAGTAAGCGGAACGTGGAAATCCCGTATCGCTCCCGTCAGGGAAAGCCGTTTGTAAAAATTGCCCATGGCGGTGCGGGCGAAGGAACGAGGAAAAAGCGAACGCCGTCCTGTAATGGGTTGGATAGAGGTTGAAACATCACTTCACGCGAAAGCGGGCAGACGTCCTCATGGTCTCTCTTCACACGAGAGTAGGTAGAACCCTTTCAACGGAAGGAGAGCAAATGAACGCAGCAGCATTGGCGTGTGCACCTTCCGGCACGTCGTGGGACAGCATCGATTGGATCGCCGTACAACGTCGTGTCAGAGGGCTGCAAGCGCGTATTGTGAAGGCTGTACAAGATGGCAGACATAACAAGGTGAAAGCCCTGCAATGGCTGCTGACTCACTCGTTCAGTGGCAAGGCATTTGCTGTGAAACGGGTGTCTGAAAACAAAGGCAAAAATACCCCCGGCGTGGACAAGGTTACTTGGAATACGCCTAGGGCCAAGCTCGGCGCGATAGAGTCGTTGACGCGGCGAGGTTACTCGCCGCTCCCGCTTCGGAGAGTGCTTATTCCGAAGAAAAACGGCAAAACGAGACCTCTTGGAATTCCCGCGATGAAATGCCGGGCCATG
>NZ_JAMOIE010000066.1 GCF_024448935.1 Stutzerimonas stutzeri
CGAATCAGTGTCAGGGCCGAGCGTCGAAAGGCTGGCAAGCTTTCCGCTTCTACTTGCAGCTTGAGGCTTGAGACTTGCAGCTGCCTTAGCGACCAACGGAGCCTTCCTGATGCAAGCCGACCTAGACGCCTACTTCGAACACCTGCGCACCGAGCGGCAGGTATCGCCGCATACCCTCGACGGCTATCGTCGCGACCTGGTCAAGGTGCTCACCTTCTGCGAAAAGCAGCAGCTGGTCGAATGGGGGCAGCTCGAAAGCCGGCATGTGCGTCAGCTTATTGCCGAGCAGCATCGCCACGGCCAGGCCGGACGCAGCCTCGCTCGGCTGTTGTCGTCGCTACGCGGGCTGTATCGGTATCTCAACCAGGAGGGCCGCTGCGCCCATGATCCGGCTGCCGGCATTTCCGCACCCAAGGGCGAGCGGCGCCTGCCGCGTTTGCTGGATACCGATCGAGCCATGCAGCTGCTGGATGGCGGCGTAGAAGACGATTTCATCGGCCATCGTGATCAGGCGATGCTGGAGCTGTTCTATTCATCCGGGTTGCGCCTGGCCGAGCTGGTCGGGTTGAACCTCGACCAGCTGGACCTGCCCGCGGGACTGGTTCAGGTCCAAGGCAAGGGCAACAAGGCACGGCTGCTGCCCGTGGGCCGCAAAGCGCGCGAAGCGCTCGAAGCGTGGCTGCCAGTGCGTGCGCTGAGCAATCCGCCGGATGGCGCCGTGTTCGTCAGCCAGCAGGGCCGCCGGCTGGGTCCGCGAGCGGTGCAGCTACGGGTGCGCCAGGCAGGCGTGCGTGAACTGGGTCAGCACTTGCACCCACACATGCTCAGGCACAGCTTTGCCAGTCACATGCTGGAGTCATCCCAGGATCTGCGCTCGGTGCAGGAGCTGCTCGGCCATGCCGACATCGGTACCACCCAGATCTACACCCACCTGGACTTCCAGCACCTGGCCAAGGTCTATGACCAGGCGCACCCACGCGCCAAACGCAAGCAAGGCAGCGACCAATGAGCATCCGCCTGATCACCTTCGACCTCGACGACACGCTATGGGATGTCGGGCCGGTCATTCACAGTGCGGAAAACAGCCTGCGCGACTGGCTCGGGCAGCATGCGCCTCGACTGGGCGGGTTTCCGGTGGAGTCGCTCGCTGCAATCCGCCGCATGTTGGTCGAATCCGAACCAGGCCTGAAACACCGCATCAGCGAGCTGCGTCGACGCATCCTGTTCCACGCCTTGCATGATGCCGGCTACCCGGAGGGCGATGCGCGAGACCTTGCCAGTCAGGCATTCGAAGTCTTTCTCGAGGCGCGGCACGCCATCGACCTGTTTCCTGACGTACACCCAACGCTGGAGCATCTGGCCAATCACTACATGCTCGGCGTGCTGACCAACGGCAACGCGGACGTCCGACGCCTGGGCTTGGCCGACTATTTCCAGTTCACCTTGTGTGCAGAAGACCTGGGGATCGGCAAGCCGGACCCACGGCCGTTTCGGGAAGCGCTCGGTCGAGCGGGCGTAGCTGCCGAGCACGCCGTCCATATCGGCGATCACCCCGACGATGACGTCGGCGGGGCGCAGCGCGCCGGTGTCCGTGCCATCTGGTTCAATCCGGGCGGCAACGCGTGGCAGCATGAAGGCCAGCCTGACGCCGAGGCTCGCAGCCTGGCCGAGCTCCCTGCGCTGCTCGCCAACTGGCGTTAACCGGCTCGCGGCCCCAGATGCAACAAAGCCCAGCATGTCAGTACTGGGCTTTGTTGTAATGACCGCTTAGCTGGCTCGGCGCTTCGCAGAAGTGCTTGTCGTTCAGCCTTCCAGCTTTCCAGCCTCAAGCGCCTGTAAGGCTTCCCCCGCTCAGATCGGTCGACTGCCGTATTTGCTGTCGGGCTTCTTGGGCGGATCTGCGACCACGTTGGGTTCGACTTCCTGTACGCGTCCCCCGCGTGCCAGAAACTCTTCCATTGCTCGAGCCAACTCGTCACGTTCCTTCTGCTTGGCTTCCAGGCTCGGCAGCTCTTCTACCACAATCGCCTTGGCCTTCTTTTTACTGGTCGGCGCTGCACGGTCGCTGTCGGTGCTTTCGTCGTCGGCGCTGTTATCTGCTTCGCCCTCAGCGGCAGCAGTCAGCTCCTCGTCCTCGTCCTCGTCCTCGTCCTCGTCGCTAGTGTCCAGATCGTCTCGTTCTAATTCTTCGTCGCTCATGTTCAACCTCGTACCTTGCCAAAGCGGAAGTTTAAGGGCCTGTTCCTGTTTCGCTGCGAGCGACGAAACGGGAACAGCCCCTAGCCCAGCAATGGGCTTTGTTCGCCATCGCCAAAAAATTCAACTTGCCATCCCCTGCAACGTGGCCAGAACCTGCCTGGCGCCACCTTGATCCCGGTGCTCACCCAGGTAGATACCCTGCCAGGTCCCCAATGCCAGCCGCCCCTCGCTGACGGGCAAACTTACCTGACAACCCAGCAGGCTCGCCTTGAAATGCGCCGGTAAATCGTCCGGTCCTTCGTAATCGTGTTCGTAGCCAGCTTGGCCCTGCGGTACCAGACGGTTGAAAAACCGTTCGAAATCGCGCCGGACTGCGCCGTCGGCATTCTCGTTGATGGTTAATGAAGCCGAGGTATGACGCAGCCACAGGTGTAACAGACCGGTCTGGCATTGTTGCAGTTCCGGCAGTTGTGCAAGGAGCTCGTCGGTTATCAGATGGAAGCCTCGCGGCTTCGGGCGCAGCGTGATGAGTGTCTGTCGCCACATTCTCAAAGACCCCTTCGGCTCCTGAACGCGGGCATTCTAGCGCGGCGCCAGAAAAAACAAAGGGCGCCCTGAGGCGCCCTTGTCGACAGCGGAGAAATCAATGCTTGCTGGTGAATTCGGGGTAGGCCTCGAGGCCGCACTCGACCACGTCGATGCCCTCGTATTCTTCCTCTTCGCTCACACGCAGCCCCATGACCGCCTTGATGATGCCCCACACGATCAGGCTGGCAATGAACACCCAGGCAAAGATCGATACCAGGCCTAGCAGCTGTGCAGCAAATGTCGCGTCCGCATTGGTCAGCGGCACCGCCAGCAGCCCCCACATACCCACAACGCCATGCACCGAAATGGCACCGACCGGGTCATCAAGCTTGAGCTTGTCCAGGCCGAGGATGCTGAACACGACCAGTACCCCACCCACACCACCGATCAATACCGACTGCAGCGCGCTTGGGGTCAGTGGCTCGGCGGTAATGGCAACCAGACCGGCCAGTGCACCGTTGAGAACCATGGTCAGGTCGGACTTGCCGAACAGCAGACGGGCAGTGATCAATGCCGCGATCAGACCACCGGCGGCCGCCATGTTGGTGTTGGTGAACACCTGAGCGACGGCGTTGGCGTCTTCGATAGTGCTCAGCTTCAGCTGCGAACCGCCGTTGAAGCCGAACCAGCCCATCCACAGGATAAACGCGCCCAAAGTCGCCAGCGGCAGGTTGGCGCCAGGGATCGCATTGATCTGACCGTCCGGACCGTACTTGCCCCTACGCGGGCCCAGCAGCAGGACGCCTGCCAGCGCCGCCGAAGCACCGGCCATGTGCACCAGACCAGAGCCGGCGAAGTCCAGGAAACCGGCAGCATCGAGGAAGCCGCCACCCCATTTCCAGAAACCCTGCACGGGGTAGATCACACCCGTCATTACCACCGCGAAGACGATGAACGCCCAGAGCTTCATCCGCTCGGCCACCGCACCGGAGACCACCGACATGCAGGTTGCGGCGAATACCACCTGGAAGAAGAAGTCGGCACGGGTCGAGTAGTACGGTGCGTCTTCGCCACCAGCGGCGACCACCTCCACCGCGTTCTCATCACCGATCAGAAAGCCCAGGCTCGGCAGGATGCCGCCGTCCGGGCTGGAGTACATGATGTAGTAACCGATCAGCAGGTACATGATCGACGCCACGGCGTAGAGCACGATATTTTTGGTCAGGATCTCGGCGGTATTCTTCGCCCGAACCAGACCGGCTTCGAGCATGGAGAAACCGGCCGCCATCCACATCACCAGCGCACCGCAGATGAGGAAGTAGAAAGTATCGAGTCCGTACTGGACGGGTATCAAAGCTGTGCTATCCATTTTTTATCACCTTTTGCCGAGCGCCTAAGCGCCGTTCGGTTAAGGCGCCCGGGTTGGCGCCGGGCGCACTCCGTGTGCTTACAGGTTGTAGCCGCGCTCGTTGTGCAGGCTGAGATCCAGGCCGATGGTTTCTTCTTCTTCGGTGACCCGCAGCCCCATCACCACATCGATCACCTTGAGAATCACGAAGGTGACGATGGCGGTGTAGACGACAGTGAAGAGCACGCCCTTGAACTGGATCCACAGCTGCAGCGCGATGTTTTCCACCTCGCCAAAGCCGCCCAGTGCAGGGGCCGCGAATACCCCAGTCAGCAACGCACCCACGATGCCGCCGACGCCGTGCACGCCAAAGGCGTCCAGAGAGTCGTCGTAACCGAGCTTGCGTTTCAGGCTGGTGGCACAGAAGAAGCAGATGAAGCCGGAGGCCAGACCGATAATCAGCGCGCCCATCGGACCGACCGTACCGGCGGCCGGGGTGATGGCGACCAGGCCGGCCACGACGCCCGAAGCGATGCCCAGGGCGCTGGGTTTGCCGTGACTGAGCCACTCGGCGGACATCCAGCTCAGTGCCGCCGCCGCGGTGGCGATCTGGGTGACCAGCATGGCCATGCCGGCGGCGCCGTTGGCGGCCACCGCGGAGCCGGCATTGAAGCCGAACCAGCCGACCCAGAGCATTCCCGCGCCAACCAGGGTGAGGCCGAGGTTGTGCGGCGCCATCGGCGTGGTCGGGAAGCCTTTGCGCTTACCGAGCACGATGCACGCCACCAGGCCGGCGATACCGGCATTGATGTGCACCACGGTGCCGCCCGCAAAATCAAGCACGCCCCAGTCCCACATCAGGCCGCCATCGCCACCCCAGACCATGTGTGCGATCGGTGCGTAGACCAGCGTGAACCAGACGCCCATGAACACCAGCATCGCGGAGAACTTCATGCGCTCGGCGAAGGCACCGACTATCAGCGCCGGGGTGATGATGGCGAAGGTCATCTGAAAGGTGATGAACACACTCTCCGGCACGGTACCGGTGAGGCTGTCAGGCGTCAGGCCGCTGAGGAAGGCGCGACCCAGACCTCCAACGAAGGAATTGAGGTTGGTGACGCCTGCTTCCATACCAGTGGTATCGAACGCCAGGCTGTAGCCGTAGAGCATCCAGAGGATGCTCATCAGCCCGGTGATGGCGAAGCACTGCATCATCACCGACAAGATGTTCTTGGAGCGGAGCATGCCGCCGTAGAACAGCGCCAGGCCCGGAATCGTCATGAACAGCACCAGCGCGGTGGCCGTAAGCATCCATGCCGTATCGCCGGAATCAAGCGTTGCCTCCTGCGCCATGGCGATGCCTGGGCTTATCAGAGACAAAAGGGCTCCTAGCCCTGCGAATCTTCGCAGAGTCATGGTTTTACTCCTGGGGCGTGGGGGTTCGAAGGTGCTGCTTAAATCGCGTCGGTATCGGTTTCGCCTGTGCGGATGCGAATGGCCTGTTCCAGATTCACGACGAAGATCTTGCCGTCGCCGATTTTTCCGGTGTTGGCCGCCTTGGTGATCGCCTCGATCACGCGATCGAGTTGGTCATCGGCGATTGCTACGTCGATCTTCACCTTCGGCAGAAAATCGACCACGTATTCGGCCCCGCGATAGAGCTCGGTATGGCCTTTCTGGCGACCGAAGCCCTTGACCTCGGTGACCGTGATGCCCTGGACGCCGATCTCCGACAGCGACTCGCGTACGTCGTCCAGCTTGAACGGCTTGATGATGGCAGTGACTAGTTTCATGAAACTTCTCCCGTTTAGGTGGACTTGCCCCAGAAGTACGAACCCGGGTCAAGTCTAAGCGCAGTGTCTGGCCCTTGTAACGCGCCGGCGTTGCCGAGCGACCATCCGACACCATCAACCGATCCGATGAAACGTCCCGAATCGCCTTTGCACCGCTACCTGCTGGTGCATGCGTCATGAGGAGCTAAGCAGAATCGATGCCAGCTTTTTGCAACGCCCGGCGTGAGGCGCTACGCAAAGGGCCTGCGCGGCCAAATCGCGGCTCGCCCGCCCGGATAGCGCACCATATCGGTGCACCGCACCGCACCGCCATGCCTCCAATCGTGCACTCGCGTCGACAGGACGGTTGAACAGCCCGTGTTACACTGCGCCTAGCCCAGAAACAGGTAACGCTCATGTTCCCACCCAAAGCTTTTCTTGATGCCGTCGGCACCCAGGCCTCGCGCCTGTTCAGCGGTGAAAATCCCCTGCCTCGTGCGGAAATCGAAGCCCAGTTCAAAGGCATCGTGCAAGGTGCGCTGAGCAAGCTCGATGTGGTCAGCCGTGAAGAATTCGACAGCCAGATGATCGTGCTTGCACGCACCCGGGCGAGGCTTGAAGCCCTCGAAGCCAAGGTCACCGAGCTGGAAGAGAAACTCGCGCCACCCGCCTCCGAATAGGCCGGCTGGCGTCACGATCAAAGGAGTGGTCGGATGTCCCTCGCAATCGTCCACAGCCGCGCCCAGGTCGGCGTGGAAGCGCCCACCGTGACGGTGGAGGCGCACCTTGCCAATGGCCTGCCTTCGCTGGCCTTGGTCGGCTTGCCGGAAACGGCCGTCAAGGAAAGCAAGGACCGCGTGCGCAGCGCGATCCTGACGTCCGGCTTCGACTTCCCGGCCCGACGAATCACCCTCAACCTTGCGCCAGCCGATTTGCCTAAAGATGGTGGCCGCTTTGATCTGGCCATCGCGCTGGGCATATTGGCGGCGAGTGGCCAGATCCCTGCGGATCGGCTGGACACGTTCGAATGCCTGGGCGAGCTGGCGCTTTCCGGTGCACTGCGGCCGGTACAGGGCGCGTTGCCCGCCGCGCTGGCGGCCCGCCAGGCAGGGCGCGCCCTGCTGGTGCCGCGAGCCAATGCCGAGGAAGCCAGCCTGGCGTCGGGATTGGTGGTCTACGCCGCTGACCACCTGCTGGAAGTCGCTGCGCACTTCAACGGCGTGACTCCCATCGAACCTTTTCAAGCCCAAGGCCTGTTGCGCCAGGTGCTGCCCTACCCTGATCTGGCAGATGTACAGGGCCAGGCTGCCGCCAAGCGTGGACTGCTGGTGGCGGCAGCGGGTGGCCACAACCTCCTGTTGTCCGGTCCTCCTGGTACCGGCAAGACATTGCTTGCCAGCCGCCTACCCGGCCTGCTCCCACCTCTGGACGAACAGGAAGCGCTGGAAGTGGCAGCAATTCAGTCTGTCGCCAGCCAGTCTCCCTTGGCGCACTGGCCACAGCGCCCTTTTCGACAGCCCCATCACAGTGCATCGGGGCCAGCCCTGGTTGGCGGCGGCAGTCGGCCGAGGCCGGGGGAAATCACGTTGGCGCATCAAGGCGTACTGTTTCTCGATGAGCTGCCGGAATTCGACCGGAAGGTCCTGGAGGTGCTGCGCGAGCCCATGGAATCAGGCTGTATCGTCATCGCCCGTGCGCGTGACAAGGTGCGCTTCCCAGCACGCTTCCAGCTGGTCGCGGCGATGAACCCCTGCCCCTGTGGCTACCTGGGCGATTCCAGCGGTCGCTGCCGCTGTTCGCCAGACCAGATTCAACGCTACCGCGGCAAGCTCTCCGGGCCGCTGCTCGACCGCATCGACCTGCATCTGACGGTCGCTCGCGAAGCCACTGCGCTGAACGCACCACTGGCTGGCAACGAAACCACGCAGCGGGCCGCAGCGCAGGTGGCCGAAGCGCGGCGTATTCAACTCAAGCGACAGGGCTGCGCCAACGCTTTTCTTGACCTTTCAGGTTTGCGCAGCCACTGCCAATTGCAGCCCGACGATCAGCTTTGGCTGGAGCGCGCCTGCGAACGCCTGGGACTGTCGCTACGCGCTGCGCATCGGATCCTGAAGGTCGCGCGCACACTGGCGGATCTTCAGCAGGCCGACGCCATTGGTCGCGCACACCTGGCCGAGGCATTGCAATACCGACCCGGCAACCAGGCGGGTTGAAACCCGATACAGTTCCCTGCCCGGCTCGACGGTCATCGGCAGGGCTCGACCAGCCTCCCGACAACGTGAGAACAATACGCTGCAACTTGCTGCTTGGCACAGTCACAACCAAGGATCCAACCCCATCGCCGCGGAGCGGGCCCGGTCAAAAGCTGACCAGTATGCTAGATTGCGTCCTCTTCGCCACAGGCGGCCACTCCCCGATCGGTAATCAAGGAGCGCAGCATGGAGGCCAACAAGTCTTCCTCTCCCACCCTCAATCCCCCGGTGTTCTACGGTTCTGCCGTGCTCATCCTGTTGCTGGTGATCTACAGCGTCGCCACTCCGGAACATGCTCAAGGCGTGTTCAGCGATGTCCAGGCCTGGATCATCGCCAATGTCAGCTGGCTCTACATTCTTGCAGTCGCCATCATCTTGCTGATGGTCGTATTACTGGCGCTCAGCCGTTATGGCGAGATCAAGCTGGGCCCTGACCACAGCGAGCCGGACTACAGCTATCTGACCTGGTTCTCGATGCTGTTCTCGGCCGGCATGGGCATCGGCCTGATGTTCTTCGGCGTCGCCGAGCCGGTCATGCACTTCCTCTCGCCGCCGGTTGGCGAAGGCGGCACCGTCGCTGCTGCGCGCGAGGCCATGAAGATCACTTTCTTCCACTGGGGCCTGCATGCCTGGGCCATCTACGCCATCGTCGCGATGATTCTGGCCTACTTCAGCTTTCGCCAGGGCTTGCCGCTGACGCTGCGCTCCGCCCTGTACCCGCTGATTGGCAAACGCATCTACGGCCCGATCGGCCATGCGGTAGACATCTTCGCCATTATCGGCACCGTCCTCGGCGTCGCCACTTCGCTGGGGCTGGGCGTCACGCAGATCAACACCGGACTGAATCACCTGTATGGCGTGCCCATTTCCGTCCCGGTGCAGATCGCATTGATTGCGGGCACCACCGTGCTGGCGACTATCTCGGTGGTGACTGGCCTGGACAAGGGCGTACGGCGACTCTCGGAACTGAACCTGACGCTGGCCATTCTGCTGCTGTTGCTGGTGCTGATCGCCGGGCCGACCGTGTTCATCCTGCAGACATTCGTGCAGAACACCGGTAACTACTTCGCCCAGATCGTCACCGCGACCTTCAACCTCTACGCCTACGAGCCGAACGACTGGATCGGCGGCTGGACGCTGTTCTACTGGGGCTGGTGGCTGGCCTGGTCGCCCTTCGTCGGGCTGTTCATCGCACGCATTTCGCGAGGCCGCACCATCCGCGAATTCGTCACCGGCGTGCTGCTGGTCCCGACAGCCTTCACCCTGCTGTGGATGACGGTGTTCGGCGATACAGCGATCCACATGATCCTCTGGGAACACGTCACCAGCCTGGGCGAAGCCATCGAGCGAGACAGCTCACTGGCCCTGTTCGCCTTCCTCGAGTATTTCCCCTTCGCCTCGCTGCTGTCACTGATCGCAATCATCATGGTGGTGGTGTTCTTCGTCACCTCGGCGGACTCCGGCGCGCTGGTCGTGGACATGCTCGCCTCCGGCGGTCAAGGCCAGACACCTGTGTGGCAGCGCGTGTTCTGGGCCAGTTCCATGGGTGTTGTCGCCATCGCCCTGCTGCTCGCGGACGGCCTGACCGCGTTGCAGACCGCAACCATTGCCAGTGCCCTGCCCTTCACCATCGTGCTGCTCTGCGCCATGTGGGGCTTGCTCAAGGCGTTGCGCGTGGATGCCACCAAACAAGGCTTGCGCTATCAGACGGTCAGCACCACGCCCACAGCGCCGCAATCTGAGGGTGGCTGGCGCCGTCGGGTGCAGAACCTGACCAAGTACCCACGCCGTCGCGACGTGGAGCGTTTCATCGGCGCAGTCGCGGCGCCCGCGTGCGCTGAAGTGGCGGAAGAACTGCGCAAGCAGGGGTACGCCGTGGAGCTTACAGGCGGTGAAGACAACCGCACCGGGCTGCAGATCACCCATGAGGGCGCACCCGATTTCATCTACCAGATCCGCCCGCGCGGCTATCCGATGCCGAGTTTTGTCGCCACCGAAGAGGGCGATTCTGACGAGGCGACCTACTTCCGCGCCGAGGTTCACCTCAGGGAAGGCGGGCAGAATTATGACGTGATGGGCTGGAGCCGTGAGGGCGTGATCGGCGATATCCTGGACCAGTACGAGAAGCACATGCATTTCCTGCATATGGTTCGCTGACACACCGCGCCGGGCTCATGCCCGGCGCTTCGTTTCAGCAACTGGCTTCGGCGGTGAGCCCACCATTGAGAAAAACCCCAAGCTCCGCCAGGGGCAGCGGCTTGCTGATCAGATAGCCTTGCACCTGGTCGGCACCGAAGCGACGCAATTGGCCGAGTTGCGCGGCGCCCTCCACGCCTTCGGCCACCACTTCCAATCCCAGGTTATGCGCCAGGTCGATCATCGCGCGCACCAGCCGACCGTTTTGCGGGCGCGCGGCCATCTGGTCGACGAAACTCTTGTCGATCTTGAGCAGACTGATCGGCAGTCGACTCAGGTGTACGAACGAAGAGAAGCCGGTACCGAAATCATCCAGCGAGAAGCGCACACCCAGCGCTGCCAGGGCGTTCATGGTGCCGCGAACCTGATCGCTGCGGCGCATCACTGCGGTTTCGGTGAGTTCGAACTCCAGCCAATGCGGATCCACGCCGCGCTCCTCGATCAGCCGCTTCAGGGTTGCCAGCAACTGGCTGTCCTGAAACTGGCGGAACGATAGGTTGACGGCCATGTGCAGCTCGCCTGCACCGCTTTCGCGTAGGCTTTGCATGTCGCGCAGCGCCCGCGCGATCACCCAGTAGCCGAGCGGCACAATCAAGCCGCTTTCTTCGGCCATGGGGATAAATTCGTCTGGCCCGAGAAGGCCACGCTCGGCATGCGGCCAGCGCACCAGCGCCTCCATGCCAACGATGCGGCCGGTGTCGATGCAGAGTCGCGGCTGATAGTGCAGCTCAAGGTCATCGCGCCGCAGCGCACGGCGCAGCTCGCCTTCCAGATCAGCAAGGTGACTGGCGCTACGGTTGACCCGCTCGTTGTAGAGAGACCAGGAACAGCCTTGACTCGCCTTGGCTTGGCGCATGGCCACCTGTGCCAGCCAGAGCAGTTGGTCGGGGTCTGTATCGGCCTTGGCATTCGCCAGCCCAAGACTGCAGCCGAGCATCAGGGTGTCGCCGTCAATCCAGTAGGGCTCGGCCAGTGCCTCGACAATACGGTCAGCGATCCGGTCAGCGCGATCAGGCTGCCGCTCGGTATCGAGCAACACTGCAAACTCGTCGCCGCCCAGGCGAGCCAAGGTGTCGCCCACCTCCAGCTGTGCCTTCAGGCGCGCCACGACTTGCAGAATCAGACGGTCACCAGCCTGATGCCCCAGGGCCTCGTTGACCCGGCGAAAGTTATCCAGATCCAGACACCCAAGCGTCAGTCCTTCTCCTTCGTGCTCGGCCAGGCGCGATGCGAGCAATGCCTGAAACCCCTGGCGATTGGCAATGCCAGTCAGCGGGTCCTGCACGGCCAGCCTTTGCAGGGCGCCCTCCAGGTTGCACCGTTCGCGGGCATAACGCACACAACGCCGCAGCATGTCGGTACTCAAACGGGGGCCGGGAAGCCAGTCGATGACACCTTCCGGCAGCTCCGCGGGTTCGTCTTCGAGCAACAAAACGGTAGGCCAGGGGAAGTGCGCCGACGCGGGGCGACAGCCCGGCGTGGCAATCAGCAAGGCGTGACCGGACTCGGCAAGCAGATCAATGGCGGCCGACCAGTCTTCGGCCACGCTCAGCCGATGGCGGCCGCGCACGGACGCCAGGGCAACCTGAAGCTCTTCGGTCCACCTGGGCACATCGGCCAGCAGAACCAGACGCATGGGTTGTATAGAAGATGTCACGGTGTTTCCCCGGTTCGTACGGAGCAGAAGATGGCATTGCCACCTCGACGGATCCACCTCCCTGTGTGAAGCGGGGCGGCAAGCTGAGCAGCCTAAAGCGGGCGCCGCGGCGCATAGACTAGAGCATTGCGATGGATAACCCAGCCTCGCCGGCGACGACCGGTAGTTGCAACCGCCGACCGATCCCAATTCGACGGGCCAGCCCTGCTAAACTCTCGCCCCCGTTTCGACAGACCAAACGACGATGTCCCGACTCAATCCCCGGCAGCAGGAAGCCGTGAACTACGTCGGCGGCCCCATGCTGGTGCTCGCCGGCGCCGGCTCCGGCAAGACCAGCGTGATCACCCGCAAGATCGCCTACCTGATCCAGCAATGCGGCATCCGCGCCCAGTATATCGTCGCCGTGACCTTCACCAACAAGGCCGCGCGCGAGATGAAGGAGCGCGTCAGCAGCCTGCTGCGCGGAGGAGAAGGCCGCGGCCTGACGGTCTCGACCTTCCACAACCTCGGCCTGAACATCATTCGCAAGGAATACGCCAAGTTGGGTTACAAGCCCGGCTTTTCAATCTTCGACGAGGGCGACATCAAGGCGCTGCTGACCGACATCATGCAGAAGGAATACGCCGGCGATGACGGCGTCGACGAGATCAAGGGCTACATCGGCAAGTGGAAGAACGACCTGATCCTGCCCGAAGAGGCCCTGGAAAACGCGCGCAACCCGAAGGAACAGACTGCGGCCGTCGTCTACACCCACTATCAGCGCACGCTCAAGGCGTACAACGCGGTGGATTTCGACGACCTCATCCTGCAGCCGGTCAAGCTGTTCCAGGACCACCCCGAGGTGCTGGAGAAGTGGCGCAACAAGGTGCGCTACATGCTGGTGGACGAGTATCAGGACACCAACGCCAGCCAATACCTGCTGGTGAAGCTGCTGGTGCAGGAGCGCGCGCACTTCACCGTGGTGGGTGACGACGACCAGTCGATCTACGCCTGGCGCGGCGCACGGCCGGAAAACCTGATGCAGCTGAAGGACGACTTTCCCTCGCTGAAAGTGGTGATGCTGGAGCAGAACTACCGCTCCACCAGCCGCATCCTCAAATGCGCCAACGTGCTGATCGCCAACAACCCGCACGCTTTCGAGAAGCAGTTGTGGTCCGAAATGGGGCATGGCGACGCGATACGGGTCATTCGCTGCCGCAACGAGGAAGCCGAGGCCGAGCGCGTGGCGATGGAAATCCTCACCTTGCACCTGAAAACCCAGCGGCCCTACAGCGAATTCGCCATCCTCTACCGCGGCAACTACCAGGCAAAGCTGATCGAGCTGAAACTCCAGCACCATCAGATTCCCTATCGCCTGTCCGGCGGCACCAGCTTTTTCGCCCGGCAGGAAGTGAAGGACCTGATGAGCTACTTCCGCCTGCTGGTCAATCCGGACGATGACAACGCCTTCCTGCGCGTGATCAACGTGCCGCGCCGCGAGATCGGCTCGACCACCCTGGAGAAGCTCGGCAACTACGCCACCGCGCGCACGATTTCCATGTACACCGCCTGCGACGAGATGGGCCTGGGCGAGCATCTGGACAGCCGCTTCACCGACCGGCTGTCGCGCTTCAAGCGCTACATGGACAACCTGCGCCAGCAGTGCGCGCAGAACGACCCGATCGCAGCCCTGCGCAGCATGGTCATGGATATCGACTACGAGACCTGGGTGCGCCAGCAGACCTCCAGCGACAAGGCCGCGGACTTTCGCATGGGCAACGTCTGGTTCCTCATCGATGCGCTGAAGAACACCCTGGAGAAGGACGAAGAAGGCGAGATGACCATCGAGGAAGCCATCGCCAAACTGGTGCTGCGCGACATGCTCGAGCGTCAGCAGGAAGAGGAAGAAGGCGCCGACGGCGTGCAGATGATGACCCTGCACGCGTCCAAGGGGCTGGAGTTTCCCTACGTGTTCATCCTCGGCATGGAGGAGGAAATCCTCCCGCACCGCTCCAGCATCGAGGCCGACACCATCGAGGAAGAACGCCGCCTGGCCTATGTCGGCATCACCCGCGCGCGGCAGAACCTGGCGATGACCTTTGCCGCCAAGCGCAAGCAGTACGGCGAGATCATCGAATGCATGCCCAGCCGCTTCCTCGCCGAATTGCCGCAGGAAGATCTGGAGTGGGAAGGCCAGGACGACGCGCCGGTGGAAGTCAAAGCCGCCCGCGGCAACGACGCGCTGGCGGCGATGCGGGCGATGCTGAAGCGGTAGAAGCAGCTGCAAGAAAAAAGCCGACGCCCTCTTATGGCTTATGGCTTGCAGACGTAAATTAGCCGAAGGCGTCATCCGCTCGGTCTAGCCGCACTTGGAATTGCCGCAATTCAGGCAGGTAGCGCAGCCATCCATCTGCACCACCGCCAGGGTGCTGCATTTGTTGCACAGCTGCGCGCCGGCGGGGAAGCCATCGCCTGGTTCCAGCACCGCAGCACCCTGACTGGCCTCGTAGGCGGCGCGTTTCTCGGCCAGGTACTTGCGTTGGGTTTCATCCAGCGCCTGGCCTTCGAGCATGCCGATGTGGATCAGATGGCGCTCCAGTACGCCGCCGATTTCCGCCACGATGGACGGCATATAGACGCCACCCTTTTTCAGATAGCCGCCGCGGGGATCGAACACCGCTTTCAGTTCCTCGACGAGGAAGGTGCAGTCACCGCCCTTGCGGAACACTGCAGACATGATCCGGGTGAGCGCGACGATCCACTGGAAGTGATCCATGTTCTTCGAGTTGATGAAGATCTCGAACGGCCGCCGCTGCTCGTGGGGTGTGCCGGCGTTGAGGACCACGTCGTTGACGGTCACGTAGAGCGCATGTTCGAACAGCGGCGACTTGATCTTGTAGGTCATGCCGACCAGAGTTTCCGGGCGCTGCAAACTTTCATCCATTTCCACCACAGTGGTCTTGCCAGTGGGGTTGTCGGCGGTGACGGCTGGACGCTCCAAGGTCTCGTCGACGACCTTGAAGCCCTTGATGCGCTGAGTGATCTTTACGGTCATTGCTTGTTCTCCACAGGGGCGGTGCGGGCCGCCCGGCTATCAGTCGGGACTCAGTATTTGCCGTAGTAGCCTTCTTTCAAGGCGTCGAACAGGTTGGCGGCAGAATTGACCTCACCGTCATACTCGACCTCTTCATTGCCTTTCAGCTCGACCACACTGCCGTCTT
Source organism: Stutzerimonas stutzeri (assembly GCF_024448935.1). GTDB lineage: Bacteria > Pseudomonadota > Gammaproteobacteria > Pseudomonadales > Pseudomonadaceae > Stutzerimonas > Stutzerimonas stutzeri_AO. The sequence goes on from NZ_JAMOIE010000066.1 coordinate 15,153, forward strand.
CGAGAATGAAGCGGTACAGGGTCTTCTCCAGATCGGCCTCCTTGACCAGCACCCCCTGGAATGCCGCCGGGTTGAAGCGGAAGGTGGTGCAGCCCTTGAGGCCTTGGCGCCAGGCATAGCGGTAGATGTCCTTGAACGCCTCGAACGGGTAGTCGGTGGGCACATTGGCGGTCTTGGAAATCGACGAGTCGACCCATTTCTGCGCCGCGGCCTGGATGTCGACGTGCTGTGTCGGAGTGACGTCATCGGCAGTGATGAAATAGTCGGGCAGGTGCTGCGACGGGTCGCTGGAGCCTGGCTGCGCCTTGGCATTGATCAGCGTGCGGTAGGCCAGCAACTCGTAGCTGAATACTTCGATTTTTTCCTTGGCTTTGCGCCCGGCGCGGATCAGGTTGCGCGAGTATTGATGGGCGAAGCTCGGCTCGATGCCATTGGAGGCGTTGTTGGCCAGGCTCAGGCTGATGGTGCCGGTGGGCGCGATGGAGCTGTGGTGGGTGAAGCGTGCGCCCTGCTCGGCCAGCGCCTCGATCAGCTCGGGCGCGTACTCGGCGATCTTCTGCATGTAGCGCGAATACTTCGCGTGCAATACGCGGCCCGGTACCTGATCGCCGATCTGGTAACCGTCCTCCTTCATCTCCGGACGCTTGCGCAGCATCTCGGCGGTGACTTCGAAGGTTTCGGTCAGCAGCGGCGCCGGGCCCTTTTCCTTCGACAGGTCCAACGCCTGCTCCCAGCCGACCAGCGCCATTTCACGGGCGACTTCTTCGGTGAACACACAGGCTTCCGGGCTGCCGTAGCGCAACTTGAGCAGGGCCAAGGTCGAGCCGAGGCCGAGGAAGCCCATGCCGTGGCGGCGCTTGCTCTCGATCTCGTGGCGCTGCTGTGGCAGAGGCAGGCCGTTGATTTCCACCACGTTGTCCAGCATGCGGGTAAAGACCCGCACCACCTCGCGGTAGGTGTCCCAGTCGAAACGTGCATCGACGCCGAACGGATCGATGACGAAGCGGGTCAGGTTGATCGAGCCCAGCAGGCAGGAGCCATAGGGCGGCAGCGGCTGCTCGCCACAATTGTGGGCATGCAGGCCATTGGCGTCGAAGGTGTTGATGCCCGGCACCTGGACGTCATAGACCGGCTCGACGCCGTCGTCTACCAGAGCGGCTACCGTGGCCACGAAGCGGGGACGATTGATCGCGCGCCGATAACTGGCCAACCCGCACTCAAGACGGGACTGTTTTATCGGGTCGGCGAAGCCGATCAATGCGGCATAGCTGGCGATCGATCCGCCGCTGATTACCAGTTCGTGCTGGGCGCGAGTTGGATAGCCACGCGTGCCGCCGTGGCCGTCGGGCATTGGCCGAACCCCGGCCGGGCGTCGTTCGCAGTAAATCCGCGCGGTGATGCCCAGACGCAGCAACATCCGCTGCACGGCCTGCAGATATTCGAGATCGGACTGCGCCAACCGAACCGAAAGCCCTTTGGCCTGGCAGCCTTGGACCGATCCATCGGCATCGAAAAAGCCGCGCAAGAAGCCACGATAGGCATCGCTGGACGTTTGTTCGAGCGCGGGTGTGATGCGCTTGCTGCCTGGCCGCATGCCCAACTCGAACGCAAGGTCTCGCAGCGCCGCAGACTTCACGCGCCATTCATTGCGCCCCGCTACGGCGGACCAGCCGGCGAAATCACTGCGGTGACGCAGGCTACCGGCACAACGCATGGCCTCCTGCATCAGCGCGGAGGCAACGCAGGGACTCGCATTGACCTCCGCTGCCTGCCAAACGGAAAGCACCGCGGCCTCTTGCTTGAGCGTCCCGTCACCAACCAGCAGGCCCAGGAGATACCCCTCATCGAAACCAAGCCGGCCCTCCCAGGCTGCATTGCCACGATGATCATTGAGCAACACCTGATCCCCGACCGCCAGTTCGCCGGCCGGGCACCAGGCGGTTTCCAGGCTCCAGCGGGTCGAATGAACCACCCGCCGAATCTGGTGATCGGCTGTCAGGCGAAGCTGGTAACCCTCTGCGGTTTCCAGGCGCAACACGGCTTTATCAGCGGTATGGAAGAAGCCCCGGTCGCCGCTGGCATGATCGATTCCGTCGACACGCGCCTGAAACGGCGTGCCCAACAGCTGCCGTACCTGACGCGGACCCTGGCTGGTCTGGACCCAGGTATCGCCAGTCACGCAGGGATTGGTGGCGCGGATCGCCTCGCACCACCAGTTGTTGTTCAGCTGGTTGACCCGGTCGATGAGGATGAAACCCGGCTCGGCGTAGTCATAGGTCGAGACCATGATCATGTCCCACAGGTGCCGCGCCTTGACCCGCCCGTAGATCTTGCAGGCCACGAGGCCGTCGTCGCGGACGATGTAGCCGTCATGGCTCGGCCATTCGCGCCACACCACCTGTTCGGTATCGGCCAGATCAAGCTCGGCTTTTTCCTTCAGGTGCAGCGGGAAGATCAGCGGCCAGTCGGCATCGCTCTCCACCGCCTGCATGAACTCGTCGGTGATCAGCAAGCTGAGGTTGAATTGCCGCAGCCGGCCGTCTTCACGTTTGGCGCGGATGAATTCGCGCACGTCCGGATGGCCGACGTCGAAAGTGCCCATCTGCGCGCCGCGGCGGCCACCGGCAGAGCTGACGGTGAAGCACATCTTGTCGAAGATATCCATGAACGACAGCGGGCCGCTGGTGTGCGCGCCCGCGCCGGAGACGAAGGAGCCGCGTGGGCGCAGGGTGCTGAACTCGTAACCGATGCCGCAGCCGGCCTTGAGCGTCAGGCCGGCTTCATGCACCTTGCCGAGGATGTCGTCCATCGAGTCAGCGATAGTGCCGGACACGGTGCAGTTGATCGTCGAGGTGGCCGGTTTGTAGTCCTGCGCGCCAGCGTTGGAAATGACCCGCCCGGCGGGGATGGCGCCGTTGCGCAGAGCCCAGAGGAAGCGTTCGTACCAGTGCCCGCGGGCATCCTGTTCTTCCACATCAGCAAGCGCGCGCGCAACCCGCTGCCAGGTGGCGTCGACGCTGTCATCAACGGCGCTACCGTCCTTGCGGGTCAGGCGGTATTTTTGCGCCCAGATGTCTTCGGAGGCCGTCTGAAGAGCGATTTCTGGGGTGGTTTTCGTCTCTGCCGTGATGGGCCCGTCCGTCTTCGCCATGCGCTGCGCATCCTCGTGTCGATGGAGTGGAAACCAGAACACGAAGCATAGCCACGAGCGCCAGAAGCACTATGACGCGCATCAAGTCGGCCGACGGACGACCCGGACAAGCGCCCGGCGGAGTGTTGCGGCCGAGCGCCATGAATCGAGGGGTCAGAGCGATTCCAGACATTCCGCCAGCGAGCGACCGAGGTTATCGATCAACTGCTCGTAGCCGCCCGCCGAGGCGTCGATGCCGTAACCCAGCGCGTCCAGCTCGGTGACCTTGACTGGCAGGCCCCGGATCAGGCTGTCCGCCAGGCGCGGACGAACCGGAGGCTCGTAGAACACGCAGCTCGGACCGGCCTGTTCCAGACGCTCTCGCATGGCGGCAACATGCCGCGCGCCGGGCTGGGCTTCGCCACCGGCGCTGAACACGCCGGCGTGTTTGATCCCATAAGCGGCTTCGAAATAATCGAAGGCCTCATGGAAGACGAAGAACGGCTTGGTTCGGGTTTCGCTCAGACGCTGGCTGAGCCGCTTATCGAGCGCACCCAGTCGCTGCGTGAATGCGGCCAGGTTGGCTCGGTAGCGCTCGCCGTTGACCGGGTCGGCCCTGGCCATGTCCTGCGCCATGCCCTCGGCGATGGTCACCGCATTGGCGGGCAACAACCAGAGGTGCGCGTCCAGGCTGCCGGGACGGTGGGCGTGATCGTGTTCGTGATCGTCCTGGTCGGTGGCCCGGGCATCGGCGGCTTCATGAGCGCGGTCGTCATGTTCATCGTGGAGCTGCTCGGAATGCTCGCCGTGCGCCTCGTCTGCATGCGCGTCGTGACGATCATGCTCGGCCTCGTGCCCGCCGGCTGCCTCGCCGAAATGACGCAGGGTCAGTCCGGGCAGCGATTGTATCGCCACGCTCGGCCGCTTGCGGCCTTCCAGCACCGGCGCGAGAAAACCTTCCAGGTCCGGGCCGATCCAGTAGAGCAGATCGGCGCTGCGAATCTGCCGTACGTCGGACGGGCGCATGGCGTAATGGTGGGGCGAGGCACCCGGCGGCAACAGGACGGCAGGCTGGCCGACACCGTCCTGAACGGCAGCGGCGATCAGTTGCAGCGGCTTGATGCTGGTCAGCACCTCGATCTCGGCCTGGGCTTGGGCGCTGCTGAAAAGGCTCGCGAACAGTAGAAGCGGTATCGAAAAAAAACGGAACACGGGCAACACTCGATTGAACTGAATGGGTAACATAATAACGTCTCTCAGCCACATCGTCTCGCTCATGCCCAAGTCTCCGCTGGCCTGCATGCCCCACGACCACACCCACTGCGTCAGCCATGCTCTGGCCGAAGCCGAGCTCCTCTGCGAGCGTTCCGGTGTGCGCCTGACCGCCCTGCGCAAACGCGTTCTGGAGCTGGTCTGGCAGAGCCACAAGCCGCTCGGCGCCTATGACATCCTCGCCGAGCTGACCGCCCAGGACGGCCGCCGCGCCGCGCCGCCCACCGTATACCGCGCGCTGGATTTTCTGCTTGAGAACGGGCTGGTGCACCGCATCGCCTCACTCAACGCGTTCATCGGCTGCAATCACCCCGAACACCCGCACCAGGGCCAGTTCCTGATCTGCCGCAACTGCCATGCCGCCATTGAGCTTGCACGACCTGCCATCAGCGAGGCCATCGATCAGGCCGCGCACGGTGTCGGTTTCCAGGTCGAAGGGGAGACGGTCGAGGTCGTTGGCCTATGCGCTTCCTGCAGGAGCGCGGCATGAACGAAGCGTTGATCCGCCTGGACGATATTCATGTCCGCTTCGCCAAGCAGACGGTGCTCGAAGGTGCTCAGCTGCAGGTCCATCGGGGCGAGATCGTTACCCTGATCGGCCCCAACGGCGCTGGCAAGACCACCCTGGTGCGTGCTGTGCTCGGCCTGCTCAAGCCGGACAGCGGCACCGTCTGGCGCAAACCCAAGCTGCGCGTCGGCTACATGCCGCAGAAACTTAACGTCGACCCGACCCTGCCCCTGTCCGTACTGCGCTTCCTGCGCCTGGTGCCGGGCGTGGACAGAGCCGCAGCACTGGCGGCGCTTGACGAGGTGGGCGCCGAGCACGTCATCGACAGTCCGCTGCAATCGGTTTCCGGCGGCGAGATGCAACGGCTGCTGCTGGCCCGCGCGCTGCTCCGTGAACCGGAGCTGCTGGTGCTGGACGAGCCGGTCCAAGGTGTCGATGTGGCCGGCCAGGCCGAGCTCTACCGGCTGATCGGGCGATTGCGCCAGCGCTATGGCTGCGGCGTGCTGATGGTGTCCCACGACCTGCATCTGGTGATGAGCGCCACCGACCAGGTGGTCTGCCTGAATCGCCACGTCTGTTGCTCCGGCCACCCGGAACAGGTCAGCGCTGACCCGGCGTTCGTCGAACTGTTCGGCCAGGATGCCCGCAGCCTGGCGGTCTATCACCATCAGCACGACCACAGCCACGACCTGCACGGCAGCGTAGTGACCGGCAAATCTCACGCCCACGGTCCCAATTGCAAGCACTGATCGATATGCCCGACTTCTTATTGAACGCCCTGCTCGCCGGCCTCGCGCTGGCGCTGGTGGCCGGCCCGCTTGGCTCCTTCGTGGTCTGGCGGCGGATGGCCTATTTTGGCGACACCCTGTCCCATTCCGCACTGCTTGGCGTGGCGCTGGGTCTGATGTTCGAGGTCAACCTGACCCTGGCGGTCATCATTTGCTGCGTGCTGCTGGCGGTGCTGCTGGTGACCCTGCAGCAGCGCCAGCCGCTGGCCTCCGACACCCTGCTGGGCATTCTCGCCCACAGCACGCTGTCGCTCGGACTGGTGTCGCTGAGCTTCATGCAGAACGTGCGCATCGACCTGATGGGTTATCTGTTCGGCGATCTGCTGGCCGTCAGTCCGACCGATCTGGCCTGGATCGTCGGTGGCAGCGCCCTGGTGCTGCTGGCGCTCATCCCGCTATGGCGACCCTTGCTGGCGGTTACCGTGCACGAGGAACTGGCCAAGGTAGAAGGCTTGCCGGTGGCAGCCATCCGCCTGGCCCTGATGCTGTTGATCGCGATGGTGATTGCCGTGGCGATGAAGATCGTTGGTGTACTGTTGATCACTTCACTGCTGATCATTCCGGCCGCTGCCGCTCAGCGCCATGCACGCACGCCGGAACAGATGGCCTTGGGTGCCAGCCTGCTGGGCCTGCTGGCGGTCTGCTGCGGGCTTGCATTGTCCTGGTATCAGGACACGCCGGCCGGCCCGTCCATTGTCGTCTCGGCGGCCGCGATATTCCTGCTCAGCTTTGCCTGGCCGCGCAGGGCCTGACGCGATGACGGGGGCGCCGGCCATGCTCAACTACCTGCAGGGTTACCCCGAATCGTTGCAGCAGCAGGTTCGCCAGCTGATCGACGAGAAGCGTCTGGGCGACTACCTTGAGCGCCGCTATCCGCAACGCCACCAGGTGCAGAGCGACAAGGCGCTGTACGGCTATGTGCAGCAGCTGCGCCAGAGCCATCTGAAAAGCGCGCCGAACATCGACAAGGTGCTCTACGACAACCGCCTCGACCTCACCCATCGCGCGCTGGGCCTGCACACCGCCGTTTCACGCGTCCAGGGCGGCAAGCTGAAGGCGAAAAAGGAGATCCGCGTCGCTGCGCTGTTCAAGGGAGCGGCGCCGGAATTCCTGCAGATGATCGTCGTGCATGAGCTGGCGCACCTGCGCGAGAGCGATCACAACCGCGCCTTCTACAAGCTCTGCGAACACATGATGCCGGGTTACGCGCAGACCGAATTTGACTTGCGCTGCTACCTGCACTGGCGCGAGCTGAGCTGACACACAGCCTCCTGACAAAAGGCGGCTCGGAACAAACCGAGCCGCCGCTGGACATGCCGCTACGATCAGGCCGGAACCTGCTCCGCAGCCGCCTCGCGCGCCCAGATCCGGTGCTGCGCCAGGGCCTGGGCGAACGCCGTGAATACCCGAGCCACATCACCGTCATCACCGGTCACCAGACCGGCATCCTCCGGCAGGTTGAGTGCGGTAAGCAGCTGCCGGGCCTCGCCCAGTACCGCGATCGGCTTGAGGTGCTTGTAGGCCTCGAGCAGGTAGTGCTTGGCCACGCCATTCTTGGCCATGGCCTGCACGCTCTGCGCGCCGCCCGGCACGAAGACCGCGTCGAAGGCGATCGAGGGCATGCCATCCATCGCTGCATCAGGCGTGAGCATCGTGCCGTCAGCCGCCTTGACCGGAGCCGGTGACGGACCGATCAGTTTGGCCAGCGCGCCTTCGTCGGCCAGCTTCTGCTTGAAAGCCTCGATAGCCTTACCGTCCACGCCGTTGGCGACAAGGATGGCCACTTTGCGCGACTTGATGTTGCCGGACAGGTGATTCAGCAGGCTCAGCGCCGGTGAGCTGGGCGGGTTCGGCTGCTTGAGGCTGATGGTCGGCGCGGTCGGCGGCGTCACCCCGATGTTCTCGGCGACCCGACGTGCCAGTTCCAGATCGATATTGGCCAGGATCTCGTTGACCTGACGCTCGCGGATGAACACGCGCTCGACCTTGCCCAGTTCGAAGCTGTAGGCGCCGATGATGTGCTCCTTCTCCGGCGTGCTCATGCTGTTCCAGAACAACGTGGCCTGGGAAAAGTGATCGCCGAACGAAGGGCTGCGTACCCGCACCTTATGGCCCTCCATGCGCTCCGGATAGCTCTCGAAGCCGCCGCCGCTGGCTGCTGGCGGGGTTTCCTTTGGCCAGCCGCCGTCGATGGAGTTGGGCTCGTAATTGGCGCGGCCCTTGTTGATGGTCTGCCGGTGAAACGCATCACGCTGGTTGCTGTGTACCGGCGCAATCGAGCGGTTGATCGGGATTTCATGGAAATTCGGCCCGCCCAGACGCAGCAATTGAGTATCGGTGTAGGAAAACAGCCGACCCTGCAGCAGTGGATCGTTGCTGAAATCGATGCCGGGCACGATGTGGCCGATGTGGAAGGCGGCCTGCTCGGTTTCGGCGAAGAAGTTGTCCGGGTTGCGGTTGAGCGTCATCTTGCCAAGCTTCTGCACCGGCACCAGCTCTTCCGGAATGATCTTGGTCGGGTCGAGCAGGTCGAAATCGAACGTGTGCTCATCGGCCTCTTCCACCACCTGCACACCCAGCTCCCACTCGAAGTAGTCGCCCATCTCGATGGATTCCCACAGGTCGCGGCGGTTGAAGTCCGGGTCCTTGCCGGCCAGCTTCAGCGTCTCGTCCCAGACCAGCGAAAAGGCGCCCGCCACCGGCTTCCAGTGGAATTTGACGAAGCGGCTGGTGCCCTCGGCGTTGACCAGGCGGAAGGTGTGCACGCCGAACCCTTCCATGGCCCGCAGGCTGCGCGGGATGCCGCGGTCGGACATGACCCAGATGACCATGTGCGCCGATTCCGGCGTCAGCGAAACGAAGTCCCAGAAGCTGTCATGCGCCGACTGGCCCTGGGGAATCTCGTTGTGCGGCTCGGGTTTGACCGCATGCACGAAGTCGGGAAACTTGATCGCGTCCTGGATGAAGAACACCGGCATGTTGTTGCCGACCAGATCGAAGATGCCTTCGTCGGTGTAGAACTTGGTGGCGAAGCCGCGCACGTCACGCACGGTATCGGCCGAGCCGCGCGAGCCCTGCACGGTGGAAAAGCGCACGAACACCGGCGTCTCCTTGCCCTTGCCGGCGAGGAACGAGGCCTTGGTCAGCGCGCTGTGGTCGTCGTAGCTGACAAACACGCCGTGGGCAGCCGAGCCGCGGGCGTGCACGATGCGCTCGGGGATGCGCTCGTGGTCGAAGTGGGTCAGCTTCTCGCGCATGATGAAGTCTTCGAGCAGCGATGGACCCCGTTCGCCTGCCGTCAGCGTGTTCTGGTTATCAGCGATCTTGACGCCCTGGTTCGTGCTCAGGGCCTCGCCCGTGGCATCGGAGCGGAAGGTTTCGAGCTGATCGAGCTTGGCGTTGTGGTTCTTGCGATCGACAGTGTCGGTGCCGGCGAGCTCGCTGTTCTTGGGATCTTTTTTGTCCGTCATCATGGGCCTCGGTTGCGCGGGTGTGATGAACCGCAAAGAAATCGGGCCATGCGGGCCCAACGCTTGATCAATTCACGGCGTACCAGGTAGTGACCCGATAAAGCCGCTCAAGTTTGCGCGCTGCGACGATTTGCTCAGACTTCAGACTATGCTGGCGAGGGCTTGTCCAATCACCGCCGTTCGCTACGCCCGCCCGCCGCATATGCGTAGAATGCATGCCTTTCGCCACCCTCCAGGCACAAACGACCGCACCCACAAGGTTCGCCCGTGATCGAATTTCAGCAAGTCCACAAAACCTATCGGGTTGCCGGCCGGGGCACCGCTCGAGAAGTGCCTGCGCTCAAGCCGACCGAACTGACCATCGGTGCAGGGGAAGTGTTTGGCCTGATTGGCCACTCCGGTGCAGGCAAGAGCACCTTGCTGCGCCTGATCAACCGTCTGGAAGAACCCTCCGGCGGTCGCATCCTGGTTCACGGAGAAGACGTCACGGCGCTCGACGCCAACGGCCTGCGCCGCTTCCGTCAGCGGGTCGGGATGATCTTCCAGCACTTCAACCTGCTGATGTCCAAGACCGTCGCCGATAACGTCGCCATGCCGCTGCGCCTGGCGGGTAACCACTCACGCAGCGAGATCCACAGCCGGGTCGCCGCCTTGCTCGAACGCGTCGGTCTGAAAGATCAGGCGCGCAAGTACCCGGCGCAGCTGTCGGGCGGCCAGAAACAGCGCGTCGGTATCGCCCGCGCGTTGGCCACCGAGCCGGACATTCTGCTCTGCGACGAGGCCACCAGCGCCCTCGACCCGCAGACGACCGCATCGGTGCTGCAGCTGCTGGCCGAGATCAACCGCGAGCTGAAGCTGACCATCGTGCTGATCACCCATGAGATGGACGTGATCCGCCGCGTCTGCGACCGCGTCGCGGTGATGGATGCCGGTGCCATCGTCGAACAGGGGCCGGTCACCGAAGTGTTCCTGCATCCCAAGCACCCGACCACCCAGCGCTTCGTGCTGGAAGACGAGGCGATGGATGAAAGCGAGCTGCACGACGATTTCGCTCATGTGCCGGGCCGCATCCTGCGCCTAACCTTCCAGGGCGACTCCACCTACAAGCCGCTGCTGGGCACCGTCGCCCGTGAAACCGGGGTCGACTACAGCATCCTGTCCGGCCGCATCGACCGCATCAAGGACACCCCCTACGGCCAGCTGACCCTGGCGCTGGTGGGGGGCGATATGGCTGCTGCCCTGGCCCAGCTGGATGCCGCTGACGTGCACGTGGAGGTGCTGCGCTGATGGACGCCTTGTTTAGCTCTTTGCTGGGGAATGTCGACGGGTACGAAATCTGGCTGGCAACCCTGGACACCCTGCTGATGCTCGGCGGGTCGCTGCTGTTCACCATCATTCTGGGCCTGCCGCTGGGCGTGCTGCTGTTCCTCACCGGCCCGCGCCAACTGTTCGAGAACGGCCCGCTGTATGCCGCGCTGTCCTTCGTGGTCAACGTGCTGCGCTCATTGCCGTTCATCATTTTGCTGATCGTGATGATTCCCTTCACGGTGCTGGTCACCGGCACCTCGCTGGGCGTGGCTGGGGCGATTCCGCCACTGGTGGTGGGCGCCGCGCCGTTCTTTGCGCGACTGGTGGAAACCGCGCTGCGCGAAGTCGACCGCGGGATCATCGAGGCCACTCAGGCGATGGGTGCCACCACCCGGCAGATCATTTTCAACGCCCTGCTTCCCGAGGCTCGCCCGGGCATCATTGCTGCCGTAACCGTCACCGCCATCACACTGGTTTCCTACACCGCCATGGCCGGCGTGGTGGGTGCAGGCGGGCTCGGCGACCTGGCCATCCGCTTCGGCTATCAACGTTTCCAGACCGACGTCATGGTCGTCACCGTGGTGTTGCTGCTGGTCCTGGTCCACATACTGCAGAGCGTCGGCGACAGATTGGTCACGCATTTTTCAAGAAAATAACTGCCTAACCGGCACCGATACAGGAACCCACAAGGAGCCCTCCATGAAAAAACTGCTTGCCGCCTTTGCCGCTGTCGCGGCTTTCTCCGCCCAAGCCGCCGACGAACTGAACGTCGCTGCCACAGCCGTCCCGCACGCGGAAATCCTCGAATTCGTCAAGCCCCAGCTGGCCGAACAGGGCGTCGACCTGAAGGTGAAAGTCTTCACCGACTACGTGCAGCCGAATATTCAGGTGGCCGAAAAGCGCCTGGACGCCAACTTCTTCCAGCACCAGCCATACCTGGATGAGTTCAACAAGGGCAAGGGCACCGAACTGGTCAGCGTCGCCGGCGTGCACATCGAGCCCTTCGGCGCCTATTCGAGCAAACACAAGTCGCTGGACGAGCTGCCCAAGGGCGCCACCGTGGTGATCCCCAATGACGCCACCAACGGCGGTCGGGCGCTGCTGCTGCTGCAGAAGGCCGGCGTGATCACCCTCAAGGATGGCGCCGGCATCACCGCCACGCCGAAGGACATTGCCGAGAACCCAAAGCACATCAAGATCCGTGAGCTGGAAGCCGCCACCCTGCCACGGGTGCTGACCCAGGTCGACCTGGCGCTGATCAACACCAACTACGCCCTGGAAGCCAAGCTGAACCCCACCGAAGACGCCCTGTTCATCGAAGGCAGCGATTCGCCCTACGTGAACATCCTGGTCGCCCGTCCGGACAACCAGGACAGCGCCGCCATGCAGAAGCTGATCGAAGCGCTGCACAGCGAACAGGTCAAGCAGTTCATCAATGAGAAGTACGAGGGCGCCGTGGTGCCGGCGTTCTGACCAAAAGGCGTGGTTGATCGCGCCCATCAACTTTCAGAGAAGGCCCGCCAGGCAAACGCCAGCGCGGGCCTTTTCATTGGTGCCGAGGTGTGGCGTCAATAACCAATCCCACCTTGTAGGATGGGTGTAACCCATCAAGCGGGCTGCGATTGTTGCTCAAGGTTCCGTTCCCCATCAGCCAAACCTTCATCCACCCCAGTCCGTAGGATGGGTGAAACCGATCAAGCGCAGCCGGATCATTCCCCAGCGTTCATGTCCCGACGGGCTATATCACCATCACCCCAGGCCGGCGGACAGATTCCCCGCTCCACATAAGCATGGAACGATGAATGTGGCCAGCCACTCACGCGACTGACCCAACCGTGCTTGACCGGGTTGTAATGGATGTAATCGAAGTGCCGCTGCCAGTCCTGTTCGTCACGTATCAGATGCTCCCAGAAACGACGCTGCCATAACCCGCGCTCACCCTTGCGCCGTTGGCTGGCGGACGCCTGGTTCGATATGGGTAGAGCGCGGGAGAAACCGGCCTTGATCCGTCGCAGCCGGTTGGAGAAGTCGGCATCGCTCTCCGGCAGCCGCATCAGCACATGCATGTGTTCGGGAAGCACTACCCAGGCTGGCAGGCTGAACGGGTGGGCAAGCTGTTCCGAGCGGATACAGGTGCGCAACAGGTCTATATGGCGAACCAGCCAGTCGGCGCGACGATCTGTCAGAGTGAGGGTGAAAAAATAGGTACCGCCTGGACGGTACTGGCGCCGGTAGCTGGTCATGTCAGGCCGTCCTTGGTCTGATGGCGTGGTGATCTTGATGGGTTGCACCCATCCTACGAGATGCCCCGGTGTGTTCGCGGGAGTCCGTCACAACAACGGCCGTAGGATGGGTGAAACCCATCGCCGGTGGCATGGCGATCTTGATGGGTTGCAGCCATCCTACGAGACGCCCTGGAGTGTTCGCGGGAGTCCGTCGCAACAACGACCTGGGATGGG
>NZ_JAMOIE010000067.1 GCF_024448935.1 Stutzerimonas stutzeri
CCTCCAGCCTCCAGCCTCCAGCGCTCCGCGCGGTTCCGCGCGTTACCTTCCCAGCCGCCTCAGCTCATCCGACTCGACAATCCGCGTCCCTTCGCCTTCCTCCAGCGCCAGGCGCCAGAGCGCCCGTGCCAGGGTGCAGGCGGAGATACCCCGGTATTTGCCGGGCAACAGATGGAAGAGCGGGGCGGTCAGCCGTTCGACCGGACGGACCTGCATGCGTGGCCCGAGCAGCTGCGAAGGTCGCGCGATGGTCAGTTGCGGCCAGTCCTGGGCGCGCAGCGCCTGCTCCATCTCGCCTTTGACACGGCAGTAAAAAATGGCACTGGCGGGGTCGGCGCCCAGTGAGCTGATCACCAGCAGGTGGCGCGCGCCCAGCTCCCGAGCGCGCTTGGCGAAGGCGACAACCAGATCATGATCGATGGCGCGAAAGGCGTCCTGGCTGCCTGCTTCCTTCAGTGTGCTACCCAGGCAGCAGAACGCGGTGTCGATGTTACCCGACAGCTTCGGCAGCAGCGTCTGCAGCGGGCCAGTCGGGTTCTCAAGCCGCGGGTGGGCGGCTAATTGCGTGCGGCTGGGGGCGAGCACGCGCGCTACTGTGGGTTCGTTGAGCAGGCGGTCGAGCAGGTGCCCGCCGGTTAGCCCGGTGGCGCCGGCAAGCAAAATGCGCTGTGGCGTCAGGTACATGGTTTGGCTTCCTGTGACGATCAGTCAGATGGCGCTGGCTGCTGTCTGCTCAGCACTCGCCAATGTTCGACAACCTGCTCGGGCGCCCATATCTGCGGCCCCGAAGCTTGATAGTGGTCGGCTTGTTCCCGTTCGGCAACCCTTGCCTGTGCCAGCGTGAAGGCCTGCACGATATCCTTGGTTTCCTGCAGGGCTTCGGCGAACAGGGCGCGGCCGAAGTAGGTGAAGTCGCTGTCCTCGGAGCAGCCGAACGACACGCGGTCGGCGCGAGCGGCGGTAATGATGAGCGTGTTGGGGCTTTTCAACGGCTCGATGAACCCGCCGGAATAGCAGGCGGAAATCACCACCACCTTGTTGCGTTCGGCGAGCGGCTGCAGCAGCGCCGCCAGGTCCGCCGCCGGCAGGTCCTCGAGTGCCAGCCGGGGTTGTGCCAATACCAACTGATGGTCAGCGGAGCCGTGACTGGTCAGGTAGATGAAGATCAAATCTTCTTCTCCGCTGCGCTCGGCCAGCCGGGCAATCGCGCGGGAAAGGTTTTCGCGAGTGGCCAGTGGCCGGTCGGCGAGGTGGTCGCGGTGGTTGACCAGGCTGATCTGACCACGGGCGGCGAAACGCTCAGCCAGCAGGTCGTCCACGTAGTCGACTTCGCGCAGAAACACACTTTGCTGCCCATCGCCGGCCAGGGTCAGGCTGTAGAGCTCTGCCGCCGGGGTCGATGGCGGCACTGCACCAAGGGCGTCCGCCAACAGCTGGCCCTGGCGCAGCAGGCCGATCTCCAGCGGGTCGGGCAGGCGCTTGCCTTGAGCATCCTGGCTTTGGCGGCCGGCCCGCCACGTACCGCTGCGCTTGGTGCCGTCAGCGAGGATGAGGGTGCCCGGCCCATCGAACTGGCCTGCCTGGAAACGACCGACGTACTGAGCGCCGTCCGGCTGGCGCAGATCACCTTCGCCGTTGTACTGCCAGCGGGTGAACTGTCCGCTGTAGTGCGTACCGTCGATGCCGACATATTCGCCGTTGCCGCTTAGTTCGCCGTGTTTGAACGTGCCTCTCCAGAGATTTCCGGCAGCATCTTCGTAGCGCCCCGGGCCATGGAAAAGGTCGTCCTGAAACCGGCCCAGGTAATGCTCGCCGTCATTGCCACGGTAAAGGCCGTCACCGCTGAGTCGGCCGTCGCTGAAGGTGCCGCTGAATACTCCACTGGTGTCGCTGCGGGTGCCCTCGCCGTCGGGCTGACCGTCGCCGAATTCGCCCTCGTAGCTGATGCCCTGTGCTTCCTGCAATTTGCCGGTGCCGTGATAGAGGCCGTCCTTGAACCCACCTTCGTAGCTCAGGCCGGGTTCGCTGTAGCGGCCCGTGCCGTTGAGGCTTCCCCGCTCGAAATGCCCTTCATAGACGCCACCGGTGGCGTAGCTGAAACGGCCCTGGCCGTCGAACAGCCCCTGTTTGAATTCACCTTCGTAACGGTCGCCGTTGGCGCCTTGCCAGACGCCCTGACCGTGCCACTGTCCATCCTTGAATGAGCCGAGGTAATGGCTGCCGTTGGGGTAGTCGATCCGCCCTTCGCCCTGCAGCAGGCCATCGATCATCTCGCCCCGGTAACGACCACCATCAGGCAGCACGGCGTCGGCAGGCAACAACGGTTCGCCATCACCGCAGGCGGTCAAAAAACAGGCGAACAGAAGCGGAGCGAGGTGGCGCATGTGGCTATCCAGAAGGGGCGGCACCGCAGTATGCCGCAAACTCGGCGGGGTGCGACAAACCACGCACCCCGGCGACATCAGACGATGCAGAGCGCCAGGGTTTCGGCGATATAGGCAGGTTTTTCCACGCCCTCGATTTCCATCACGGCGCGCGACTTGAGCAGCCACTGTCCCGGATTCTTCTCGTAGGCGTCCAGCAGCGTCGCCGCCACGCGCACCCGCGAGCCGACCCTGACCGGTTGGATGAAACGCAGGCTGTCGAGCCCGTAGTTGACGCCCATCTTGGTTCCTTCAGGGCGAACCATCAGTTCGCCCATCAACATCGGCAATAGCGAAAGCGACAGGAAGCCGTGGGCGATGGTCCCGCCGAACGGGGTTTGCGCCGCTTTCTCCGGGTCGATGTGGATGAACTGGTGATCACCAGTGCACTCGGCGAACCGATCGACTCGCTGCTGGTCGACGGTGAACCATTCGGAGCGGCCAAGCTCCTTGCCAATGTAGTCCTTGAGTTCTGCTGCGGGTACGTGCGGCATATGTCCTCCGGTGTTGGTTGTGTTGTGCCGATGTGACGCAACGCTAGATCAGCACGCAGCCGAGGGCGAATCAACCAAGCATGGTTCGTGCGAATGGCGCGCCATAGGCTGATGGAGAGCCGTTGCGAGTGTCGGTGTGGCGAGATGCTTATAATTGCGCTCCTTTGCTCTGGAGGCTTCCATGCTGCTACGCGGACTAACCTGGCTGCTGCTGTTCCAACTGCTTGGCACTGCGCTCAACGTAATGGTTCTGCCAATGCTGCCGGGGCCAATCATCGGCTTGCTGTTGCTGTTCGTAGCGCTGCTGGCTCGCGGGCAAGCGAGTGAATCGCTGCAGGTCGCCGCCAGTAGCCTGTTGCGTTATCTGCCCTTGTTGCTGGTGCCGCCCGCTGTGGGTGTGATGGCCTACACCGGGGCGATTCTCGAGGATTTCTGGGCCATCGTCGGCGTACTGGTGCTTTCGCTGGTGGTGTCGTTGGTGTTTACCGGCTGGCTGATGCAGGCGCTGATTCGCCGTCAGCAGCGCAAGGCAGGTCGCGCATGAGCGCGATGCAATGGCAGGCGGCTTGGGGCGCGGTCATTCATCACCCGTTGTTTGGCGTGGCGATCACCTTGGCAGCTTTTCAGTTGGCCTACGGGGCTTACGAAAAAACCCGCTGGGTATTTCTGCAGCCAGTGCTGGTGTCCATGGTGGTGGTGGTCGGTACGCTTGTGCTTTGCGGTCTGAGCTATGAGGAGTACCGCGACAGCGCCCAGATGCTGACCGTGCTCCTCGGGCCGACCACCGTGGCACTCGCCGTGCCGCTGTACCTGAACCTGCGGAGGATCCGCGAACTGTTCGGGCCTATCATGCTCACCCTGCTACTGGCCGGCACCGGCGCTACGGCGCTGGGCATGACGCTGGCCTGGGCCTTTGGTGCCGACCGGATGATCCTGCTGACCCTGGCGCCCAAGTCGGTTACCTCGCCTATCGCCATGCTGGTGGCCGAGCAGATCGGCGGCGTGGTGGCGCTGGCAGCAGTCTTCGTGATGATCACGGGCATCATCGGTGCGATCATCGGCCCGGAACTGTTGCGCAGGTTTGGCGTTCAGCATCCTGCCGCCCGAGGCATGGCGCTGGGTCTGACTGCGCATGCGGTGGGGACTGCCCAGGCGTTGCAGGAAGGCGACGAGTGCGGCGCGTTTGCGGCACTGGCCATGAGCCTGATGGGCGTGATGACCGCAGTGCTGCTGCCTTTGGCCGTGCTGATGCTGTCGTAAGGAGTTTGAATGAAGCTACCGTTGTTTCCGCTCGATACCGTTCTGTTTCCCGGGTGCACCCTCGATCTGCAGCTCTTCGAGGCGCGCTATCTGGATATGGTCAGCAGCTGCCTGAAGGGCGGACATGGCTTCGGCGTGGTGCGTCTCATCGAGGGCAGCGAAGTGGGGTTGGCGCCGAGCGAATATGCCCTGACCGGCTGTGAAGCGTTGATTCGCGATTGGCAACAGCGCCCCAATGGCTTGTTGGGCATACGCGTCGAGGGCGGCCGTCGCTTCGATGTGTTGGCGGCCGAGGTGCAGCGTGATCAGCTGACCGTTGCCGAGATCAACTGGCGCGAGGAGGGGGACGACCTGCCGCTGAAGGATGAGCATCTTGATCTGGCTATTCTGCTGGAGGCGCTCGGTCAGCATCCGCTGGTAGAGGCCCTGGGGATGGGCGGTGCCGCGCAGGGCCAGCGCTCACTGGCGCATCAGCTGGCCTACCTGCTGCCCTTTCAGCCGGAGCAGAAAATCGAACTGTTGCAGCTTGACGATCCAGCGCTGCAATTGCAGCGGATTCAGCGTTGGCTGGAGCAACTGCAGGGCGAGGCGGTCGAATAATACGGCGCCTGAATGGCCTGGCCGGCACTACTGGTAGCGATACAGCAGCATGGCGCCTGGCAATGCCCAGATCGCAAAGGCGCCGATCAGACCCAGGGTGGCCGGCAGGATCAGCCACCATATTTTCGGCGACAGTGCCGTCATCGGTGCGCGCCATTGCACAAGGGTCAGGCTCGCGGCGCAAATGCTGGCTGCCAACACCGCGCCAGCGATCACATCGGTTGGCCAATGCACGCCGAGATAGACGCGCGACAGTGCAATGGCGGTGGCCGGCAGGGCGCCCAATAGCACCCAGGCCAGGCGCAGGCGCGGTGGCTGGCCGCGGCCGGCGAGAACCCCAAGGGTGAGAAAAAAGGCGAATGCCGCCGAGCTGTGACCGCTGGGGAAGCTGAAGCTGTGCAGGGGCTCCAACAGGATTTCCGGGCGGATGCGGCCGAAGGTCGCCTTAAGTGCGCCGTTGGCCAACGCGGTGCCCAGCAGCGTGAGAATGGTGAAGACCGCCGCGCGCCACTGTTTCGTGGCGATCAACAACAGACTCAGCAACACGGCGGCCCACAGCTGGGTATGGAAGTCGCCGGCGCGTGTGACCACCACCATGAAACGGTCGAAGATCGGGCTGCGCTCGCCCTGAATGACGGTCATCAGCCCTTCGTCGAATTCCGCCAGGTAGGGCCAACCAATGAACAGCCCAATCAGAACGGCTGCGCTGAGGCCGGCGGCAAGCGGGGTCACCCAGCGCATCTGATGCAGGCTGCCATGCACCATGCTGCCGACGAGCAGAAGCAGAGCGGCGGTTACCACGCCCGCCTCGCTCCAGAAGCCCTCTGGCAGGGGCAGTCGCACGGCTGCACCCGCCGCCCAGCCCGGCAGCAGATAGGCCATCGACCAGCCGGCCGCGGCGACCAGGCTGACCAGGAGAAAGCGTCCGAACGGCATGTCGAGCATGCCCGCGGTCACCGGCAACATGGGTCGCAGCGGACCGATGAAGCGTCCTACAAGCAGACTGGCGATGCCGTAGCGCTCGAAGTACGACTCGGCGCGTATCAGCCATTCCGGGTGGTCGCGCAGGCCGCGAATATTGCGAATATTTTGATGATAGCGGCGCCCCAGCCCGTAGGAGAGCAGGTCGCCAAGCAAACCGCCGGCATAGCCGAGCAGCAGTGTCTCGCCGAGGCTCAGCACGCCACTGCCGGCGACGACCGCGATGGCCAGCACCAGCACGGTGCCGGGCATCAGCAAGCCAACAATGGCGAGGCATTCGAGACAGGCGACTACAAACAGGCTAAGGCCAAGCCATTGTGGGTGCTCAGTGAGACAACTGGAGAGTGCGGTAAGCCATTCCGGCATGGTTGTTTTCCTGGGTCCGAAACGCTTCGACCCGGCACCTGGCGCCCGGGTTTCAAGCGTCTGGCCATGATAGCGCTGGGAATAGCCTGGAGCGGTCGCTGACCAAGCGGCGGATTTCGACGCGCTTGAGTGGTCAGGTGGCACATTCGGTGGCGTGACCTGCGGTCGGATGCTTTTCTGCCATTCGCCCGGCGCCGCTGTGCGCGAGGCGCATGGGTGGCTATAATCAGCCGCTTTCCCTTCAGTCAGGCCAGCCAGACCATGACCGAGTCCGTACTCGACTACATGACCCGCCTCGGTCGCGCCGCGCGCGAGGCGTCGCGCGTGCTAGCGCGCGCGCCCACGGCGCAGAAGAACCGGGCCTTGCAAGCCGCCGCCGCCGCGCTTGACGGCGCGCGCGAGGAGCTGGTCCGGGCCAATCGTGAGGACCTCGAGGCCGGGCGCGGCAATGGTCTGGACGAGGCCATGCTCGATCGTCTGGCCCTGACGCCGGCGCGTATCGACGACATGATCGAGGGGCTGCGCCAGGTCGCGAACCTGCCTGACCCCATCGGCGAGATCCGCGACATGCGCTACCTGCCTTCTGGCATTCAGGTTGGCAAGATGCGCGTGCCGCTGGGGGTGGTTGGGATCATCTACGAGTCACGGCCCAACGTGACCATCGATGCGGCCAGCCTGTGTCTCAAGTCGGGCAACGCCACTATTTTGCGTGGCGGCTCGGAAGCGATCCATTCGAACCAGGCCATTGCTCGCTGCATTCAACTGGGCCTGGCCGAGGCCCAGTTGCCAGCTGCTGCGGTGCAAGTTGTCGAGACCACCGACCGCGCCGCCGTTGGGGCATTGATCAGCATGCCGGAATACCTGGATGTAATCGTGCCGCGCGGTGGTAAGGGGCTGATCGAGCGCATCAGTCGCGACGCCAAGGTGCCGGTGATCAAGCATCTGGACGGAATCTGCCACGTGTTCATCGATCAGGCGGCCGACCTCGACAAGGCTGTCCGCATCGCCGACAACGCCAAGACCCAGCGCTATGCGCCGTGCAACACCATGGAAACGCTGTTGGTTCATGCATCCATCGCCGCTCGTGTGTTGCCGCCGCTGGCCGCGATCTACCGGGAGAAGGGCGTCGAACTGCGTGGCTGCCCGCGGACCTGTGAATTGCTCGGTAGCGATGTGGTGGCTGCCCGCGAAGAGGATTGGTCCACCGAGTACAACGCGCCGATCCTGTCGATCCGCATTGTCGACTCTCTGGATCAAGCCATCGAGCACATCAACCGCTACGGTTCGCAGCACACTGACGCGATCGTCACGGAAAACTTCACCGATGCGCGGCGCTTCATTACTGAGGTCGATTCGGCGTCGGTAATGGTCAACGCCTCCACTCGTTTTGCCGACGGCTTCGAGTACGGGCTGGGCGCCGAGATCGGCATTTCCACCGATAAGCTGCACGCCCGTGGTCCGGTCGGCCTGGAAGGTCTGACCAGCGAGAAGTACGTGGTATTCGGCGACGGCCACGTGCGTACTTGATGAGGGCAACTGGCACCCCTCGGCGCATCGGCCTTCTCGGTGGCACCTTTGACCCGGTGCACATCGGGCATTTACGCGGCGCCCTGGAAGTGGCAGAAATGGTCGCGCTCGACGAGGTTCGCCTGGTCCCTAACTACCGCCCACCGCACCGTGAAACGCCATACAGCACTGCGCAGGATCGCTTGAACATGGTCCGGCTGGCGGTGCAGGACTTGGCTCCGCTTGCGGTCGATGCACGCGAGTTGGAGCGTGACAAGCCGTCTTACACCCTCGACACGCTGGTGTCTTTGCGTGCCGAGCTGGCTGATGACGATCAGGTCTTTCTGATCATGGGTTGGGATGCCTTCTGCGGGCTTCCCGGTTGGCATCGCTGGGATGAGCTGCTCGATCATTGCCATATTCTGGTGATGCAACGGCCGGATGCCGACAGCGAGCCGCCGGAGGCGCTGCGGGACCTGCTGGCGGCACGCAGCGTGAACGATCCGCTGACGCTTACCGGCAGCGGCGGGCAAATTGCTTTCGTCTGGCAGGCCCCGCTAGGGGTGTCGGCAACCCGTATTCGTCAATTTCTGGCCAGCGGCCGGTCTGTACGCTTTCTGGTACCGGACGCCGTGCTGGCTTATATCAACGCGCACGGACTGTACCGGGCGTCGAACTGAGGTTGTTTTACATTATGCAAAATGATTCGTTGGCCCAGCTGGCCGTCAGCGCGCTGGAAGATCTGAAAGGCACCGATATCACCACGATCGATGTCCGTGGCAAGACCAGCGTCACCGACTTCATGGTTATCGCCAGCGGCACCTCCAGCCGTCACGTGAAATCGCTCGCCGAGAACGTGCTCGAGAAGGTCAAGGAGCAGGGCGTACGCCCTCTTGGTAACGAAGGCCTGGATGGCGGCGAATGGGCTCTGCTCGACCTGGGGGATGTGGTGGTGCATGTGATGCAGGTGCCAACTCGCCAGTTCTACGATCTCGAGCGCCTCTGGCAAGGCGCCGAGCAGAGCCGCGCGCAGCACGCGGGCGAACAGGAATAGTCGATCCGTGCGGATCAAGCTGATTGCGGTGGGTTCGAAGATGCCGCGCTGGGTGGAGGACGGTTGGCAAGAATATGCCAGGCGCCTGCCGTCCGAGCTGCCTTTGGAGCTTCACGAAATATCGCTTAACACCCGTGGCAAGAATGCCGACGTGGCGCGGTTGATTCGTCAGGAAGGCGAGGCCATGCTGGCGAAGGTGCAACCCGGCGAGCGCATCGTCACGCTGGAAGTGACGGGGCGGCCGTGGAGCACCGAGCAACTGGCTGGCGAGCTGGAGCGCTGGCGGCTCGATGCGCGCAATGTCAATCTCATGGTGGGTGGCCCGGAAGGGCTGGCCGCTGAGGTGTGCGCACGCAGCGAGCAGCGCTGGTCACTGTCGCCACTGACATTGCCCCACCCGCTGGTTCGTATCCTCGTAGGCGAACAGGTCTATCGCGCCTGGACATTGCTGTCGGGTCACCCTTACCACAAGTAGTACAGCCAAACCGAAGATGTCCCAGCCGATTCCCCTCAAGGACCACGAAAAAGACGCCCGTCTGGTGCGCCGGCGCGTTCTCGTGGGCGGGGCAATGGTGTTGCTGCTGGTCGGCGTGTTGATAGCGCGTCTGTATTACCTGCAGGTCGTGCAGTACCAGCACCATTCGACGCTCTCGGAAAACAACCGGGTCCATGTGCAGCCCATTCCGCCCAATCGGGGGCTGATCTTTGATCGCAACGGCAAGATCATTGCCGATAATCGCCCAAGCTTCAGCCTGACGGTTACCCGTGAGCGTGCCGAAGACTGGCGCAAGACGCTGGACGCAGTGGTCGAGGTGCTGGAGTTGTCCAGCGAAGAGCGCGAGCTGTTCGAAAAGCGCATGCTGCAGGGGCGGCGGCCGTTCGAACCGGTGCCGATCATGTATGAGCTTACCGAGGAGCAGATCGCCCGCATCGCGGTGGATCAGTTCCGTCTGCCGGGCATCGAGGTCGCGGCACAGCTGGTCCGCCACTATCCTCAGGGTGAGCACTTCGCGCACTCGGTCGGTTATGTCGGGCGGATCAACGAGGCGGAGGTCAAGCAGCTCGATCCGGTGAATTACAGCGGTACCCACCACATCGGCAAGACGGGCATCGAGCGCTTCTACGAGGATTTGCTGCACGGCCAGGTGGGTTACGAGGAGGTCGAAACCAACGCGCGTGGGCGAGTGCTGCGGGTGCTCAAGCGCACCGATCCGGTTCCGGGGAAAGACATCACGCTGACACTCGACCTTGAACTCCAGCAGGCGGCGGAGGCGGCGCTGGCAGGGCGGCGCGGGGCTGTCGTCGCGTTGCAGCCGGCAACCGGCGAGGTGTTGGCCATGGTCAGTCAGCCGAGCTTCGATCCCAACCTGTTCGTTACTGGTATCAGTTTCAAGGCCTATGGCCAATTGCGCGACTCGATCGACCAACCCTTGTTCAATCGCGTGCTGCGCGGTTTATACCCGCCGGGCTCTACGATCAAACCGATGATGGCAGTGGCTGGTCTCGATGCTGGAGTCGTGACGGAAGACAGCAAGGTGTTCGATCCCGGCTTCTTTCAACTGCCCAATGTGAAGCATAAGTATCGGAACTGGAATCGCGGCGGCGACGGCTGGGTGGATCTGGAAACCGCGATCCTGCGTTCCAACGACACCTACTTTTACGACCTTGCCCACAAGATGGGCATCGACCGCATGCATGACTACATGAGTCGCTTTGGCCTCGGCCAGCGCGTTGCGTTGGACATGTTCGAGGAAACCGCCGGCCTGATGCCGTCGCGAGACTGGAAGCGTGGCCGTTACCGGCAACCCTGGTATCCGGGCGAAACCATTATCCTCGGCATCGGTCAGGGCTACATGCAGACCACGCCGTTGCAACTGGCCCAGGCGACCGCGCTGATGGCGACCCACGGCAAGTGGATCAGACCGCACCTGGCGAAAAGCATCGAAGGTGAAATGCCTGTCGATCCGGAACCGATGCCCGACATCAAGCTCCGCGATCCCGGTTACTGGGACGCCTCCATCAATGGCATGGTGAAGGTGCTGCATGGCGCCCGTGGCACGGCAAAGAAAATAGGCGATACCGCCGCGTACCTCATCGCCGGCAAAAGCGGTACGGCGCAGGTGGTGGCCATCAAGCAGGGCGAGAAGTATGACAGCGGCAAACTTGCCGAACGCCATCGTGACCACGCCTTGTTCATCGCCTTCGCCCCCGCGCATGACCCGCAGATAGCAGTGGCTGTGATGGTCGAGAACGGTGAGTCCGGGTCCGGCGTCGCCGCTCCAGTGGTCAAGCAGGTCATGGACGCCTGGCTGTTGAACGAGGCGGGCGAGCTGAAGGCCGAGTATGCGCCGGCCCTGGCGGCACAGGGGCCCAAGCCATGAGCGGAACATTCGACCGCACGCTTTCGACCACCGATGTGATGCGCCGTCGGGCGACGCTGTTACAGCGCATGCATATCGATGGGGTGCTGCTCTTGCTTCTGCTGACGCTGGCGGCCGGCAGCTTGTTCGTTCTTTATTCGGCCGGCGGCAAGAGCGTGGATCTGCTGATCAAGCAGGCGACTTCCTATGGCTTCGGCCTGGGCGCCATGCTGCTCATCGCCCAGCTGGAGCCGAGATTCATGGCGCGCTGGGTCCCGGCTGGCTACTTGGCGGTCGTAGCGCTGCTGGTCGCGGTGGAATTCGTCGGATACACCGCGATGGGCGCGACCCGCTGGATCAATATCCCCGGGGTGATTCGCTTCCAGCCGTCCGAGTTCATGAAAATCATCATGCCGATGACCATCGCCTGGTATTTGTCCGCGCGTGCATTGCCACCAGGCATCAAGCACACCATGGTCAGCCTTGCCCTGATCCTCACGCCCTTCGTGCTGATCCTCAAACAGCCGGATCTGGGCACTTCGCTGATGGTACTGGTCTCCGGTGCTTTCGTGCTGTTCATCGCCGGGCTGCGCTGGCGCTGGATTCTGAGCGCGGTTGCGGCGCTGGTGCCGATCGCCGTGGCCATGTGGTATTTCGTACTGCACAACTACCAGAAACAGCGCGTGCATACATTCCTCGATCCAGAAAGCGACCCGCTGGGAACCGGCTGGAACATCATCCAGTCGAAGGCGGCGATTGGTTCAGGCGGGGTGTTTGGCAAGGGTTGGTTGCTGGGCACCCAGTCCCATCTGGATTTTTTGCCGGAAAGCCATACGGACTTTATTATTGCGGTTCTGGCGGAGGAGTTCGGCCTGGTGGGCGTCTGCTTGCTGCTGCTGCTTTATTTGCTGCTGATCATGCGCGGCCTGGTCATTACCGTTCAGGCGCAGACCCTGTTTGGCAAGTTGCTGGCCGGTGCGCTGACGATGACCTTTTTCGTCTACGTATTCATCAACATCGGCATGGTCAGCGGTCTGTTGCCGGTGGTAGGGGTGCCGTTGCCCTTCATCAGTTTTGGTGGCACTTCATTGGTAACCCTGCTATCAGGGTTCGGGGTTTTGATGTCGATCCACACCCATCGCAAATGGATCGCACAGGTTTGACGTTTGACTAGAGTGAATTTCTTGGATCGATTACGACGTGGCTGGTTGACACGAGCGCTCTGCGGAGCGGGCCTTTTCGCAGCGTTCGGACATGCTCCGGCGGTTTTTGCGGCAGGTTATCAAGGCGAAAAGGTCGCCGATTTCGTGCGCGAAATGACTCAGGACTATGGGTTCGCCAGTGAGCAGGTGGTCGAAGTGCTGGCACAGGCAGAGCGCCAGCAGGTGATTCTCGATGCTATTTCCCGGCCGGCAGAACGCGTCAAGGCGTGGAAAGCATATCGGCCGATCTTCATCACCGATTCACGGGTTGCTCAGGGCGTTGACTTCTGGCGCGAGAACGAGGCGGCGCTGGCGCGCGCCGAGCAGGAATTTGGTGTGCCGGCACAGGTCATCGTCGCCATCATCGGCGTCGAAACCTTTTATGGCCGCAACACCGGTAACTATCGCGTCATAGATGCCTTGTCGACCCTGGGCTTCGATTACCCACCGCGCCAGCCATTCTTCCGTCAGCAGCTCAAGGAATTCCTGTTGCTGGCCCGTGAAGAGCAAGTCGACCCACTGACGCTGACCGGTTCTTACGCCGGTGCCATGGGGCTGCCGCAATTCATGCCGAGCAGCTTCCGCGCCTATGCAGTGGACTTTGACGAGGATGGGCGGATCGACATCTGGAAGAATCCGGTCGACGCCATCGGCAGCGCCGCCAATTATTTCAAGCAACACGGCTGGACAGCGGGGGCACCAGTGGTGGCGCGGGCCACAGTAAGTGGCGAGCGGCATGGCGAAGGTCTGACCGAGGGGCTGGAGCCGGTCCTGAAGGCCGCTGAATTGCGCGAGCTGGGTTGGCAATGGCCGACCGAAACGGAGGTGGCCGACGACATTGCGGTCACCGCCTTTCGTCTGGACGGGTCCGACGGTGACGAGTACTGGGTCGGCTTGCCCAACTTCTATGTCATAACCCGTTATAACCGCAGCGTGATGTACGCGATGGCAGTCCATCAGCTTTCCGAGCAGTTGCTCCAGGCGCGGGGTGCGCAATGACCTCTCGTTTGCTGGCGGTAGCGACTGTCGCTGTGCTGGTTGTCGGATGCTCGTCGGCGCCGACACCGTCGCCGGGCCCCACCAAGACTGCAGGCATCAGTGGTCCAGGTGACTACTCGCGTCCGCACAAGGACGGCGCGCCTTGGTGGGATGTCGACGTGTCCAGTATCCCTGACGCAACACCCACACCG
The DNA here is from genome assembly GCF_024448935.1 of Stutzerimonas stutzeri. Taxonomy (GTDB): domain Bacteria; phylum Pseudomonadota; class Gammaproteobacteria; order Pseudomonadales; family Pseudomonadaceae; genus Stutzerimonas; species Stutzerimonas stutzeri_AO. The sequence goes on from NZ_JAMOIE010000067.1 coordinate 13,437, forward strand.
CACAATGGCCCGTTCAAGGCCAATCCCTATACCGTGCTGGGCAAAACCTATTATCCCATCGGTGATGGGCGCAACTATCGGGCGACCGGAACGGCATCCTGGTACGGCACCAAGTTTCATGGTCAGCCGACCGCCAATGGCGAAAAATACGACCTGTACGGCATGAGCGCAGCGCACAAAACGCTGCCGCTGCCCAGCTATGTTCAGGTAACCAACCTCGACAACGGCAAGACAGTGGTGCTGCGGGTCAATGACCGCGGTCCGTTCTACTCGGATCGGATCATCGACCTGTCGTTCGCGGCGGCGAAGAAGCTGGGTTATGCAGAAACCGGGACCGCACGGGTCAAGGTCGAAGGTATCGATCCCGAGCGATGGTGGGCCGAGCGTGGCCAACCGGCACCGATGGTGCTGGCGCAGCCGCAAAAGGTCGCCAAACCGTCGCCTGGGGCGCTGGCGCAAGCTGTCGAGCAGTACACCCCGCCACCCACGCAGCATGCTGGCGCCAACGTGCCGGTGGAGGTTGCGACCGGCAACAGGCGTGCCGCAAACGGGACCGGTGTCTATCTCCAGGTCGGTGCGTTTGCCAACCCTGATGCCGCTCAGTTGCTGCGCGACAAGCTCAGCAGCCTGACCGAAGCGCCGGTATTCGTGAGTTCGGTTGTCCACCAGGAGCAGATCCTGCACCGGGTGCGCCTGGGGCCAATCGACTCCCCCGATGAAGCCACGCAGCTCGAACAGAGCGTCCGTCTCGCCAATTTGGGAAGCCCGCACCGAGTACGCGGCGATTGAAGGCTCTACATCGCTTACCGCTTATAGACAAGCGACGCTGATCTGTAATCGTTTTTTTGCTACACCACCTTTCTGAGAGCGCAATGACTATCACCACCTTCGTGCAGCGGCTGTTCCTTCTCACCGTGCTGGCCGTGGTGCCCACCGCCTGGGCCGAGCCGATCATTCCTTCACCGCCACAGCTGGCGGCCAGGTCCTACGTTCTGATGGACGCAGCCAGCGGCAAGGTGCTGGTCGAGAATGCCGGTGACGAACGCCTGCCGCCTGCCAGTCTGACCAAGCTGATGACGGCTTATATCGCCACACTGGAAATCAAGAAGGGCCAGATCTCCGAAAGCGACCTGGTGACCGTCAGTGAAAAAGCCTGGCGCACCGGTGGCTCGCGGATGTTCATCCAGGTCAATACGCAGGTTTCGGTGGACGATCTGCTGCATGGGATCATCATCCAGTCAGGCAATGACGCCAGCGTCGCCATGGCCGAGCATATCGCCGGCAGCGAAGAAGCGTTCGCCGACCTCATGAACAGCACGGCCCAGCGGCTGGGCATGACCAACACGCATTTCATGAACTCGACCGGCCTACCGCACCCGGATCACTATTCGTCCGCCGCCGACATGGCCAAACTGGCTCGCGCGATCATCTATGAAGATCCGGCGCACTACGGCATCTATGCGCAGAAGGAGTTTTTCTGGAACAACATCAAGCAGCCCAACCGCAACCTGCTGCTATGGCGTGACAAGACCGTCGACGGTTTGAAGACCGGTCATACCGAAGAGGCAGGTTACTGCCTGGTTGCCTCCGCGGTTCGTGATGACATGCGTCTGATCACCGCTGTCTTCGGTGCCAGCAGCGAGCAGGCACGTGCCGCCGAGACGCAAAAACTGCTGACTTATGGCTTCCGCTTCTTCGAGACCAAGACCTTCTACCAGAAGGGGGTCGAGCTGGCACAGTCGCGGGTCTGGAAAGGCCAGCAGGACCAGGTCAGTGCCGGGCTGGCGAACGACCTGACCATGACGCTGCCGCGTGGGCAGATGAACAAACTCCAGGCCGGCCTTACCTTTAATCCTGAACTCACCGCGCCAATCCAGCAGGGTGATGTAATCGGCAAGGTCGAGCTAAGTCTCGATGGCGAGGTGCTGCAAAGCACTGACCTGATCGCCTTGCAGGCGGTAGAGGAAGGTGGGTTGTTCAGCCGTTTGTGGGATAGCATTCAGCTGTTCTTCTTCAACCTCTTCAACTGAACCTCTGGAGCGTGCCCTCGCTATGCGCCGGGCGCGCTTGCGGATCATGAGTCTGTTGCCATGACCGAAAGCAAAAGCGAAACACAAGCACCCAAAATCGAATTTCCCTGCGAGCGCTATCCGATCAAGGTGATCGGCGATGCGGGCGAGGGCTTCAGCGAGACGGTGGTAGAAGTGATCCGCCGGCATGCGCCGAATTTCGATGAAACTACGTTGGTAAGCCGCGACAGTCGTAACGGACGTTTTCTGTCCGTGCAGGTACTGATCACGGCGACGAGCGTCGAGCAGTTGCAAGCAATCCATGTCGACCTGCGCGCCACCGGGCGCGTGCACATGGTGTTGTAATGGGCCGACATCCCGCCCATGCACGCATGGTTGTAAGTCCTCCAGGCGCAGGTGCTCAAGTCATGGGTATCGCACTGCTGGGGGTGCGTGAGCTCGGTCTGGTGGACTATCCCGTCGCCTGGCGAGCCATGCAACGCTTCACCAACGAACGACAGCCGGACACTGTTGACGAGATCTGGCTGCTGCAGCATCCGCCGGTGTTTACCCAGGGGCAGGCCGGTAAGGCCGAGCACCTGCTGTGGCCCGGCGACATCCCTGTGATACAGGCTGATCGGGGCGGGCAGGTGACCTATCACGGCCCCGGGCAACTGGTGTGCTACCTGATGCTGGACGTCCGTCGGCTAGGCTTTGGTGTGCGCGCACTGGTCAGTCGCATCGAACAGAGCCTGATCGATTTGCTGGCCAGCTACGATGTGCAGGCCTTGGCCAAACCGGACGCGCCTGGCGTGTACGTCGCGGGTGCGAAGATCGCGTCCCTCGGCCTGCGCATTCGTAACGGACGCTCGTTCCATGGCCTGGCGCTCAATGTGGACATGGATCTGGAACCCTTCGGACGGATCAATCCTTGCGGCTACGCCGGCATGGCCATGACCCAGCTAGCCGATCTGGTGGCGGGGCCGGTAGCCTTTGCCGAGGTTGGTGCCCGCCTGGGTGAACAACTGGTCAGGCACCTCGGCTACGCGCAGCAGCAGACCCTCACAGGCGCAATAGACTGCTAGGCCGGGCGCCTGTCGATCAGTGTGAGCGGGCATGATGGATACAAAAACGCCTCCAGGCGAAGCCTGGGGTCAGGCGTTGTCCGGCGCGATCAGCTCAGATTGAGGGTCGGTATTAGACCGCTGTCGGATGGCTGGCCCGATACCGGCACCGGGGCGGCCAGGCCCAGGTTGTTCTTCTCGAACACCCGGTCGGCTCGGTAGCTGGAGCGCACCAGCGGACCTGCGGCGACTTCCATAAAGCCCTTCTCCAGACCGATATCGCGGAACCGGTTGAATTCGTCCGGGCTGACCCAGCGCTTGACCGGCAGGTGGTTGCGCGTCGGCTGCAGGTACTGGCCGAGCGTGAGGATGTCCACGCCGATGGCACGCAGGTCATCCATGGTCTGCAGCACTTCCTCGTCGCTTTCGCCCAGGCCCAGCATCAGGCTGGTCTTGGTCAGCAGCTCCGGGCGGTGGCGCTTGGCGTGCTCCAGCACGCGCAGGGTCTTCTCGTAGCCGGCGCGGGGGTCGCGCACTTCACGGGTCAGGCGCTTGACCGTCTCGACGTTCTGCGCGAAGACTTCCAGGCCAGAGTCCGCCACGCATTCGATGGCGTGCAGGTTGCCGTCGAAGTCCGGGGTCAGGGCCTCCACCACCACCAGCGGGGTGCGCTCCTTGATGGCGCGCACGCAGGCGGCGTAATGCGCGGCACCGCCGTCGTCCAGATCGTCACGGTCCACCGAGGTCAGCACGATATAGCGCAGCGCCATCAGCTCCACCGACTTGGCGGTGTTCTGTGGCTCCTCCTGATCCAGCCAGCCGTTGGGATTGCCGGTATCCACCGCGCAGAAGCGGCACGCACGGGTGCACACCGAGCCCATCAGCATGATGGTGGCGGTGCCGTTGGACCAGCATTCGCCCATGTTCGGGCAGTGCGATTCCTGGCATACGGTGCTCAGACGGTGCTCGCCCACATTGCGCTTGACCGCTTCGAAGCGGCTGCCGCTGGGTGCCTTGACCCGCAGCCACTTGGGCTTGGGTTCGAATACCTGGGGTTCGCTTGAGGCGCGGCGTTTCTGCCCGTCCTTGATCGCGGTGATGCCCTGAGTGGTGCGGAATTTATCGCCGCTGGCAACGGTTTTGGACTGGGAGATATCGGACATCGGCAAGCTGGGCTCCGCTAGAGGCTCCGTGGGACGAGACGGCTTGTGGCCGCCGCGCAGTTTATCACAGGCGCTGACCGGTCAGTCCGCGGGTCGACGCATGCACGGATCGACACCGCCGCGGCGCAGAGCCGCACAGGCGATCTGGTCGTGCACGAGTGTCCTATTTGCGTTTGCCTGCGTTACCGCGCTTTGCTTGCCGGCAAGTGCGAGTCACCCAGGCGCAGCGCCGGGCGGCTTGGCACAGGGCATGGCCGATGAGTTCGGCCATGCTCGCTAAGGCTCTGCCCGCAGCCGTCCCAGCAATTCCTGCGTCGGATGGCCGTCGGCCGGCCAGCCGAGCTGTTGCTGGAAGCTGCGGATGGCGTTGCGGGTATTGGCACCGATGATGCCGTCTGCAGCGCCTGGCTCGAAGCCCTGGTTGGTCAGGCGTTCCTGCAGCTCGAGGCGCTCGGAGCGGCTCAGCGGCTGCTCGCCCTGTGGCCAGCTTGCCCGAACCTCGCCGGCGCCGTCGAAGCGTTCGGATAACAGGCCGATCGCCAGCGCATAGGACGATGAGTTGTTGTAGCGCAGGATCGCGCGGAAATTGTCGAGGACCAGGAATGCGGGGCCGCGATAGCCGGCGGGCAGCAGCAGGCTGGCGCTCGCCTCGTCCATGCCCGCCGGCCACCCGCTCAGGCCGAGACGGCGCCAGGCGGCCAGCGACTTGCGGATGCTGCTGTCGGCCAGGGCATAGTCGAATCCGTCCGGCAGGCTGACCTCGAAGCCCCAGGGTTGCCCGGCCTTCCAGCCGGAGGCCTGCAGGTAATGGGCGGCCGACGCCAGGGCATCAGCCGAACTGTTCCAGATGTCCCGGCGGCCATCGCCGTCGAAATCCACCGCGTGGGTGTTGTAGGTGGTCGGGATGAACTGGGTCTGTCCCATGGCGCCGGCCCAGGAGCCGCGCAGCTGATCGGCGCTGACATCGCCATGCTGGAGGATTTCCAAGGCTGCCAACAGCTGGCTTTTGGCAAATCCAGGACGGCGTCCCTCATGCGCCAGTGTGGCGAGCGAGCGAACGACGCCCTTGTCGCCCATGATCTGGCCGAAGCTGCTTTCCAGTCCCCAGATCGCTACCAGCGTATTGCGATCGACGCCATAGCGCGCTTCGATGCCGTCCAGCGTCGCGGAGTGCTGGCGCAGGAGCTGTCGGCCGCCTTCGACCCGCTGCTGTGACAGCGCGCCGTCCAGGTACTGCCAGACCGGCCGGGTGAACTCCGGCTGACTGCGATCGGCGACAATGATGCTCGGATCGGGGGTGACTCCGGCGAAGGCACGATCGAATACCTGCGCCGATATTCCGGCCTGAAGGGCCTCGTTGCGAAATGCACTGCGCCATTCGCTGAAGCTCTGCTGCGCCGGCTCGGCTTCGGACGGCTTGTCCGGTTTGGGCTCGGTAATGCTTGTCGTCGGCTGACTGGGTGCGGCCGCTGTAACGGGCTCGGCGGCGCAGGCGACCACGATGCTCAGTGCAGAGCCAGCAATCAGGGTACGCAGTAGCAGTACAGGAACGAAGGTGTAAAGCATGCACCACACTCGGCAAATCATCGGCAGGTGACATTATCACGCTTTGAATAGCTTGGCTTTTCAAGCCGCCAGAAGGACCGAAGCCTCCCAGTGGGTGGACTGGGAGGCTTCGCGGCGGTAGCTGCCTTTGCCTTTCTTCGGTTGTTCCTGGCGGCTGCGAAACAGGGGTTGCGCCACCAGGGTCTTGGCCTTGTTCGGCCGCTTGCGTTGCTTGCTCATTGCTTACCCTCTTGGTTGCCTCTAGCAGGCGAGGGCATCATAAGGCCTGTTCAAAAAATGTCCAGAATCCCTTGGCGGCGGCATTCCAATAGCGGCATGAGGGCTGGGCAGTGTCGAATCAGACGCTCCGACACGATTTCGCGTCTCGCTGCTAGAGGCCGATCCTGCGCCCGCTCAGCTGAAGGCAAAGATCTGCCAGGCCGATCCAGGGGTCACCTTCGGCCTGCCCTTTGATCTGCTCGTCGATGCGCTGCGCATCCATCAGCAGGCGTTGCCAACCCGCTGCATCGTGTCGCTGCAGCGCTTTGCTGACCAGCGGCTTGCGCTTGTCCCATACTGGCGGGCGGGCCTGGCTGAATGCCCGGTCAAGCGGCGCACCCTGGCTGTACTGCTGGGCGATGTTGGCCAGCTGGCGGACCTCGCGCGCGACGGCCCAGAGAATGACCGGCGCTTCGACCCCCTCGCCACGCAGGCCGGCGAGCATCTGCAGGATGTGCTCGGGCTGGCCCAGCAGCGCGGCATCAACCAGCCCGAAGACGTCGTAGCGGGCGCTATCGGCGACCGCAGCCTGGACGGTTTCGGTGGTTACCTGGCCCGCTTCAGCGAGCAGTTTGAGTTTTTCGATTTCCTGGGCGGCGGCCAGCAGGTTGCCTTCGACGCGCGCCGCGATCAGCTCCACGGCTTCCTGGTCGGCAGCAAGGCCGGCTTGCGCCAGGCGCTGGCGGATCCACTGCGGCAGCTGTTGCGCGTCCACCGGCCAGATCTGCACGAACTGCACCTGCTTGCCATCGATCAGCGCCTTGGCCCATTTGGTCTTTTGCGTATTGCCGTCGAGCTTGGGCAGGCTGATCAGCAGCACGGTGTCCTCGGCGGGGCGCGCAAGGTAGTCGATCAGCGCCGCGGCACCCTTGTCGCCGGGTTTGCCGTTGGGGATGCGTAATTCCAGCAGGCGCTTTTCGGCGAACAGCGAGAGGCTGGCGCCGGCTTCGATGAGTTGTCCCCAGTCGAAACCGGTCTCGACATTGAGCACCTGGCGCTCGCTGAAATCCTGCTGACGGCAGGCGTCACGGATCGCATCGCAGGCTTCCTGACAGAGCAGATGCTCGTCGCCGCTGACCACGTAGACCGGTGCGAGCGGTCCTTGTAGATGTTTGGCGAGTTGGGCGGGGGAAAGCTTCATGGGTTCGAGCGGTAGACACCAAGGGCGGCTACCGTGCCATCACTGAATCGGCAGTTCGAGTGGCGATTGCAGTGGCCGTTGGCTCTGCTCGCGCATCTGTGCTTCGATGGCCTCGGCTTCGGCGCGCTTCTTCGCTTCCGCTGTCTGCTGCAGTTGGTCGAGCTGCGCAGGCGTGATGTTGCGTAGGCGCATGCTCAGTTGCTGCAGAAGCTCGCGGCGCATTTCCCGGCGCAACTGACTGGCCTCCTGGTCGGAGCCAATGAGGTTGCTGCTGTCGTGCACATAGACTTTCTGCACCTCGACCTTGTCTTCGAGCAGCACCGTGTTCTGCGGGCCACGGATCTCATAGTCGAGGGTCTGGGTCAGTTCGTATTCGGCACTGCGCGCAGCGGTGGTGTAACTGGCGGTGCGCTGGCGGGTCTGCTCGCGTACCAGATCCAGGGTATAGCGAGCGCCGGAATAAACCCTGACGCCGTTGTCCTTGAGCAGTTCTTCGAGCTGCTGCACGGTTTCGCCATAGCTGTTGCGTGCTTGCAGATTAATTTCATCGAGCGCGAAACTGGTATCGCCCGTCCCGCGAAGCTGAAAGCCGCAGGCGCTCAACAGCAGGGCCAGGCCGACCACCAGCAGATTGCGTTTGATCATGTTGTATCCCCTTGCCAGCCTTGGCGCACGCGCCAAGGCGAATCAGTTAGCGACGATGTTGACCAGCTTGCCCGGCACCACGATGACCTTGCGAATCGTCAGGCCCTCGGTGAAGCGAACCACGTTCGCGTTGGCCCGCGCGCTGGCTTCGACTTCTTCGCGAGGGGCACTGGCCGGCACTTCGATGTGTCCACGCAGCTTGCCGTTGACCTGCACCACCAGCGTCAGGCTGTCCTGCACCAGAGCAGATTCGTCGACGGCCGGCCACTGTGCATCAATGATCGAGCCGCTGTTGCCCAGCTGCTGCCAGAGTTCGTGGCAGAGGTGCGGGGTGATGGGCGCCAGCAGCAGTGCGACGGTTTCCAGGCCTTCCTGCAGCAGCGCGCGGTCCTCCTCGGTTGCCGCGGCTGCTTTCTCCAGCACGTTCATCAAGGTCATCACCTGGGCGATCGCGGTGTTGAACTTGTGGTGCTGGCCGACATCCTGGCTGGCCTGCTTGATGGCCAGGTGGATGGCGCGGCGTACGGCCTTCTGCGCATCGCTGAGCGTGGAAATATCCAGTTTCACAACGGCGCCCGCGCTGACATGGGCGTGGGCCAGGCGCCAGACGCGGCGCAGGAAGCGGCTCGCGCCCTCGACGCCGGAGTCGGACCATTCCAGGCTCATGTCCGGCGGTGATGCAAACATCATGAACAAGCGACAGGTGTCGGCGCCGTAGGCGTCGATCATCGCCTGGGGGTCGACGCCGTTGTTTTTCGACTTGGACATCTTCTCGGTACCGCCGATCTCCACCGGCAGGCCATCGCTGGCGAGCTTGGCACCGATGACCTTCGCCTTGGCATCGCGCTCGACAATGACGTCGGCCGGGTTGAACCAGTCCTTGCCGCCGTTTTCCAGGGTGCGGTAGTAGGTGTCGGCAATCACCATGCCCTGGGTCAGCAGATTCTTGAATGGTTCGTTGGAGCTGATCAGGCCTTCGTCGCGCATCAGCTTGTGGAAGAAGCGCGCGTAGAGCAGGTGCAGGATGGCGTGCTCGATGCCGCCGATGTACTGGTCCACCGGCAGCCAGTGGTTGGCCGCGGCCGGGTCGACCATCCCCTGATCGTAATGGGGCGAGGCGTAGCGGGCGAAGTACCAGGACGACTCGACGAAGGTGTCCATGGTGTCGGTTTCACGCTTGGCGGGAGCGCCACACTTGGGGCAGCTGCACTCGTAGAATTCGGGCATACGGGCCAGCGGTGAACCCGCACCGTCCGGGACGACGTCTTCCGGCAGTACCACCGGCAACCGGTCTTCCGGCACCGGCACGTCACCGCAGGTGTCGCAATGGATGATCGGGATCGGGCAGCCCCAATAACGCTGGCGGCTGATACCCCAGTCGCGCAGGCGGAACTGGGTGCGGGCCTGGCCAAGCCCTTTTCTTTGCAGTGCGACTTTCATGGCGTCGAAAGCGCCATCAAAATCCAGGCCGTCGAACTCGCCAGAGTTGATCAGCTCGCCGTGCTCACCGTAGGCATCGTTCCAGGGGGCTGGAGTCTCATCGCCAACGCTGGTGCGCACCACCGGCTTGATCGGCAGGTGGTACTTGGTAGCGAAGGCGAAGTCGCGCTCGTCGTGGGCCGGCACGGCCATCACGGCCCCTTCGCCATAATTCATCAATACGTAGTTGGCGACCCAGACCGGCAGCAACTCGCCGGTCAGTGGGTGCTGCACGCGCAGGGATGTGGGCAGGCCTTTCTTTTCCTGGGTGGCGATGTCGGCTTCGGCCACGCCGCCACGCTTGCATTGGTCAATGAATGCCTGCAATTGGGCGTTGTTCTGGGCGGCGAGTGTGGCCAGCGGATGTTCGGCCGCCACGGCGACATAGGTGGCGCCCATCAGCGTATCGGGGCGGGTGGTGAACACCTTCATCACGCCTTCGCTGCCGATGCTGGCGACGTCGTAAGGGAAGCTGATCTCCATCCCGCGCGACTTGCCGATCCAGTTGCGCTGCATGGTCTTGACCTGTTCCGGCCAGCCGTCCAGTTCGTCCAGGCTCTCCAGCAGCTCATCCGCGTAAGCGGTGATCTTGAAGTAATACATGGGGATTTCGCGCTTCTCGATCAGCGCGCCGGAACGCCAGCCACGGCCATCGATGACCTGCTCGTTGGCCAGCACGGTCTGGTCGACCGGATCCCAGTTGACGGTGCCGTTCTTGCGGTAGATCACGCCTTTTTCATACAGGCGGGTGAACAGCCATTGTTCCCAACGGTAGTAATCGGGCTTGCAGGTGGTGACTTCGCGCGTCCAGTCGACTGCCAGGCCCAGGCTCTTCAGCTGAGTGCGCATGTAGTCGATGTTTTCGTAGGTCCACTTGGCCGGTGCGACCTTGTTTTTCATCGCCGCGTTCTCCGCCGGCATGCCGAACGCGTCCCAGCCCATGGGCTGCAGCACGTTCTTGCCCTGCATGCGCTGGTAGCGGGCAATCACGTCGCCGATGGTGTAGTTGCGCACGTGCCCCATGTGCAGCTTGCCGCTGGGGTAGGGGAACATCGACAGGCAGTAGAAGGTGTCCTTGCCTGGCTGTTCGCTCACTTCAAAGGATTTCTGCGCGTCCCAGTGGGACTGCGCGGCGGCTTCGATCTCGCGGGGCTGATACTGTTCGTGCATGGCTACTGGCGTTGGAAAAGAGGCTGGCTGCTCGCATCGCAACTCGGGCTGCCGCACCGCCGGCTCCAAGCCTGACGAAAACGGCGGCGCAGCGGGTTGAGACGAGCGCATGGAAGCGCCGTAGCATACATGACCCTTCGCAACCGAGGGAAACCCGATTTGCCAGCATTGTTCGGCCCCGTTTGTCGAGTGCGAGGTGGATGTTCGAGTCTGAACTACGCTTGTACAGGGGGCGGGATGAACACGAGGTGAATCATGGGTAGAGAGCGCCAGGCGGATGAGGGAAACCTGTACGGACGCGTGCTGCAACGGTTGACACTGGCTCTGGAAAAAGCCGAACGAACGACGGGTGATGACCCTGGGACTGCGACCGAATTGGAGGTTGGTGGTCTAACGCCTGCCGAGTTCGACCTGATCCGGGCCTATCTGCAACAGGATGCGCAATGGCTGTCCGGTTGGCACGCCGCTGCCGAGGAGCAGGCGCAACTGGACCGCCAGGCGACCCGGTCCGCGTTGCGTACTGTGCTGCGGCAGCATTCGGGCAAGCGCTGCAAGCAGAGTCCACCCGCGCTTCAGCAGGCCATGCTCTGCGCGCTCTGCGGCGCCAGCGTGCATTGGCCGGAAGGGGCCGGCGTGGTGGCCTGCTCTGCGTGTGGCTCTCAGGTGCTGCGTGCCAGGCAGCGGTTGTCTAGCTACCCAAAGCACTGAGGGCGTCCGTCCGTGCTGCGACAAACGGGCGCGCCGGGAGGTAAAGTTGCGGCGACCGATCAACCGGAGCCGGACATGCCGATACGCTATTTCTTCAAACAATTGCTGCTGCCGCCCGGCGGGCTGTTGTTGCTGTTGCTCGCGGCCTGGTGGCTGCGGCGTCGCTCGCCACGGCTGGCAGCGTTCTGTTTCGTACTGGGGTTCGGCGGGCTGTGGCTGATGAGTCTACCGGTGACGGTCGAGTGGGCAGCGCGGGCAATTGAAAGCGAAGTGGCGCTGGATCGCTCGGCGTGGAGCGGCCTCGCCCGGCGTGCCCAGGCGATCGTCGTATTGGGCGCAGGTCGTGAACAGGCTGATCCTGGCTGGGGTTCCGATCAGCCCAGCCATATTGCGCTCGAGCGGCTGCGTTACGCCTCGCGCTTGGCCAAGGCATCGGCTCTGCCGATCCTGGCCAGTGGTGGACTGCACTATGGCGAGCCGCCGAGTGAAGCGCTACTGGCTGCCGAGGCGCTGGAGCGCGATTTCAACACGCCGACGCAATGGCTCGAAGAGCGCAGTCGGACCACCTGGGAGAACGCCCGCTACAGCGCGGAAATACTCGAGGCGGCGGGCATCGAACGTATCGTGCTGGTGACTACTGCATCGCACATGCCACGGTCCCGCTGGTGTTTCGAGGAGATGGGGCTGGAGGTGATCGCCGCCCCGGTAGGATTCGTGGGTGTCCCCAGCGGGCGACCCTTTGGTGGCTGGCTGCCCGAGGCGAAGGCCGTCTGGCAGAACGGCGCCTTGCTCAACGAAGCGGTGGGAATGCTGGTTTACCCACTGCTCTATCGGTAGGGGTTAAGACGATAAGAGCGCTGGAGGCTGGAGGCTAGAAGCTGAGGGCGCTTCCCTGAGCCATTGATGTGTGGTTTCGGTGTGCCAAGCGGATGTGACGATCTGGGCACTGCGTCTTTAACATCGGCGACGGTGGAAAACGGAGGCCAAAGCTTCGCCCCGGGTCGGGCCTCCCACAAGGTCAAAAGCAGCAAGCAAACAAGCAAACAAGCAAAAAAGCACACTGCCGAAGCCCCGCGCCGGACCGCTTTTTGTGGGAGGCGCGCCCTGCGGCGAAGGCGGACCCCGTGCCAGCTCGAAAGCCAAAAGCTTCGCCCGGGGGCGGGCCTCCACGAAGTTGTTTAATGGCGTTGCATGAATTGGCGGCGGGCCGAATGCTCTCAAGCCTCAAGCCTCAAGCCTCAAGCCTCAAGCTTCAAGCTTCAAGCTTCAAGCTTCAAGCTACGAGCTTTCAAGCCGCCGTGCCAGGCCCCAGCCGAGCAACAATACACAGACGACGATCAGCGGCCAGGAGCGCCATTGCAGATAGGGCGTCAGGCCTTGCATGGGGGTGACCTCGCCGTAGAGTACCGCCTCTTCGAAGGCAGGGATTTGCTCGGCGATGCGGCCGTGCGGGTCGATCAGCACCGTGACGCCATTGTTGGTGGCGCGAATCATCCAGCGACCGGCTTCAAGGGCTCGCATCTGCGCCATCTGCAGATGTTGCAGCGGGCCTATCGAGTGGCCGAACCAGGCGTCGTTGCTGACGGTGAGCAAGATGTCGCTCTGTGCCGCGAGGCTGGCGGCAAACTCCGGGTAGACGACTTCGTAGCAAATGAACGGCGCGATCTGAAACCCCTTCGCCTGCAACAGCGGCTGCTCAGGCGTGCCGCGCGCGAAGTCCGACATCGGCAGGTCGAAAAAGGCGATCAGCCCGCGCAAGACGTCTTGCAGCGGCACGTATTCGCCGAAGGGCACCAGCTTCTGCTTCAGGTAGGTACCATGCGCGTCGCCTGCCGTGGTCAGGCCGTTGTAGTAGCGCAGCTCGCCGTCGGCATTGGGCTGGCGTACCGGCACGCCGGTGATCAAGGCCGATTGCCGGTCCTGGGCGAAGCGGCTCATCATCGTCAGGTAGCCTTCTGCGTGCTCCTTGAGGATCGGCACCGCGGTCTCGGGCCAGACGATGAGATCGGCAGGTTGGCTGCGGAAGGTCATGTCGCGATAGAGCAGGAGCTGCATCTCGAGTTTTTTCGGGTCCCATTTGATGCTTTGCGCGACATTGCCCTGCATCGCGGCGACGGTGATTGGTTCGGCTTTTGCGGTTGTCCAGGTGTGGTTGCCCAAGCCCAGTGCGCCGCCCCAGAGGGCCACTACCAGCAGCGATGCTCCGGCCAGCGATGCCGTGTGGCGCAGAAGCTGGGGTAGCTCGACAAGCAGTGATGCGGTCAATCCGAGCACAAAGGTCAGCAACCAGACGCCACCGAGCGGCGCAAGCCCCGCCAGCGGCCCTTCCAGCTGGCTATAACCGGCATACAGCCAGGGGAAACCCGTCAGTATCCAGCCGCGCAGGGCGTCCAGGGCAAGCCAGAGCGCGGCGAATAGCAGGGCGTTGAGCAGGGGCACCGTCGGTTGTCGCAGCCAGCGGGCCCAGGCCCAGCCAAGCAACAGGAAGAACAGTGCCAGCCCGGTGACGAGGCCCAAGGTCAGCGCACCGGCCAAGACAGGCGGTGCCGAGCCAAAGTCGTGAATACTGACATAAACCCAGCTGACGCCCGAGGCGAACAGGCCGAAGCCGTAGCACCAGCCGCGACCGGCCGCCTGTTTCGGCGTCAGCTCGCGCAGGCCCAGATAAAGCACACCCATCGACACCAAGGCCAGCGGCCAGATATCGAACGGGGCAAGCGACAGCGTTGTCAGGGCGCCGGCGGCGAGCGCCAGCAGGTTGCCCAGCCAGCCGGGGCGGGTAATCCAGGGCATGGGTATTCCTTCGGAAGGATAACAGCGAGCCTCAAGCGGCAAGCTTCGAGTAAAAGCGGAAAAGCTTGACGGCACCTTGGCGCAAAGCCCGATACTGATTCG